>JBJESD010000073.1:0-11927 GCA_051882595.1 Oscillospiraceae bacterium | reverse complement strand
TTTTTGGAGTTGTTCTTCAATTTTTATTGTCACCTATCTATTGTATCATAACACAGGGCGCTAACTTAGCAACAAAATTGTGAAGTGCTGCAAAAAATCCCGTTACCTTGACAATATACGCAAGCCGTGGTACAATTAACATACCTTACATACAAGAAGAACAAGTCAGTGGGCACAGCTACAGCGACCGTAACGGGCAAGGGTCTGTATAAGGGCACAAAGACGATTGAGTTTAAGATAGTACCCCAAAAGCCGAAGCTTACTATCACCAAGAAAAACGGCAAGCTTTACCTAAGCGTCAGCAAGGTTGCCGGTGCGGCGAATTACAGCGTATATGTAAGCAAGGACGGCAAGGATTATGAGCTTATCTCAACGCTTACTCCGGACAAGCGGAGCATATCAATTCCCTACAACAGCAAGCACAAATATCAGTTCGCCGTAAGCGCATACACCTATATCGGCACGGTATGCTATTCAAGCGGCTATGTTTACAGCGATGTGATTTAGTACCGTCAGCCGGTTTTATTAATACGGTGTGCCTTAATTCCTCCTATGGTTGTGAAATACTATAGGAGGATTTTTGTTTATATATTTTGGTGGAGATAAATCCTCAGCATCGGATTTAGTTATATGATTGACTTTTTGCTGCAATAGTGGTAGAATTACGTAAAGCAGTATTATCCGGATGAATACTATCAGCTTATTCGGAGGGTGACTGCGCTTGCAAATATATTATTGAAAGGCGGAATAAATATGAAAAAAGCCTCTGCTTTACTTGCGGCTTTGTTAGCGCTGTCAATAACAGCGTGCAGCGGTACGGATATTCCGGAGCAGAAATCCGACTCCGAGGTTACTGCTGAAAGCTCTGAAATCAACTCCGGCACTTCTGCTTACGATACAAGCGAAGCTGAAGTACAGCCCGTATATAACTATAAATACGAGGAATACGCAAACCTGACCCCCGAGGAGATCGTATCACGTCTTACACTCGAGCAAAAGGCTGCGCAAATGGTTCAGCCTGCTGTTTATGCAGTGCAAGACTGGCAGATGAAAGCCTTTGACTTCGGCAGTATTCTATCTAAGTATGATAGCGTTTACTATAATCAGTGGCAGGAGATAGTAGATGGTTTCCAGCGTCTGGCAATAGAGTCAGACTCGGGCATACCTTATCTATATGGTCAGGATGATGTTCACGGAGTCAACTACTGCCTTAATTCGGTGCTTTTCCCTCACAATATCGGTCTGGGTGCGGCAAATGACGAGAAGCTTATGTATCAGGTGGGACTTATCACTGCGGACGAGGCAAAGCTGTGCCATATGCTGTGGAACTTTGCCCCGTGCGTTGCACAGTCGGTTGACCCGAGATGGGGAAGGACATACGAAAGCTACGGAGCGGATCTTGATATGATAACAGCGCTCAGCACCGCTTATACCAGAGGACTTGTTGACGGCGGCGTAGTTGCCTGCGCAAAGCACTTTTTCGGTGATGGCAATGTCATATTCGGCACAGGAGAAAAATCCGACGTTGACAGGCTTATCGACCGCGGAGATTCCCGTCTCAGCGAAGATGAGATAAATGAATTGCTTGCGGTATATCAGGCACAGATAGACGCAGGCGTGCAGACGATAATGGTAAGCCACTCCTCGCTTAACGGTATAAAGATGCACGAGTACGGCGAATATATCGGTCGGCTGAAAAACGAGATGGGCTTTGAGGGCTTTATCGTAAGCGACTGGAACTCCGTGAAGAATACCTCTCCTTCTACATACAGGGGACAGGTGATAACCGCAGTAAATGCAGGCATAGATATGCTTATGGAGGTAGATACCTACTACGATGCAATGAACATCATAATCGGTGCCGTAAACAGCGGAGAGATAGCGCAGGAGCGTGTTGACGACGCGGTGACAAGGATTATCAGGGTCAAGAAAAACGCAGGCTTGTTCGACGATCCCATGTGCGAAAACCTCGTGACAAATCAATCAGTAACCGGCTCGCAGGAGTATCGAATGATAGCGGAGCGCCTTGTCGAAAAAAGCCTTGTTCTGCTCAAAAACGATAACAATACGCTGCCGCTGAAGTCGGGCACCTCCGTATATATCACAGGACCTGCCGCCGATAATGCACAGGCTCAGTGCGGCGGCTGGACGATAGACTGGAATTCAAGCCCCAAAAAGCAGATTCAGGGCGTAACAACGATACTCGGCGGCTTTGTGAAAAATGCGGAGGAGTACGGAATTACTGTTATCACCGAAAAGTCGCAGGCAAAGAATGCCGATGTTGTGCTGCTTGTTGTGGGCGAACAGGCATATGCCGAGTGGAACGGCGATACCGTTGACCTTGAACTGTGCGGAGACCTTGGGCTTTACGGAAATAAGGAAGCTATCGAAGAGGCTTATTCTCTCGGAAAACCCGTTGTAGCCTGCATTGTTGCGGGACGTCAGGTAATTATCGACGACTATTACGATAACTGGGACAGCGTTGTAATGTTCTATCTTCCCGGCTCGGAGGGTCAGGGCGTCGCCAACGTGCTTTGCGGAAAAGCCGATTTCAGCGGCAAGCTCCCGTCTGCGTGGTACAGCTCAACAGGGCAGATAGGCACCGATTCATGCTGGCTTGCGCAGGGCTATGGTCTGACGTATTAAGCCGGTTATTGCATATGTGATTGCCGTGAAATCGTACTATTTTATCAAACCGGACAGTATCATATAATGATGAAAGGTTTTGCTTAACATTTGTGTATTGTCGTTTCGTTAAAATTAACAAATCGGACGCTTGATTTTTGGATTGCAATATGTTGACAGATATGCTGTTTTTGTGGTAAAATGTACTAAATTAAGCATTTTGGGTACCGTAAGTGTGGTGGTGGGGGTTATGTCTGGGTTAAACTACAAAAAACGAAGGAAAAGTGCTTCGCCCGTTCCCACCGAAGGATTGGCTCGCAGGCACAAGCAGCTTGGGGCTCAGATTTCACTCAGCTCCGGTACTGTGGTTCCAACCTCGCGCGACCCGGTGTATCACATGATAAACAGCTTTACAACAAAGTTTGACGCCGTCGGAAAGCAGCGCGCGGCAGCTCTTGGCAGTGAAAACGCCGCTAATGGACGGCAGGCTTCGGATGCTTTGGGTCAGGGCGCTGCACAGAATACCGAGCAGTCTCGCAGAGCGGCTTCGCCGTTTAACGAGCAGCTTCTCAGGCAGCGGCATGATTCTCCGATGTACCGTCACTCGCGTAAGCAGCTTGAAAACGGCAGCTTTGCAGACAGGTTCGCTTCTTATGCGTTCAACGGCGGCAATATGGCGGCTGCGGTTTTAAGCGGCGAGAGCAAGATGATGTTTACCTCCTGCCTTACACGGGCGCTTGGCAGACCGGTTCCGGACTCCCCGAAGCAAAAGCAGCTGCTGATGCAGAATGCGGTTGAGAGTCAGGTGGACGGCACTGCGGCGAAGGTAGTATTCAACAGGCACGCTCAATCCGCCGTAGGCATTGTACTGGACAGCATCAGGGGCGCTTCTACAACGCTTGAGGTGTTCAGAAAGCTCGCCAACGAAAGCGGCGCGCTTAAGGATACACCGCTGGAGCACCGCAATGTTGATACACTGCGAAAGCTTTATCCGTATCTTGTTACAAACGAGGATAAGGCGCAGCTTAATGAATATAAGGCTCAGCTAAAGGCGCTTCAGGGGGATAATTCTCCCGAGGGCGTCGAACAGCGCAGGGCGCTTGAATGGGCGTGCAACCGCCAGAGCGCAATGCTCAGCCGCAAAATGTCGGAGCAGCGCAGGCTGCTGACTGTGCTTACAAGGGCGCAGGCTAACGTCAAGGAGGCAGAAAAGCTGTTTTCTTCGGATGGTTTTGCGCAGAGCGTGCTGGAGGAGATAGAAAGACTTGCGGAGGATGTACCTCCCGAGGATGAAAATAACAGATCCGGCATGGATATGCTTGCCGATTTCTTGGCGGGGGTGTTGGATGGTGCAGCACAGCAAAGCGCAGAGCATAAAGCAAAACAGGATACAGAACAGCAAAGCACAGAACAAAGCGCCGAGCAAAACAGCGCAGAGCACAAAGCAAAACGTCCCTCAGCTCGCGGCAGCGCTTCTCGCGGCAGGCGCCGGTGAGATATCCCAGCTTTCCGGGCTGATTTCATCCGGCAGTATTGGCAGCAATATGGCAATGCTTGCGCTTGCAGAGCAAGGTGCACTTATGCATGACAGCCGCTCTGAGGACGCCTCAATGCTTCTTTCAAACGGCATTCCGGGTTTTGCCGGCGAGCTTCCGGAGAATACCGTTCAGATACAGGATATTGCCGCGTGCGCACCGCCGTCGGCAGCGACAGGTATTCCCACAGCGGAGCTGTCGTGGTTTGGCGGATAACCGGAGGAATAATCGTTGGATAATCTGCATAGATTTATGGCGCTTCTTGATATCAAGGGCATAGCTTACGCCGAGCACGAGGACAGCGTTCAGTTTATACTTCGCAGCGGAGCGCACAAGTGGAAATGTGCCGTGACAGCGGAAGAAAGCGGATATATCTGCGTGTACAGCCGATACCCGTGGCAGGTCTGTGATTCTTGCAGGGACAGGCTGCTGCGGACGCTTAATGAACTGAATACCGGACTTGCGGCAGGCTGCTTTATGCTTCATGACGGCAGTGTAATGCTTCGCAGCTCCGTATATATTGCAGACCCGCTTTTGTTTGCGGATGTTGTGCAGCAGCATTTTTCTTCGGCGGCGGCGCTGACCGAATCGGCATGGAACAGGATATATTCCGTGCTTTACTCTCCGGAGGATTAGCATGAGCATTGATTTCACAAAGTCCGGTACCCCGTTCTCCTCTCAGCAGGAACTGCTTGATGGGTTTTCGGAGATACTTGATTTACATATATTTTATTTGTATAAGTACCACGCGTGGGTCAGCCCCAACAATGCCTTGCAGAATATCATGGGCGTTGTGGTAACGCGCGAGGAATTTGAAAGCAGCCTTGAAAGGGCAACCGAAACGCTGGCGTACTCCGCGCTCACCGGTGAGGAGTCCGAAGAGCTTGACATGGCGCGAGATTACTTCCTCGGCAGGTACAATGCCACTGCAAACAGCAATTCCGATATACCGCTTGTACGCTTGGGCGTATGCTTCCGGCTTGATTTCTTTGAGTACGCAGTGGTGCTGACGCTGCTGTGCTGTGAGCTTAACAAAAAATACGAGAAGATGTTCGGCTTTCTTCAGGACGACATCACCAGAAAGACGCTTTCCGTCGAGATGGCAATTCAGCTTTGGGCGGAGACAGGCGATAACGTACTGGGGTATTATCCGGCATTTTCGGACAGCTCCGTGCTTACAAAGTTCCTCTGCACCACGCAGGAGGGAACGCTTGGCAGCAGGCTGCTTACGCTTTCCAAGGCGGTGACCGATTTTGTCAGCGGAACCTCGCCGGATGGCAGCTATGAGTTTTTCAGATACGGCACCAAGCCCGAGCCTATGTGCATCAACCGTGACATTGCACAGAGCGCGTCCGTTGCGGTGCTTCATTCGCAGCAGGACAAAACGCTGCTTGTCTGCATTTTCGGCAGATACGCAAGCGGAAGAAAGTTCACCGTCAAGCACTGCGCGGCAATGTCGGGCGACAGCGTGATGTTTGTTGATGCTGCATCACTGCTTAACAGCGGAGATATCAGAGCGGCATTCAACAGCGCGGCGGTAACCGCAAGGCTTGAGGGCTGTTCAATATGCATCACCGACTTCGAGTGCTTCCTTAACGAGGATAACACCGATAAGCTGCATGAGCTTACCACTGCGCTGAAAGGCGCGGCAGAACAGCTTGGGACACATCTTTATATAACAAGTGAGAAGAAATGGAACGGCGCAAATCTCAGCGAAAAGCTTACAAAGCTTGATTTTGAGATTCCCGAAACCGATGAAGCACAACGACTGGCTCTTTGGGAGCATTATATGCGATCCAACTTTGACCCCGAGCTTTCGGCTCAGGAGCTTGCGGCGAAATTCCGTTTTACCGCAGGGCAGGTGAAAGCGGCGGCAGACCGCGCGGCTTCTCTGGCTGCTCTTTCAGACAGCGGCAGCGTTTCATCCGAGCTTTTGCATCAAAGCTGCTACGACCAAGTCGTTGTCGGACTTGATACGCTTGCAACCCCGATAAAGCCTGCATACGATTGGGACGATCTTGTTCTTCCCCAGTCCGAGATTAAGCAGCTTAAGGACGCCTGCACGCATATCCGGTATCGCCACACCGTCTATAACGAGTGGGGCTTCGGCAAAAAGGCAGCCTACGGCAGAGGTCTTTCGCTGCTGTTTTCTGGCCCTCCCGGCACCGGAAAGACGATGGCGGCACAGGTGCTTACAAATCAGCTGCATATGCAGCTTTACAAGGTTCAGTTGTCGCAGATCGTCAGCAAGTATATAGGCGAAACCGAAAAAAACCTAAGAAAAGTGTTTACCGAGGCAAAGAATGCGAACTGCGTGCTGTTTTTTGATGAGACCGACGCGCTTTTCGGCAAACGCTCAGAGGTCAAGGATTCCCACGACAGGCACGCAAACATCGAAACCGCATACCTCCTTCAGCAGATGGAGGAGTACGACGGCGTGGTGCTTATGGCGACCAACCTGCTTCAGAACATAGACGAGGCGTTTATGCGCCGTATCAGCTTCGTGGTTTCGTTTCCGTTTCCGGACGCCGCCACGCGGGCGCTGCTCTGGAAAAAAATGCTTGATACCTGCGCTCCGATATCTCCCGATGTGGACTTCGGCTTCCTTGCGGAGAATTTCAAGATAGCGGGCGGAAATATAAAGAACTGCGTTGTCCACGCTGCGTTTCTTGCGGCAGCGGAGGGTATATCGATCGGCATGAAGCATCTGCTTAACGCCGTAGTTAAGGAACAGCGCAAGAACAACATCATCGTGCTTAAGGGCGACCTTAAGCAGTATGCCGATTTTGTTTTCGGCACGGATTAATTCGTAGTTTATCTGCATAATTGCAGATTTGCTAAATATTTATTTTGAGAGGAGGCACTGATTTTCCTCGCATGATCACGCGCAGGAAATCAGGAACAGTTATGCCAGAGTATTTATCCCCCGGTGTGTATGTTGAGGAATACGAGTCTGGTGCAGTACCGATGGAAGGCGTCGGCACAAGCACAGCAGGTTTTGTCGGACTCGCGGAAAAGGGCGACGTCATCGGCAAGCCCCAGCTTGTAACAAGTTTCAGTGACTACGTTCGTATTTTCGGAGGTTATCTGTCTGAAACCAAGTTCGGCGACAAGAGATATCTCCCCTATGCAGTTGAGCACTTCTTCATCAACGGCGGCTCCAGAGCATTTGTAATGCGTGTATGCCCTGCTGATGCAAAGTGCGCATCTACAAAGAGCGACTCTATTCTCAGCTTTACCGCCAACAACCCCGGCGAGTGGGGCAACCGCATCAAGGTTACCGTATCTCCCGTATCCAGAGTTAAGACTCAGGTTTATGAGGTTAACGGAAACGACGCAGTTGTAAGAAGCGTAGACGGCTTTACGATCGGCGACGTTGTAGAGTTCGCTGACGGTAAGACCTCTGTCTACAACAAGATCACTGCAATTGAGGAAAAGACGATTACTTTCGAGAATCCTGTCAATCCCTCTATCGTAGACAAGAATCTTGTTCCCACAAAGTTCATCAAGAGCAGCGAAATCGACGTTTCCGTTAAGTACGGCGACGTAAAGGAGGACTACCTCTTCGTTTCTCTTAACACAGAGTCCGCAGACTATATCGTATCCAGAATGTCCAAGAGCGAGCTGGTTACCGTTGCAGTAGGCGAGGCTAAGGCTGCCGCTAAGCCCGCAGGCGACCCCAAGGACAAGAAGGAGGGCGCTCCTGCTCCCGTATCCGCTATGGCTTCTCCCTTCGAGGCAGTAGGCGGCAAGGGCGACGCTATCATTCTCCAGCTTACAGGCGGTACAGATGGTAATGTTGCAGGCGTTTCCGCAGCAGAGTACATCGGTACTGACGACGGCCCCGGCAAGCGTTCCGGTATTCAGGCTTTCATTGAGAACTCTAACGTAAGCCTTATGGCAGTGCCCGGTATCACGATGCCCGAGGTACAGATGTCCCTGATCGCTCACTGCGAGAACCTCAAGAGCCGCTTTGCTGTTCTGGATATGCCCAAGGACAGAAAGAAGACCGATGAGCTTCTGGAATACAGAGATATGTTCGACTCCAACTATGCAGCGTTCTATCACCCATGGATCCAGATCTTTGATCCTCTGTCAAAGAAGAACATCATCGCTCCTCCCTCCGGCTCTATGCTCGGTATCTACGCTCGTACAGACAACACCATAGGCGTACATAAGGCTCCTGCAAACGAGGTCGTAAGAGCCTGCACAGGTCTTGCAAGCAGCTACAACACAGCAGAGCAGGATCTGCTTAACCCCAAGGGCGTAAACCTTATCCGCTCCTTCCCCGGAAGAGGCATAAGAGTTTGGGGCGCAAGAACAGCTACCTCCAACGCTACATGGAAGTACATCAACGTACGCAGACTGTTCATCTATCTTGAGGAGTCCATCAGAGCAAATACCAACTGGGTAGTATTCGAGCCAAACACAGAAGCACTCTGGGGCAGAGTAAAGAGAACAATCGAAATGTTCCTTGCAAGCACCTGGAGAAGCGGCGCACTGGCAGGCACATCTCCTTCCGAGGCATTCTTTGTTGAGATCGGCCGCAGCACTATGACGCAGGATGATATCGACAACGGTCGCCTTATCTGCGTTATCGGCGTAGCTCCCGTTAAGCCGGCAGAGTTCGTGATCTTTAAGATCGGTCAGTATACCAGCGAAAGCAATGGTTGATTTTATTTGAGAAAGGAATGAGAGTAAATGCCTGAAATCAGATATCCGTTTAAGAATTTCAGATACAAGGTAGAGTTCAATGGCACCGAGGCTGCCGGCTTCAGTGAGGTTTCGGGTGCGGATATTTCCGTTGACGTTATCGAGTACAGAGAAGGCAACGAGGTTCGCACAACTCCCAGAAAGCTTGCAGGTCTTACAAAGTATGGTAATATCACACTTAAGTGGGGCGTTGTAGGTTCCATGGAGATGATGGAGTGGCTGCATACGGTTGCTTCTGACAACACCTCCGGTCCCACAGGTATCGAGCGCAAGACCATTACCATCAAGCTGCTTGATGATACAGGAGCAGAGGGTCCCAGCTGGGAGATCATCAACGCATGGCCCACACACTACACCGCTCCCGACCTCAACGGTCTTGGCGGCGAGGTTGCCATCGAAACACTTGAGATCTGCCACGAGGGCGTAAACAGAATTGACGGCGGTTCTATGGATTCCGCTACACCTTCCGAGAACTAATTATCGGACATTGCACGTTTGCGTCGGCGTGTCCGTCGGCGTAAGACTCGCCATCGGGGAAACCCGGTGGCGGGATTGTGCTTTTTATTAAGGCAATATCGTACTGTATTGATTTGTTATGTTTTCTGCAAAAAACAGTAATCGCAGCAGAAAATGCAGAGAGGAATATTAAGTGAGCTTTCAGACTGAATATGAATTTGAATTGCCCAGAGGCTATGTTGACCAGAACGGAGAGGTGCACAAGAGAGGCATCATGCGACTGGCAACTGCCGCTGATGAGATAATGCCGCTGCGCGACCCGCGCGTTCAGCAGAATCCGGGTTATCTTACGATAATCCTGCTTTCAAGAGTTGTAACAAAGCTGGGTACGCTTCAGGCGATAAACAACCGTGTAATTGAGAACCTGTTCACCATTGATATGGCGTTTTTGCAGGATCTCTACCAGAGGATCAATATGCAGGACATTCCATCCTACAAGGTTGTGTGTCCTCATTGTGAGAAGGAATTTGACCTTCCTTTGGATTTTTTAGAAAAGTAGAGCTATCATTATATCCCGAGGATAAGCTCTATGAAGAAATGTCTTTTTTGGGATACTACCTCCATTGGTCGCATGATCAGCTTATGGATCTTGATCATCGCGAGCGCCGCAGATGGTGCTCAAGCGTGTCGGATATCAACAAGAAGCTGAGCGGCGCCAAGGAGAAGAAAAATCTGTTTGAGAAATAGCGGAGGTGAAACATGGACAGCCGACATACCGGCAGCAATTTCAGCGTGCTTATTGCACCAATTGAGCTGCGCGGCAATTTTTCCTCTGTGTCGGGGCTCGGCGCACAGCTGGAGTACGACGAGATTGCCGAGGGAGGAAACTTCACATCCCCGATTTATCTTCCAAAAGGCATGAAGTACGACAATATTGTGCTTCAAAGGGGTACCGTTTCACTCGAGCCGCTGTCACAGTGGTTTACTTCTGTGCAGACGGGTATGCATCTGAGATACCCCATGATTATCACTATGATGGACAGCGCGCGTATGCCTGTCAAGATATGGACAGTGTTGGATGCAATGCCGGTCAAAGTGGATTACAGTACGCTTGACGCGATGAGCGACAGCGTTTCCATAACCTCGATAGAATTGATTCACGGGGAGATTATTAACGTGCTTTAAAGCATGAGGCAAGGTGGCGGAATGATGTCGGATATAACTACACACAAAGATATCGGAGGAATTGTTCCGCTGCCCTTTTTCGGCGGCATCACGCCTTTATGCGTTCCGATGCAGCTCAACGGAAGCTTTCGTGAGGAGATAATCGGTAAGTTTTCGGTGAGCGTTAATTCGCTCTGGGAGCGGCTGGGTCTTGTTTTCCTTTATGAAGAACCAACGGCAGCGCAGCAGAGCGAAAACCGGATGGTTGTCAATAATTTCTCCTCCAAACTGATTTTACAGCTTCTTAACAATAAGAATATTCGCAAGCTGGTTGAAACACACCAGCTGGGCTTTGTTTATTCGGAAGAATTTATCAGGCAGGCAGAACGCCGTCAGAACCTGACAGAACAGCGCCTTACGGCTGAAATCACCGAGCGTATCATGCAGACGGAGCGCATTTCGGCGCAGCTTAACGCTTTTTCGGCTCTGCTGACGCAGGCTCGGGATGAAAGCTGCACGGTGCAGATGATGTTCAGCCTTTTGCAAAGCGTAATGCAAAAACATATCGGCGAGAAATCACTGACCTCTGTGGAAACTCAGATTTTTGGAAAGCTGGAACAGCGGCTTGGCTCTTCGGATAAATTGCGCGAGCGCGAGCTGTATACAGTAATCCGACAGCTGAGAAGTCAGGATTCTGCTCCGGATGAGCTTCGCAGCAGCGTTATTTCTGCTGCAAAAAAGTATAACGGCAACGCGTCAAGGTTTTCCGACAGCACAATTGCGGCAGAGCTTGCTGCCGAAGCCGCCGAAAAGTCGGATCCTGCGGAAATATCGGCTATGATATCGCAGGCGGTGAGAGAGCTTGACACTCGCCTTGTAAATAGCAGCACCGAAATATCGGCGGAGCACTTCCGCACCGATGAAAAGCAGACGGAAAAAAGAGTCTTTGGCATTGTTCGCAGTATAAATGAGCAGAATATCAGCCGCTCTGTCACCGAACTGCTTCATCTTGCGGCAGACGCACCTGGGGAGAGCCTTCACCAAAGAATATCCGAGAGCTTAGGCAAGCTTGGTAACGGAGAAATCAATCGCCGCTTGCGTGCGGCATATGAACACAGCCGCAGCTTCGGCGAAAGCGCGAAAACTGTTTCAAAGGTTGCTAATGAGGTAGTGCATAGAATAACGGAACAGCAAAAGCTCGCTTTCGCAATGAAGAACAGCGCAGAGGATATGCGCGGAGCGGTCAATTCTGTTTCGGTAGGCGAGGGCAAGGTTCTCCCGACCGAGCAGAACAGCTATATAAGCCGTTCGGGAGATGTGTACCTCAACAATACGACCGAGAATAACTCGACTTCCGCTGAGGGAAAAGTGCTCCCGAGCGAGCAGAACAGCTATAACGTCAGCCGTTTGGGGGATGTGTACCTCTCCAACACA
>JBJESD010000072.1:0-12305 GCA_051882595.1 Oscillospiraceae bacterium | reverse complement strand
AGCCTTGAAGAAACCGTTCAGCTTCTGCTTCATGCAGTAAGCGATGAAAAATGAGGTGAGCGGCGATGAAAAAGTTTCAGTTTACGCTGCAAAAGCTTATGGACTATCGTGAGCAGGAGCTCGACCGTCAGAAGAACACGCTTAACGCGCTTCGCGGTGAGCTTAACAAGATAGAGGCGGCAGCGGCGGAGCTTCACACAAAGGTCATCGAGGAGAGCGCAGAGCTTGAAAGAGTCTGTGCGCAGGGCGCGCAGGCATACGAGATCTCCGTCAGAAAGAGATATATTGTGACCCTCCAGCAGGAGATACACCTGAGAGAGGCTCAGGCGGTGCAGAAGCGTCAGGAGATCGACGCGCAGCTTGGCATCGTCGTTGACGCGACCAAGGATGTAAAGACGCTTGAAAAGCTTGAGGAAAAGCAGCTCGAGGAGTACAAGACCCTTGAAAATAAGGAACACGAGCAGTTTATCGAGGAGTTCGTCTCCAATGCTTCGCTTAGAACCATTAATTAGGCGAACACCGGCTGTCGGCTGACGCGCTTAGTTATATTCCCCGATGAGTGTAAGCAAAAGCTAACCGCAACGGTTACGCGGTAATTACTACGGTATCATGGCGCTTGCCTTGATATATATTACTATTATAATAAGGAGGTGAGAAAAGTATGGCAGTTTCTATGAATTCAGGGTTCATGCGAAGCGATTTCATGATTTCCGATGCTGCACTGCCGATAAGAATTGAGGAGCTTGAACAGCTCGAGCAGACGACTAAGTTTTCCGATATACTCGGAGAGGTCGGGCAGAGCGTAAGACGCGGCTTCAGCGATGCGGCTGCGACGGATAAATCCGCAGGAGCACAGGCAGTGAAAAATGAGGCGGAGGTCCGGCTTTCCGAGGACGGCAATGCCGAGGTAACTGTGACAATTCCAAAGTCCGAGCTGAAAAAGCTTGCTGCGGCGGTCGCAAAGGGCGAAGTAAAGCTCAAGGATCTGCCCGATGAGCTGGTTTGTGATGTCCTTCTTTTGGCGGTAGCGATGATAATGCTAGGCATACCCGAGGATGATATCGAGCCGCTGCAGGAGGATATGACCCTTACGGTCACAATGTCCGAAAAGGCAGCTGCCGAGCAGTATGTTTCGTTGATGATCACAGTGCCGCAGGCAGATGACGCAAAGCCACAGGTCAAGGCAGATAACGCTATTACCGAGGAGCTTGCAGCACAACTGAGGACAATCGTTGAAAAGGCTGCGGATAATACCGAGGAGCTTGTTCCTAAACTATCGGAGCATATCATAGCCGAGCTTGACGCGCTGATAAACGAAGCCAACGCGCAAGACCACGGCGTACCCGAGAAAACCGATAACGCGGCTGACGGTTCCGAAATAGCGGTTGAAGCGATCGAAGCGCCGGATGCCGTAAGCATGGCAAATGCTCCCACACAGCAGCAGGACAACGGCGATGTATCACAGCAGAGCACAGCGGCGCAGACAGCACCGCAGACGGAGCGCACAGAGCTTGCCGATGAGTTCGAGCAGCTTAAGAAGCTTATCACAGAGGTAACGGTCAAGAAGACCGAAACCCGTCAGACATCCGAACAGCCCGTACAGCAAAGCTACACGGTCGAAGAACAGATGCGCGGCAGGGTAGTGTCGAAGTCCGATGAGCTTGCAATGCTCAAAGGCACGGTAAAGCAGACCGAGATATCCGAAGCAGCCGAGGCACAGGCAGGTTTTACAGCCGAACCCAAGACCGCAAGGCAAACGGAAGCCGATATTGACGCACAGGCTGCGTTGATGCCGCAGCTTCAGCAAAGCGAGCAGCCCTCAGCAGTATTGACCGCCGAGAAAAGCACGGAGCTTTCGGTAAGACCCGAGGAGCTCACCGAGCAGGTGGTTGAAAAGGTAGTACAGCAGACAGCAAAAGCAGACGGCAGCACCGAGTACAGCCTGACGCTTGAGCCGGCAGACCTTGGAAGCATCACGGTAAGAATGACCAAGACGGCAGAGGGAACGTTTACGGTAAGCATTATGGCTGACAACGCAAGGACCCAGCGCATAATCGAGGAGAACGGACTTTTACTGCAGAACAGCCTTAAGCAGAACGGAATCGAGCTTGAAGCATGGCAGACAGTAAACGAATCATCCGACGGGCAGCGCGCAGGCGACTACAGCGGCAGCAGCAAAAATCCCTATTACAGCGAGGAACAGGACGAGAGCGACGAGACAGAGGATGATACCTTTGCTCAGATGATCTCGGCAATGTGACCGCGAAAATAACGATGAAAGGAGAATTATATGGCAGACGGAGCAATACAGTATCTCTCAAGCTATGACCAGATCATCGCCAATCACGAAAAGTACGCCGACAGGTTCAAGGATGCAAATGCTGAGATGGTAAACTCGCAGACCTTTCTTAATCTGCTTGTTGCGGAAATGACGCAGCAGGATCCTCTCGAGCCTACATCAAATACCGAGTTCGTATCGCAGATGGCGCAGTTTACACAGCTTTCCTATGCACAGGACTCCAGCAGGTATGCAAAGGCAAATTATGCAGCGTCACTTGTCGGAAAGACGGCGACCGCCTCCAAAATGGACGGCGCTGAGCAGATAACAAAGACCGGCGTGGTTGAAAATGTAGTCAAGAGCGGAGATACATATCTTGTAAACATCGGCGGAGTAAGCTTCGATATCTCCAAGATAACATCCGTATCGGATAACGGCTCGGCAGGCGGAAGTCTTACAGGCTCGGTGCTCGGCGATACCATTGCGCAGGCTTCGATGATGATAGGCATGAATGCAACGGTAAAGGCAAAGACGGATAAGGGCGATGTACTTGATTCGGGCATTATCAGTTCCGTACAGGTAAAGGACGGTCAGGTAAATGTCATCATCAACGATATTGCCTACAAGCTGACCGATATCATCGAGGTGAAGTATCCCGAGATAAGCGTCGACACCCCCGAGGATGTTCCTGTTGAGGAGCCCGAAGAGGACGCCGAAGAGAACATTACCGACGAGCTGTCCGCTGTGGCAGAGGAAGCAGCACAGGCATCCGACGCAGCTTACGAGGTCACCGAAGAACTGGCAGCCGATATAACACAGGACGAGGATGTAGCGGATATTGAATATCCCGAAGAAACAGAAGAACTGATCTGAGGCACGGAGGCTGATATCATGTTAATTAGCGAATACCTTGCGCTTCGCAATCAAATCAGCGTTACCACGGGAAACGCAGTTGCGCCAAGCCCATCCGCAGGTTCTGTGTCAGAGCAGAATACCGGCGAAGGCTCTTTTGCGGCGGCGCTGCAGGAAAAGCTTGCTCAAAAGCAGCAGACCGGCGGTGTGGAGTTTTCCAGACACGCTATGCAGCGGCTGGAGCAGAGAAGCATCGACCTTGAGTCGGGCGACACGCTTGAACGTCTTAACAAGGGCGTTGAGATAGCAGCAGGCAAGGGCAGCAATGAAACGCTGGTTCTTGTGGATTCGACGGCATTTGTTGTAAGCGTAAAGAACAACAAGGTTATAACCACTCTATCCAACGAGGATCTGAGAGGTAATATTTTCACAAACATTGATTCGACCGTTATTATATGAACGGACCTTTTCAGGAATTCATGCCTGCACTCAGACGGAGCACAGGCGCACGGCGAATCGCACCAATGATTTTATGGAGGTCATACTATGGTAAAATCACTTTATTCCGGTGTTACCGGTCTTAAGACCCATCAGCAGAAGATGGACGTTATAGGCAACAATATCGCAAACGTAAACACCACCGGCTTTAAAACTGGCGTTGTTACTTTCTCCGATGTTTACTATCAGACCAAAAAGGCTCCCAGCGGAACCACGGCAACCCTCGGCGGCACCAATCCCAGACAGGTCGGCTACGGCGTTAAGATGAACACCACCACCGCCAACATGACACAGTCCGGCTTTACCTTCTCCGACAGCATTTATGATATGGCTATCGACGGCGAGGGATTCTTTCAGCTTATGGACGGCGCAGGCAACATCTTCTACACAAGAGCAGGTATCTTCAACATCGACGAGATGGGTTATCTCGTTGACGCAAACGGTTATCATGTTCTCGGCGTGTCCGGTGACTCTGCAAACCAGCCCGGCAGCTCGGAGATAATCAAGGTCACCATTCCTGCAACAGAAGCAAAGTGCTCTTCCGCTACAAAGCTTGTAAACGGAACCAACGTTACTATCTCGGTTTCGACTCCCTCCGACCACACGGATATGTCGGTGACATTTACAAATGCCAAGCACCCCTTTGCCACCTATGCAAACGGCATACTCAACATATTCTTCGATATGACGAAGCAGTACAACTCCGATGAGGAGTTTGAGGCTGCTATCCAGAGCGCTATCGCAGCGGGCGGCGTAGAGCTCCCCGATGACGTTGAGCTTAAGTTTGAGTTTGAAACCGTGCCGGATGACCCCGACGCAAAAATCGCTAGCAACTCTATCGACGCATGGACATATTCCACAAAAACCGCTTCCGGCGAGTCGTACTGGGAGTACACCTACACAGACCCTTCTACGGGCGCTACCGAGCAGAAGAAGGCACAGCTCGGCTTTAATACATCCGACCTGCTTCAGGATAACGTGACTGTTATTGTTTCATATGGAACGGATACAGAAGTGACATCTTCTCCGGTAGTGGACGCAAGCGGCGCGATTTCATCCCCCAAGTGGGAGATTACAATAGGTCCATCCACCACGGCTTCCGAGTTGAACGACGTCATCAAGCAGTATATTGAAGATCAGGCGACCGCCGGTGTAACGGTTCCCTCGCTTCAGTGCACAAAGTTCATCATGCCCTCGGACGATGCAAACAGAAGTGCGGCTATTACCGCTATGCCCAACAGCGGAGCTATCACTCTGGATGGTACAGAGGAGGGCACGCTCGGCGTTACTATGACAGCTACCGTGCCGGGTGAATATGCCAACAACTACAAGGTTACCTTTGCATACTCGGCAAGCTATGATAACACAAAGGCTGTATGGGACGAGAACAACCTGACCATCACCGTATGCAACAACACTACGCTTGCAGATATAAATGAGGCAATCAAGGCTGCCGCAAACGGCGACCAGAAGAAGATCATCGAGATCTCCGGAATGGGCGAACTTAGCACTATGAACGCTGCTGCAAGAGAAGCGCTGTTCGGCACCAATCCCGCACTTTCACTGGGCGGAGGCGCAGACAGCTTCTTTACAGAGGTTGCAAAGTATCTTACGACCTTCAATCTGACAGACGGCCGCACAGGCTCGGAGCAGAGCTACAAGGATCTCGAGAACGTTACCGTTCAGGCAGACGGCACCATCATCGGTCTGCACAGCGTACACGGATATCTCACACTCGGCCGTATCGATATCGCTACATTCGATAACCCCAACGGTCTTGAGCAGGTAGGCGGTACGATGTTCGCCGAAACAGTAGCCTCCGGCGCGGCTAAGGTTGAGGTTGCCGGCAGCAACGGCGCAGGCGAGGTAGTTGCCGGTGCCCTTGAGATGTCCAACGTTGACCTTTCTCAGGAATTCACCGACATGATCACAACACAGAGAGGCTATCAGGCTAACTCGAGAGTTATCACAACCTCCGATACAATGCTTGAAGAGCTGCTGAGCCTCAAGAGATAATCGCAGCGAAATGAATTAACGGCAGCGCCCCCCCGTCTTTCGGGGCGGGGGGCAGAGCTGTTGAGGTAATAACATGATTTTTTTAACCAAACTGGACGGCAAGGTGTTTATGCTTAATGAACAGCTTATCGAAACCGTCAGCGAAACCCCCGATACGGTAATAGTATTGTCAAACGGGCATAGCTACATTGTCCGAGAAAGCATGAAAGAGCTTCAGAATAAGATAATTGAATACAACAGGAGCCGCCGCAGGCTGTCAAGACGTATTTCGGCAGATACGGATAACTCTCCTTTGACATAACAGGGCATTTTGCCGGATAAATTTTCTCATTTTACAGAAAAGCGAGGGATATATTTTGAATATTTCACTTTTGGTTGGCTGGGCGATTTCGATCGGTCTGGTTCTTTACGGTATCTTCGACGGCGGTAAGATCGACGACTTTATTGATATTCCGTCACTGGCTATCACGGTTGGCGGTACGATAGGATGTCTTATTGCCGCATTTCCGCTTTCCTACCTTGCAGGCGTACCCAAAAAGTTCGTTATGGCGCTTATGCCCAAGAAATTCAAGCCCGAGAAGTACATTGATGAGATAGTTGAGTACGCAAAGATAGCAAGAGGCCGCGGTCTGCTTGCCCTCGAAGAAAGTGCCAACAACTGCAAAGACCCATTTATGAAATCCGCGCTTATGCTCATTGTTGACGCAAACGACGCAGAAAAGGTGCGCGGTATGCTGGATGACGCGATAAGCTTTATGTGCGACCGCCACGACAACGGCCGTGCGTTCTTCGAAAAGGGCGTTGGTATCTTCCCGGCGTTTGGTATGCTGGGTACTCTGGTTGGTCTGGTAAACATGCTTGCGACGATGGACTCCAACCCCGACGGACTTGCGAGCGGTATGGCGACGGCGCTTATCACGACATTCTACGGCTCGCTGTTCGCTAATGTATTCTTCGCGCCGCTGGCTTCCTCCTTGCAGAATGTACATAACGAGGAGCTGCTGTGTATGCAGATAATCGAAGAGGGCGTGCTTGCCATTGCGGCAGGTTCTAACCCGAGATATATTCAGGAGAAGCTGGAATTCATGCTTCCCAAGAGCGCACATAAGGGAACTGCGTCTGAATCATAAAAAAAATTTCAAAAAAATATATAAAATGTTTGCAAATTTCATAAAAGTATGATACAATAATAAAATCGGGTGTACTGTGATTGTAACACGATTACAGAAAGGAGGTTGCGTTATGGCAAAACTGCAGAAGAAGCCAAAGGAAAACCATGACGGCGACTGGCTTGCTACATACGGCGATATGGTTACCCTGCTTCTTACGTTCTTTGTAATGCTGTACGCGTCTTCAAGCCTTGATGAGCAGAAATGGCAGTATATATATCAGGCATTCCAGTCGAGGGGCAAGTTCCTTAACGAATATGTAGATCAGCCTCAGCACACCACGGACGAGGGAAACTACATCAAGGACGAGGAGCCCTCTGCCTCCGCCGGCTCGGGCGAGCTTCCCCAGAGCTTTGATCAGCTTTATATCTACCTTTCCGAGTATGTCGATGAAAACGAGATCTCGGACGCGGTTTCGGTATCAAAGGACTCCGCGCATATCTACATCCGCTTCAACAGCGGCGTGTTCTTCGAGGGCAACAGCGCACAGCTCACCACCGAAGGTCAGAAGATAATCAACGGCATATGTCCTGCGCTTAGGGCGGTAAAGCAGTCTATCCAGCAGGTTACGGTAGGCGGTCACACTGCCGATGTGGGCGTTTCGGAGGTAAACGACTGGGATCTTTCCTCCGGACGTGCAGTAAGCGTTGTAAAGTATCTTGAGTTCAAGGCGGCGCTTGACAGCGCTCAGCTTAGGACAAAGGGCGCAGGCCCTCACGAGCCCGTCGGCGACAACAGCACCGAAGAGGGCAGAGCTCTCAACCGCCGCGTAGAGCTGGTGATTTTAAGGAACGACCTTGACTTTACCGATCCAAAGGTGCTTCAGGATATCTTCAATCACGACTATCACCTGTCCTCCGACCAGATCGATCCGGACGCTCACGGAAATAAGGACGAGGACAAGCTTCCCAACGATTCTGCCCAGGGCGTTATCGACAATATCGAGAGCCTTTTCCCGAGCGACATCAATGTCAGCGGCAGCGATGGCGTCGGTCCTATTATATTTGATGATTTTGATAGCTTTATCAAGGATGAGCCTGCTGACGACAGCGGCGCAGAGCTTCCGGCAGCGGACGCTGCATCCGAGACTTAATAAACAGATATACACTAATTGATCCGAGGGGGGATTTTTGATGGCTGACGTTCTGACGCAGGCGCAGATTGACGAAATGCTGAAAAACGTCGCATCAGGCGTGGCTCCCATAGTGACTGCAAAAGAGGAGGAAAAGGTCAAGGAATACGACTTCCGAGCTCCGAAAAAGTTCACTAAAGAGCAGATCAAGGTGCTGGACAGCATCTTTGAGAACTACGCGCGTCTGTTGTCGTCATATCTGACGGGACTGCTCAGATTGTACTGCCGTGTTACTCTTGTCAACATAGAGGAGCAGCGTTACAGCGAATTTAATAACGCGCTGCCCGATTATGTTATGATGGGCATGGTTGACATGGGCATAGTTAACGACGAGGTAAGCGAAACCAACGTTATAGTCCAGGTTTCTAATGCTATCACATATACAATGATAGACCGTCTGCTTGGCGGTAAGGGTGAGTACCGCGATGTTAACCGCGATTTTACCGAGATAGAGATCACTATCATGAATGACGTGATGAACTCGTTTGCTTCCTTGCTTCAGGAACCGTGGTCGATGCACATCGAGCTTAATCCGAAGCTTATCGGAATCGAAACTAACTCAAGAGTGGTCCAGACCATCGGACACGAGGATACGGTTATCATCGTTATGCTGGAGGTTGAGATCAACGGTATTAAGTCGATCATTTCGGTGTGTATTCCTGCTATCAACCTTGACGAGATAATGGGCAAGTTCATACCGCGGTATTCATCAAGAAGAAAGACAGACGTCAACCGCGAGGCAGAGCGCCGCGAGAGCATCATGACCGGCATAAGCACGACAGAGCTGGATGTTACCGCGATACTCGGAGAGATCAACCTTGATATGTACGAGGTACTCACGCTTCAGGTGAACGACGTTATTCCGCTTGGCAAAAACATAAACTCCAACGTGCTTGTGATGATAGGCGGAAAGCCGTGGTTTGACGGAAAGATGGGAACCTACAATAATAAAAAGGCAGTTATGATTGATAATATTATAGAGAATTGAGGTATGATAACTGATGGCAAATGAAAATGTTGAATTCAGCTCATACGAAATAGACGCTGTCGGCGAAATACTTAATATAAGTATGGGTTCTGCGGCAACCGCTGTTTCGGAACTGCTGAATGCAAAGGTATGGATCACGACGCCGCAAGTCAGTGTTGTTAAGGCGGGAGAGCTGAACTACACAAGGCTTGAGCCGGCAATATGCGTGAAGATCGTCTATGTCGCAGGTATCACCGGCGTTAATATGATGGTGCTTAAGCAGGACGATGTTCAGATGATCCTCAACCAGCTTATGGGCAATGCGCTTGTTATTTCTCCGGATTTCGAGTTTGACGAGCTTAACATAAGCGCGGTTTCAGAGGTTATGAACCAGATGATGGGCGCGTCCGCTACGGCGCTTTCAGATCTGCTGGGCACATCTGTTGATATCTCAACCCCGACGCCATACATAATAGAAGAAACTAATTTCTGCGAGCTTTCCGAGCTTAGTCCGGATGAAACTGTCGTTGCGGTAACGTTCAACCTCAACGTTGACGGCGTTATGAACAGCGAGTTTATGTCGATAATGTCGGTGGATCTTGCCAAGACCCTGTCCGGCAAGATGATGGACAGCTTTGTTGTGGAGGAGCCTGTTGCCGAAGCTCCTGCTCCGCAGCCTGCACCCGTTGCAGCGACCACACCGGCACCTGCCGCAGCAGCTCAGCCGGCAGCACCTGTACAGCAGCCCGTCGCTCAGCCGGCGCAGCAGCCGATGTATCCGCCCCAGCAGGGAATGTATCCGCCGCCCACAGGATATGGGTATCCGCCTCAGTATGCGGCTTATGGAGCGTATCCGCCTCCGGTGCCGCCGGTCAATATTCAGAATGCGCAGCTTCACCAGTTCGACAGCATTGACTTCGGTATCCCCGGAGATCAGAAGGATAACCTGAAGCTTCTGATGGGTGTGCCGCTTGAAATCTCTGTTGAGATAGGCACAGCTAAGCGTAAGGTCAAGGATATTCTGGAGTTCACTCAGGGCACGATAATCGAGCTTGAGCGTCAGGCAGGCGCCCCGGTAGATATCGTGGTTAACGGAAATCTCATCGCACGCGGCGACGTCGTGGTTATCGACGATAACTTTGCGGTAAGAATCACCGAAATAGTGAAATCCAAGTTCATGGACAGTCTTGGTAAAGAATAAAATTAACTGATATTAATTAATACATTCAAGGAGATACAGTAATGGACAAGAAAATATTATTAGTTGACGACGCTGCTTTCATGAGAATGCTTATCAAGGACACACTTACAAAGAACGGCTACACCAATATCCTTGAGGCGGCAGACGGTGTTATCGCCTGCGAGGTATATTCTTCCGAGAAGCCCGACCTTGTTATTATGGATATTACAATGCCCAACAAGACGGGTATCGAAGCATTGAAGGATATCAAGGGCGGCGATCCTATGGCAAAGGTAGTTATGTGCTCTGCTATGGGTCAGGAGGCTATGGTTGTCGAGGCTATCAAGCTCGGCGCGCTTGACTTCATCGTTAAGCCCTTTAAGCCCGACAGAATCCTTCAGACTGTAAAAAAGGTCCTCGGCTAATTCACTGAATACAATCAAGGCGGGGGAGATTTATCCCGCCTTTTGGTTTTTCTTGTTGGAAGATAAAGGCAGCATTTTAACAAAAGCCATGGATAGGAGGGTACGCTTTGGGTGACTATTTTCAGATGATTATGGCTCTTATCGGAGTACTGGCGATAGTGTTCGTTCTTTTCTGGCTGATGAAAAAGATGAACAGGCACGTTATGACCTCGGACAGCCGTAATATGAAGATACTAGAGCGTATCAATCTCGGTCCCGACAAGATGCTGCTGCTTGTCAGCATCAGCGGAAAGCTGATGGTGCTCGGCGTTACATCATCCCACACCGAGGTCATCTGCGAGCTGGAGCAGACAGAGGAAGAGCTGTATCCAAAGACGGACAGCACACAAAATCCCACCTTCGGGGAGAGCTTCAAGACGGTTCTGGGGAACATGATGAACAAAAAGAAGTAGGAGGAGCGGAATTGTTTCAAAGCTTGATGAAGTCAGACAAAAAGCTTGTGGTGAAATTTGTCGTTTCGCTGCTCCTGTGCATTTTGCTGACCGTTACATATTTCAGTATCTCGGCTATGGCGGAAACCTCAGAAAGTCCGGATAACGGGCTTGAGGCAGGCGACTATCTTGACAGCGACCCTGTTTATGTGGGCGACGAGCCGGGCTCCTCTGCACTGCAGGAGCTTATCGGAGTGGACGCTTCTCAGCCGCTTGAGGTAATCCTGCTGCTTACGCTGATAGCACTTCTTCCGTCGGCGCTTATTATGATGACGTGCTTTACGCGCATTATCATCGTTCTCAGCTTTTTGAGAAGTGCGATGCAGACTCAGAGCACGCCGCCCAATATGGTGCTTACCGGAATGGCGCTGTTTCTGACGCTGTTTATTATGGCGCCTGTTTTCGGAGAGATAAATACGGTAGCCTATCAGCCGTATGTCAACGAGGAGCTTTCCACGCGCGAGGCGCTGGAGGCGGCAGCAGTGCCGCTTAAGGAATTTATGCTTAAGCAGACCTCCAACGACGATCTCCACTTTTTCATCGAGCTTTCTAATGCAGAGGAGCCCGAGGGCGGATATACGGAAGAGTACATACGCAATGATCTTAGTCTTACAGTGATAGTCCCCTCGTTTATGATAAGCGAGCTTAAGCGCGCATTTCAGATGGGATTTATGATATTTATTCCATTCCTTGTCATCGACCTTGTTGTAGGCAGTACGCTTATGTCGATGGGTATGATGATGCTTCCGCCGGCGATGATATCAATGCCGTTCAAGATATTGGTATTCGTGCTGGCAGACGGATGGAACCTGATCATAGGCTCGGTTGTTTCAAGCTACAACTGGTAGCGTTATGTTATGATTGCTACAGCGGCGAAAGGAGTTGACGGCAATGTCGCAGGATATCGTTATGGAAATATTCCGCGAGGCGGTGATGCTTGCGTTTAAGCTTGCGCTTCCGGTGCTGTTGGTTGCTATGATAGTTGGTCTTCTGATAGCCATACTTCAGGCTGCAACGCAGATACACGAGCAGACGCTGTCCTTTGCGCCAAAAGCTGTTGCGGTAGGACTGACGCTGTTTTTTCTGGCACCATGGATGACATCGGAGTGCATCGATTTTTTCAACTTTATCATGGACAAGATCGCTGCTATCCCAATAACGTGAGGGGTGCGCCGTGTCGGAGGTATGGGAAGCTATTCAGACGAACTTCGTCGTAGTTATTATGGTTCTTGCACGGGTCGGCGGAATTTTCACGTTTAACCCTATCTTCGCAAGAAACAACGTCCCTCAGATGGTT
>JBJESD010000071.1:0-2708 GCA_051882595.1 Oscillospiraceae bacterium | reverse complement strand
TGAAGTTGATGTGAATGTCGGGATGCTGCTCGGCAATCTGCACGAGCGCATCGGCAAGAGGGGTATAGTTGAAGCGGTAGCTGAACTTCTGCGCAAAGGCGGTGGCGACGCAAAGCATTACCGCAATGAGAATAATAAGGCGTTTCATTTTACGGTCAATACGTTGTCGGTGAGTGTGATGTTGATTTGCTCAAAGTTGTTGAGCTGTTCCACAACCTCATTGAGAGGAAGGGCCTGATTCCATTCAAAATATAGCTGCAACGACTTGGCGGCATTCTGATTGAACTTGACGGTCGCGCCATAATAACGGGCTATGTCGGAAAGAATGGTTTCAAGGGTCTCTCCTTTGAACAGAATTGTTTCAGGCAGCGGTGCAACTTCCGTCGGAATGGTGTCCGCCGGAGCAATGTCGGTTTTGGCTACAGCAGTCTGTTCCTGCTGTTCGGTTTGCTGCGTCTGCGCTAAATCTTTTTGAGTTCCGATATAATGAGTAACGCCGATAGTTGCGGCTACCACGGCAAGTGTGCCGACAAGCGCGAGTACAACAGCAGCGGCGTTGCGCGATGCCATAAATGGAAGCCAACGGAGGATAACGGGTTTGCGCCTGGTCTGCTTCGCCTCAAAGCGCTGCCATTCCTCATCGAGGTTAATCTGGGGAACAGGAGCGGAAGCGTCAGCCGTTTTGCGCATCATATCATATACTTCGCGTGCTTGGGGGTCGGACAGAATCTGCTCAACCTCGGTATCGGTATAATTTTCGGGGTGCTCCAGAGCATCGAGGAGCCGGTCGATTTTGTCTTTCATTTGCGGTTGAAATTTTGACGTAAGACATCCATTGCATGACGCAAATGCTTATAGACAGCCACTTCGCTGATGCCCAACTGCACGGCGATTTCGCTGTAAGCCATACGGTCGGAGAAACGCATCCTCACCACACGGCGGTCTTGCTCTGATAGAGAGTGGTCTATCAGCTTGTTCAGCCGAGCTACATCTTCCGGGTCGGGCCACTCGTCATCTTCAATCTCGTCAAGATCGAGTGCGTAGAGATTGTTGAACCGCTCGCGCACCGAAAGGTTGCGGAGATGCTTCAGACAGGCGAAGCGGACGCCGGTAAGCAGATAAGCGGGAGTGACGGTAGCGAGATTTTCCGACAACACCGACTCGAAGACATCGTGCACAATGTCTCTCGCCGTCTCCGGGTCATGCAGCAGGCGTATAGCCAGTGTCAGCATGGCTCGGTAGTTGCTTTGGAAAAGCTGTTCTATGTCGCTCTTTGTCGTCATACACTTATTAAAACCACAACTTCTCAAAAACCTAACCCTGAAAGTAAAAAAAATTTTTCGAGAAATTTTCGTGCCTAACTACAAATGTACATATAATCCGCGAGATTTCACACCGGTATTATAAAGAAATGTTTTTTTCTTTAGAGGAAAGTTAGCAAATAATTCCGACATCAAGAGCATATCACACAAAAATTTCGTAACTTTGCAAATATATAACAACAAACATGACAAAGGAAGAACTGCTTCTAAGGCTCAGCGATATAGAATGGGACGACTTCGAGGTTAAGGAAGCCTCTGGAGGTCTGCCAAAATCAGTATGGGAAACAGTAAGTGCTTTTTCCAACACTTCAGGTGGCTGGATAATCCTCGGTGTAAAAGAAAAACGAGATGAAAATGGCTCCACATATATTGTAACCGGAGTCCCCAACGTTGAGAAGATGGAGCAAGAAATCATAAGTACGTTGCGTTCACGCACCAAGTTCAATTCTCTAATATCTGGGAAAGCGAAGCTATATGATATCGACGGAAAGAAAGTTTTGGCTTTTGAGATTCCATTGTCACCACACCGTCCAATTGCTCTAAAGAGCAACGGTGACGTTTATATTCGTACAGGAAGCGGAGATGCGCTTGCCTCTGATTTGGAAATTGATGCAATAATACGCGATAGTGCCTTTGGTTCCAAATCTGAAATGGAAGTGCCTAATTCAGGATTCGATGATATTAATAGAGAATCAATATCTTCATATCGTAGTTATCTGCGTGATTACAATCGGGCTCTTTCTTATCCTGACCTTGACGACAAAGAATTTTGCTCAAAATTGAATATCGTTCTTGCCTCGGGCAAACTCTCATACGGAAGTCTTCTTATGTTTGGTAAACGGGATTCAGTACTCAAAGCGGTTCCTAATTTTTGGATTGACTATATAGAAATACCGGGTGAATCATACGGAAACGCTCATCAGCGTTATAACTATCGTATGCCGGAGCAGGACAATATATGGGAATCCTTTCAGCTGATTATGAGGCGACTACGTAATTTTGTAGATGCGCCTTATATAGAAGGCCCGGATATTTTTGGGACTGAGGATAATTCGCAATTATTCTGTCTTCGCGAAGGGGTTGTGAATTTTTGTGCTCATACCGATTATTTTGCTGCGGCACACCCAACATTACGCGTATTCTCCGACAGAATTTCAATGCAAAATCCGGGAAGATTCATTCTTGATGCTGATGAGTTCCGAAGCCGGATATTGTCAATGCCTCGCAATCCGAGCATCATAAAATTTTTCCGCTATCCGAAGTTGGCTGAAAACGCCGGGTATGGAATTGAGAAAATTTTACATTGGGAACGATTGACAGGGAAGCCTGTAATTTTTCACAGCGACTTATTAGTTTCGACTGTTGAATATCCAATTTCTCGACAAC
>JBJESD010000070.1:0-2776 GCA_051882595.1 Oscillospiraceae bacterium | reverse complement strand
CTGTTGGTGAAGCTGTAATAGATGGAAATGTATCAGAGGAGCTTGTAAAGGAAATTAACGGCGAAATCGGTTTCCCGATGGAGGTAATCGGAAGCGATAAGCGGCTTGTGCAGGGCGATGACTTAGTAATCAACGCTGAAAAAATAACGGTTTCTGCAATTAATGCAAGAATTGACGGTACTTATAGTCAACATAACATGGCGGCGGTTCACTACAAGGAACGGATATGGGCAGAAATGAAAAACGGAGAAAGGGTTTCTTTGCAGAATGTTGCTACACGAGGCGAGATTATAAGCCTGAACGACGGAGAAGAGGCAGTAGACGGAAGAATATATATGACCTTTGTGGAGCCGATTGATATTAACGAGCTTTCAGCTCTTGTCTTCGACGACGAGCGGATTGAGTTCTGAAATTAATATTTGGGTGCAGGGCGTGCTTGCTCTGCACCTTTTTGCGTAATAAATAAAACTCTTAGCGTTGACTTGAAATCTATGATATGCTATAATAAAAAGCAATAAACGGCTTAACGGAGGAAAACAGCTATGGAAAACTATAAATACAAAGTAGTAGTGGAGCTTGACGACAGCGTAATCCTTTCTTTGGGCAGGCACGACCTTGAGGATACCTACCGTGTTGTGAAGCTGATGTTTACCGAAGAGGGGCTGCACGACGTTTCCGAGAGGAAGAGGCTTATTTTTATAAGCAGACCCGGTGAAAAGGACGCCTTCGGCGCAATCGGAGCCGTTACAAACACATTGTACCGCTGCTGGGCAAAGCCTTATCTTAATAGAGCCGAGCAAAACACCCCAATAAAAACCAAAATTCAACCACATCACAGATTAGACAACAAGACAAAAACATTCAAGGCACAGCAAAGCTGACCTTCTGCCCAAGCGGCAGAAAATCCCGGCGCAAATATATAAAGCAAAATCTAGGCAATCCGCTTGACAGATTTAATACCTCGGTAAGAGCAATCGCTCTTAGTGATAAAGGCTGCAACAGCAGTTGCAAGAAGGGCTATGTGAGCGATAGAATTCAGGTTTTTGGCAGCGTTTATGCCATGCACCCAAAGGCGCTCCTGACCCGTAGATTTGAAGCGGGAGTTGTAGCGTTCGGACTCGGTGCGCAGAGCGTAAATCTTTTTGAAAGTCACGCAGTCCCGGTCTATGGAAAGCCTGTAATCATCGGGAATTGTAACGTATTTCGTGCAACCACGGTTTTTCCTGCCGTTGTTCCAGTTTTTATGGTTACAGGGACAGGAACCGGATTTTGACTGTCTGAATGGGCAGCAATATTTCTGACGGGTTCTTCCTTTGTCGTAACATTTTCCGTCTTTATTCATAGCAAGCCCTGCATCACAAATAGGATGTCCCGAAGGCAATTTCTTAGGATTTTTGGTATTTCTTTTGTTCAGAGGAATAAAGCAATCGCCGTGTAAATCGTTTCTGACGAAGTTGTAGATTTCTTTGACATCATAGCCCTTGTCGCCGATGAAGGTGCATTCCTCAAGGGACAAAAACTCATTGGTTTTGCTTAGAATATCTTTGGCAACCGTGCTGTCGGCAACCTCGGCGGTGGTGGTCATTTCAAAGATTGGTAAGCCTGTAATGCAATCAACCAGCACGTGATTCTTGTAGCCCCAATAGTATTCGAATTTCCTTTCGTTATGCTGATTTGAAGCGGTATGCACCCCAAGTCTGCAATCCTTATCAGACCTTGGCTGATTATCCTTTGAAAACTTGTTTTTCGCAAAGGATTTCGGGTTGTTCTGATGCGTATTTGCAGAAACGGGAGTTGAATCAAGAGAAATAAAAGACGTATCAATAAGCCCGAGCTTAGCAGCCTGAAGAACTGTTTTCTGCATAAGCTTTTGCAGATACTCGTTATCAAGCTCACGGATAAAGCGGTCAAAGGTCCAGTATGAGGGAAGAGGTTCTGTAATATTAAAACCGCAGTAATATGCAATTATCAGATTGTTGTTGAGATAATCGAGAAGGTCGGTTATAAAGGAAAAGCATTCGCATTTCATAACAATAAATGCACACAGCAAAGCACATTTTGAAAACCCTTTACGACCGGTGCGAGCGTTCCTTTCGGAGAAATCGGATAAGTCGAGATTAAGAAAAAGTTTGTCGTAGAAATTTGCTTTAGGTGCGCTTGTGAATAAGGATATGTCCCGGATTATTTCTTGGCGATAGATAACAGCCAGCCCCTTTCGTGTGTTTTTTCCACAATTAAATTATACCACATTCGGCTGGCTGTTTCTATATATTTTAGTGATATTTTAAATTTTGCAGCCTTGATTTTCCGCTTGGTTAAGCGGTTTGTTGCGTTTTGCTCAGGGCTATATTTCCATTAAAAAGGAGGAGCTTTCGTGAGAATACTTATTGTTGACGACGACAGCATTGTTGCGCTTTCCCTTAAAACTATCCTTGAAGCAAAGGGGCTTGAAATCTGCGCCATGGGAAACAGCGGACAGCAGGCAATTGAGCTTTACCGACAGCACAAGCCGGACGTTCTGCTTATGGACATAAGAATGGAGAATATGACGGGACTTGAAGCTGCCGAAAAAATTCTTTCCGAGGACAAGAGTGCGAAAATCCTGTTTTTAACCACCTTTTCAGACGACGAGTATATCTTAAAAGCACTTAATATAGGCGCTAAGGGCTATATTTTAAAGCAGGACTTCGAGAGCATTGAAGCGGCGCTTATTGCAGTAGAAAGAGGTCAGAGCGTTTTCGGCGGGGAAATCGTAGCAAGCTCCCCGACTTAATGC
>JBJESD010000069.1:0-2867 GCA_051882595.1 Oscillospiraceae bacterium | reverse complement strand
TGATACAAGTCATATACGAAAATCTGCTCGTGTCCCGGTTTTTAGAGAACCCCATAAAATACACTTTTATTTTATTACAATTTGCTCGTTTTGTCAATGGTTTTTCGCGTTAGTTTGTCGGTAATTTGAATATTGCGTTACTAATTCCTGCATAAAAGGTGAAATCTGATATAGCGGCAACGGGAGAAATAATATGTTTCATTGCAGAGAGCGCACATTTTCGCACAAATAAGGATTCAAGCTGCCGCCATTATTCTTGTATGCAGGAATATGATTATGGAATATTCAATAATGTCCCGAAGGATTATTGTGCTGTATCATCGCAATAGAACTTTTGCCTATATTCTGTGGCAGTATTTTTGCACAGGTTTATTCTTACGGAAAGATTATTTTTGCACGTTGTGCTAATAATATTCATGAAAAGAAAACAGATACAAGATCACCGCCGGTTTTGCGGCTTGGTTTTGATAAAAACAGATAGTTTTCCACTTTGTTTTTGTTCAAAGCTACAAAAAGTTTCAATAAGGGAAATATTTTCTTCCAAACACTTTTATTTTGTCGTTCTTTATGCTATAATAAAAAAGTGCGAGTGTATTCTGCTCGGCTTTTGTTTGATTATTCACATATTAAGTGTATAAATATATGATTACAGTCCCGATTTTAGGGGACGAGGGGATGTGTTTCTTTGGAAAAATACGTTATCAGGGGCGGAAAGAAGCTCAGTGGCGAGGTAGTTATCAGCGGCGCAAAAAACGCTGTTGTGGCTATACTTCCTGCTACGATACTTTCCGATGAACCTTGCATTGTTGAAAATTTACCTAATATAAGCGATGTTACCATAATTCTTCAGATACTTTCCGAGATGGGCGCAAAGGTGCGTATGCTCAATAAAACCACGGTTGAGATAGATCCGCGGACTTTACAGAATGTTCCGGTGCCGTACGAAAAGGCAAAGCTCATGAGGGCTTCCTCGTACTTCCTCGGCACGCTGCTTGGCAGATTCCGCGAGGCGCACGTTTCTATGCCGGGCGGCTGCAATCTCGGCGACCGTCCGATAGACCAGCATCTCAAGTGCTTTGCGGCGCTGGGTGCGACCTATAATATCGAGGGCGGAATGGTAAACCTCACCGCTGACAGCCTTGTCGGCAATCAGATATTCTTTGACAAAAACTCCGTCGGCGCCACAATAAACGGAATTATGGCAGCTACCAAGGCGGATGGACTTACTATAATCGAAAATGCGGCAAAAGAGCCTCACGTTGTTGACCTTGCCAACTTCCTCAACTCTATGGGTGCGGATATCATCGGCGCAGGTACCGATGTTATCAAGATCCGCGGCGTAAAGAGCCTGCACGCAACGACATACAGCGTTATTCCCGACCAGATAGAGGCAGGCACCTTTATGACTGTTGCAGCCGCAACACACAGCGATATTCTTATCAAGAATGTTATCCCGAAGCACCTTGAGCCGATAACCAGAAAGCTTGTAAAAATCGGAGTTCAGGTCGAGCTGTTCGACGATGCGGTGCGTGTGATCGGCGAGGGCGATTATGTGGGAACCTCTGTCCAGACCCAGCCGCATCCGGGATTTCCCACGGATATGCAGCCTCAGATGGCTGCTGTGCTTACCTGCTCAAAGGGTGCGAGCATGGTTACCGAGAGTATTTTCGACAATCGCTTCCGCTATGTTGACGAGCTGCGCAGGATGGGCGCGAATATATCGGTCGAGGGCAGGGTTGCCGTTATCGAGGGCGTTGATCACCTTAAAGGCGCTCCCGTAAAGGCTACCGATCTGCGCGCAGGTGCTGCGCTTATTGTTGCAGCACTAAGTGCGGAGGGCGTAACGGAGATTTATGATATATTCCATGTTGAGCGCGGATATGAAAATATGGAAGAAAAGCTTCGCAAGCTGGGTGCGGACATCCGCAAGGTCGAGGAGCCGGATCCCTCTGCGGCAGACGCTAATGCCAGAAAGGTCGTCTGATGGCGAGGATATACCCCATATGCAGTTCAAGCAAGGCTAACTGCACATTTATCGGAACGCGCGGTCATGGCATACTTGTTGACGACGGCTGTTCATTTGCAGCGCTCAAAAATGCGCTCAGCCTGATAGATACGCAGATAAACCAGATAGAAGCAATATTTATCACGCATGAGCACGTTGACCATATCAATGGTCTTGCTACCTTAGTGAAGCATACCAACATCCCGATTTTTGCCAGTGCGGGCACTATTGCGGCAATGCTTGGCTCAAACCGCCCTCTGACGGAAAGCGCAAGGCTTTACGACATATTCAAGGAGGGCTACAAAAGCTCTGAGTTTGAGGTAACGGCGTTCCACACTCCGCATGATACTCCCGAGAGCGTCGGATATGTGATAAACTATAACGGGACAAAAATAGCGGTGTGCACCGATATCGGCACGGTCACAAGCGAGGTGGAAAGCAATCTGCTTGGCTGCCATGCTGTGCTGCTTGAGTCGAATTATGACAGCGATATGCTGCGCCGCAATGTCAGCTATCCGGCTGCAACGAAGCGCCGCATCGCTTCGGACAAGGGTCACCTTTCCAACAAGGACGCGGCGGAATTTGCCGAAAAGCTGGTTAACAGCGGAACAACGCGGCTTATCCTCGGGCATCTCAGCCGTGAAAACAATACGCCGAATACCGCGTACTCCTGCACCTGCTCGCATCTTCAGCGAAAGGGCATGAGGGCAGGGATTGATTTTACGCTTGATGTCGCTCCGGTTATCACCGATGGACAATACATAGCACTTTAGTCATTAAGCTCGCATTACGCGGGCTTTTTTAGAACGCGATTTTAGGAGGAAATATGACAAAAGTAAAAAAAGCTCTTTGTGCAGTGCTG
>JBJESD010000068.1:0-2908 GCA_051882595.1 Oscillospiraceae bacterium | reverse complement strand
AAAAATAGATTACAAATGCTCGCTGCGCGAGCATAAACTAAGTTTTTCGACAAGCAGTATCATAACCTTGCGGTTATGATAGAATAATTGTAGCACACGAAAACGAAAGGAACGGAGTTCTTATGTATAAGTACGAAACGCATCTTCACACGAAAGAGGGAAGCGCGTGTTCAAGCGCGCCTGCCGATGAAATGGCAAGGGCACATAAAGAGAAAGGCTATGACGGGATTTTCGTCACCAATCATTTTTTCAACGGCAACACATCCGTGCCGCGCGATCTGCCGTGGGAGGAGCGCGTTGACCTCTACTGCCGCGGCTACGAGATAGCAAAGCAGGTCGGCGATGAAATAGGGCTGAAGGTGTTCTTCGGGATAGAATTCTGCAAATACAATGCAGATTTCCTCATCTACGGAATAGACAAGCAGTGGATAAAGGAAAACGAGCTGCTTCTCATGTACGAGGATGAGCGCAAGCTTTTTTCCGAGATACGCAGAAACGGCGGACTTATCGTCCATGCACATCCTTTCAGAAGCGATCCGTATATCCACCACATAAGCCTGTACCCCGACGATATAGACGCGGTCGAGGTGATAAACGCCAGCCATTCCCCCTCTAAAATGTACAACGAGCGTGCAAACATCTACGCGGATATGTACGGTCTTATCAAGACAGGCGGCTCGGATTCGCACCACCTTAACGCGCTTTTCGGCGGAGGAATAGCTGTCCCCGAGCCTATCTGCTCCCATTCGGACTATCTGCGGCTGCTGCAGGAGGGCAAGGTTGTGCCGCTTGAGCGCACACTGCCGTAATAATGGAGGTAACAGATGTTCAACATACTCGTGGTTGACGACCATGCACATATCCGGCGGCTTTATGAGGTAAACCTCGAACAGAACGGCTATAAGCCATACGCCGTCTGCAACGGCAAGGAGGCTCTTTCCCTGCTGGAAACAACGCATATAGACCTTATCGTCCTTGATGTGATGATGCCCGAGATGGACGGCTATACATTCCTGCGCACCCTGCGCGACAGCGGCAGCGAGATACCGGTGCTTGTGATAACCGCGCGCGACAGCGCCGAGGATGTGCGCAAAGCATTCATGCTGGGCACAGACGACTACATGGTAAAGCCGGTTGACGAGATAGAAATGCTGCTGCGCATAAAAGCGCTTATGCGCCGCGCAAAAATATCAGAGGAGAAAAAGCTTACCGTCGGCAGTACAGTACTGGAATACGATTCGTTCACCGTGATTTCGGACGGAAAGCCGGTCACCCTGCCAAAAAAGGAGTTCCAGATACTGTTCAAGCTGCTGTCGTTTCCCGGCAAGACCTTTACGCGTGCCGCAATAATGGACGAATTCTGGGAGATGGACAGCGACAGCGAGATACGCACCGTTGATGTACATATAAACCGCCTGCGTGAGCGCTTTCGTGACAACAGGGATTTTGAAATAGTAACAGTGCGCGGTCTGGGCTACAAGGCAGTGCACATCAAAAAGGACTGACATGAAAAAAGAAAAGGCAAAAAAGAAAAGCCGCCGCACCACCAAACTGACGTTCAAGCTCACCCTGCTGGTGCTTATCATCATAGCCTCTGCCGAGATACTCACCTTTACCGCGACCATCGTTATCGGCTATGTCGGCGGCGGAACAAATGACACCACAGAGCTGGTTATCTCGGTTGTTGCAAGCATCATTATCGGCGGTCTGCTGTCGATAATCGTGGGAAACTTCGTGCTGCATCCGCTTAACGAGCTTATCCGCGCAACACAAAAGGTCACGCGCGGCGACTACACCGCACATCTCGATATGGGCTGGAACGAAAAGCATACCGTAAACGAGCTTAACCAGCTTATCTCAATGTTCAACGAGATGACAGAGGAGCTTAACAATACAGAGCTTTTCCGAAAGGACTTTATCGCAAACTTTTCTCACGAGTTCAAAACGCCGCTCGCCACCATACGCGGCTTTGCGCGGCAGCTTAACGAGGCTGACATAACCCCCGAACAGCGCAGGGAGTTCTCCGCCATAATCATGGACGAGGCTGAATATCTGTCGGTGCTGGCTTCCAACACACTGCTGCTTACCAATCTGGAGAACCGCGATATCGTATCCGATAAGACCGAGTTTTCCCTTGACGAGCAGCTTCGCGGCTGTATGCTGAGGTTTGAGCCGCAGTGGAGCGCCAAAGACCTTGATATCGAGATGAATATGGAGGAGGTCGCATACTTCTGGAACGAGCAGCTTCTCGCCCACATCTGGAACAATCTGCTGGATAACGCAGTAAAATTCACCCCCGACGGTGGGCGTATTTATGTCAGCTGCACCAAAGCCGACGGAATAATCACTGTGGTCGTGCGCGACAGCGGCATAGGCATTCCGGAAAGCTCACTGCCGCATATCTTTGAGAAGTTCTATCAGGCAGACCCCTCCCACGCAACCAAGGGAAACGGTCTGGGGCTTCCTCTGGCAAAGCGGATAGTGGATATGTGCGGCGGAGATATCAGCGTAAAAAGCACTCCCGGCATAGGAACTGAATTTACAGTGCTGCTTAAGGAACAGGCAAAATGACCCCTACACCTCAATTAGTATAAGCCACACAGCGCCGCCCTTTTACAGGCGGCGCTCAGCTTGTCGAAAAACTCAGTTTATGCTCGCGCAGCGAGCATTTGAAATCCGTTTTTTGCCCCAGCTTTGCCGGGGCAAAAAACACTTCTATCCGCACAACTGTGCGAACTGACAGCTTTGCTGGCAGTGAGTGCGAGCAGTGCGGATGTTTCGGCGGAAAAGTCCCAACTGGACTTTTTCGACGATCTGAGCGCCGCCCTTTTACAGGCGGCGCTTTAGCTTGTCGAAAAGTATCTTTCCCAGGCTGTCGAGAAAGGTGCAGATGCTAGGAAGCGTTGCT
>JBJESD010000067.1:0-13261 GCA_051882595.1 Oscillospiraceae bacterium | reverse complement strand
AGGACGCTGCGGCTATCCTTAAGGACATCGTGGAGATTGAGCCGGGCAAGAACCCGCTTATGGCGGACTTCAACGGTGACGGACACATAAACGCTATGGACGCTGCGGCAATTCTGAAAAGAATTGTTGGTTTAGCGTAAACACAACTAAATGAAATTATCCTCCCTTGCAAACACAAGGGAGGATAATTATTTGGATAGAGTTGCATTGTTGAAATCGGTGGTATTCACGGTTTCGTAAACAGACATTCGCCCTCTGCAAGATGATTGCAGAGGGCGTTTTAATGGATTGGCTCTGTATCGGCGTTTGTTGAGTTGGTAATGTGTAGCCACGGGTACGCTCAAGTACAATACGCTCATTGCAACACTGGAGTTAGTGGATTCTATTTGCGACATGGCGCTGACCTACACTGACAGTGAGATTTCCAAAATCAACTGGTCTGACTTTGTAAGCGGTCTTGACGAGGAAACCTGCTCCGAACTCATAACTTACCTCAAAGAGCGCCAACTCTATGTAAACGCACCCGTCGATGAAAAGGAGGACGACTGATATGTGTGCTATCTTTGGACTTATCGACTACAATCACACCCTCAACGCAAAGCAGCGCGAGAAGGTCTTGCGTGTACTCTCGCAGGAATGCGAGGAGCGCGGCACGGACTCAACCGGCTTCGCATATTATTCCCGCGGGAAACTCACGATTTTCAAGCGCCCGTTTGCCGCTCACAATGTTCATCTGAAACTTCGTGAGGACGCTAATGTCATCATGGGTCACACGCGAATGGCAACCCAGGGAAACAAGCTCGATAATCGCAACAACCACCCGTTTCCTGGCACTGTTGGAAACATACATTTTGCCCTTGCGCATAATGGCGTGCTTCACAACGACCTAACGCTCCGTGCCCAGATGAAGCTTCCGAACACGCCCATCAAGACCGACAGCTACATTGCCGTACAACTCCTTGAACAGCAGAAAACCCTCGATATGAAATCCATCGGAGAGATGGCGGAGCTTGTCGAGGGCTCTTATGTATTCACCGTCCTGGACGAGAAAAACAATATGTATTTCGTAAAGGGCGATAATCCACTTGCGCTGTACCACTACGAAAAGTACGGATTCTACATCTACGCAAGTACAGAGGCGATTCTCGACCGAGCGCTTGCCGAACTCCGCATTCTCCGATTCGACCATACAGAGATTCAGACAACCTGCGGCGACATAATCAAGATAGACAGCACTGGCGCACTAGAGCGAGAACTATTCGACACCTCGAACCTGTATGCTTTTGACTATCGCTTTCTCCGCAGCTACTGGGATTACCCCGAACCGAGCGAACGCGAACCACAAGACGTGAAACAGCTAAAGGATTTCGCCGCAAGCATTGGAGTTAATCGCGAGGACATTGACCTGCTCTTATGCTATGGCTACTTTGTTGAGGAAATCGAGGAAATGCTCTACCATCCTGGCGAGTTTGAGCAAGCGCTTGCAGAGATTCTTGACGAGTGCGCCTACGGCTATTGTGGTGAGTTCTGAGCGTTCGGAAAACTTTCACACATTACGGACATATCCGGAAAGTGCTGAACGGAGTTTGCCGAACGCAAATCTGCAGCGCTTTCCTATGTCCGCAAAAGTGTACTTTTATGAACGGGGGTGAAAACTTTGGGAAGAACCTTTGGCTATGCAAGAGTATCTAGCACTGAGCAAAATCTTGACCGACAGATAGAAGCGCTAGTTCATTACGGTGTGGATGAGCGCGACATCATCACCGATAAGCAGTCGGGCAAGGATTTTCAGCTGGCAGGGTACATTATGCTGAAACAACAGATTTTGCGCTCGGGAGATACGCTCGTCATCAAGGAGATGGACAGGCTCGGCAGAGATTACGAGGCGATAAAGAACGAGTGGCAGGAGTTACAGCGAATGGGCGTTGACATCGTTATTATCGACACTCCTGTTCTGAATACCAAGGAGAAGTCCGACCTTGAGAAGTCGCTTATCTGCAATATCGTATTTGAGCTTCTTGCCTATACTGCCGAAAAAGAGCGGCGAAAAATTCATGCAAGACAGGCAGAAGGCATCAAAATTGCCATGAAGAATGGCGCAGATTTCGGCAGACCCAAAATTGAGCCACCAGCTGGTTTTGAACAGGTCTGCCGTTCCTGGCTTAATGGCGAGATTACCGCAGTTGCAGCTATGAAAACGCTTGGCCTAAAGAAAACGACATTCTACAAGCTAGTGAAAACATATCCGGGTTTTGAAGAAACATTACTGTACCAAGCAGACCGCAGTTATGCTTTTCATATAGATTCGCAGCGCCATTTTGAGGCGCTGCTTTTTTTGCCGTCATTTCAAAAACCGTTAGGCTTCTTTCTCACCACAGGTTAGTGAAAGTTTTCAGCAGAGAAAAGAGTGAATCGCAATTGTGTGTATGCTGTCCCTGTTGATTATGCTGCTTTTTTAAGCGAGATATAATCAAACAGGCGCACTGTATAATTACTATTCATACTTTTCTGTTATGAATCTATTGTATTGTCGTATTCAATAGAAAGATTATTAATACCAAAATAATGATTAGCTGTTTTTGTTGTTGCTGTTATTTATAAATTCCTTTAACGAAGTTTCGGTTATCTTCCAGTCCCACCCTATTCTGAAAGCTTTGATTTTGTTTGTAGTAACAAGCTCGTATGCTTTTGTCCGTCCTATATTTAGTATACACTGCAAATCAGTTATAGAATATATTTTGTCTTCCAAATAAAAACCTCCTCTCCGCCCGCGCAATTTTTATTTACTTACTTGTTTGTATTTTTTGAGATTATAATAAACTATTTTTCACTACTGGTCTTCATGGTTGTTATTCTCTATCTATTTTTTATTATAATTAACTAACATATAATGTAAATGGTTTTAGATATCTATAATATTAATATAAATTACTTTTTGATACGTTTTAGATACATATATATGGAGGTGTCTTTATGAATTACTCAATCCATACGGTTGAATTTCGAAAATACTTTGAGCATTGGAGAGATTTAAAGTCGTTTACAGATAGAATGTTTTTGGATGCTTATAAAAATTATGATATGTACCGTGTGAAAAAAATTATTCATATTGAAATATTCAATGGACTTGGAATAAGGGTATATATCCGTGAGGAGAAAATAAAAGCATATATCGGTTTTATCATTAGCCTGAACTGTGTTAAAGGCGAATACAAAGCTATTGACCTTATTAAGCCAAACGAAATAGATGAAGCAATTGATCTGGCAAACGCCATGATTCGTCTGCGATTCGGACCGGGATTCAGTATAGAGGAAATGCTACTTTGCAGGGTTGATTTGTGTGTCAACATTGATGTGGATAGCAGAGAAAATGTCAGTGAATATATAAAACTTTTGAATAAGACACATTCAAGCAAAGCATATAGATTATCTGCATCGCCATATTATGGTGTTGAAAATGAATTCAAAGCCACAAGCTACAATGGCAGTGAGATTTCTATATATAATAAAGAAGCGGAGATAAACAGTCGGGAAAGCAGCGAAGCTCCGGACGCTGAAGGCATACTTAGAATAGAATATCGAATAAAGCGCAAAGGTGAGATTAACTTTATGACTTGCAGATATACCGATTCTAATATAGGCAGGATCAAATACCTTGCTAACAACAGCGAGAAAATAATTAAATCTATTATGTCCAAACTTGTAATAAATGCAGATTACTATAAACCTTCGGTGCTGCAACAGACGCTTGAAACAAATGTGCGCACTAATATACTTAGGAGAAGAATGCTTCGCCTTTGGGAACTGACAAGAGAGTTGTCAAGCTTGTATCTGGCAAAGCAACACCTGAAAAAAGAAGATAATAATGTTGATGTTCGGTATTGTACACTTATGCTAGAGGAGTTTGAGAGGTTGAATGTAAATGTCGTGACACTAGACGATGATTCTCACTTAAATAAGCTCCCCAGCTTGTTCAGATATATGTAATCTCGATTTGCCAATTTGCCAATGCCAAACTGCAATTTGCCTGTACTTTGTTTTAGAGTCTTAACTGGAATTTGTCAATGTCAAAATTGACAAATTCCGGTTTGTGCTATATAGCAATAATTTTTTTAGAAAAAGTCGAAAAAGATGAATAAAGAGGAAAACCTCGAATATAATGTTATAGAAACGAGAATAATATTTTGGCTTGTTTCAAAATCGGCATCATGCATTTAATACTATGGCAAAGTAAATGAAAATGCTGAAAACGAAGTGCCAGTAACGCAATACCGCGGTTATTAAAGCCTTCATTCGAAGAAAGGATTTGTTATGAAAAATCCATGCAGTTCAAAAGAATTTCAGAAGTATATTATGCTTCCTGAAATAAAAGAGCCTATAAAAATAGGTGTAAACTACTATGTGGATTCCGGAGGAACCCATTACTACAACCCGCTAAATCCGATGGCACCCAGTATTCCGATAGCGCCGGTGGCTGTGATAATTTTGGAAATCCAAAAATGCTTGGGGGTAAAAAACCAGTTCAGTATTGTGGCTCATGTGATTACCGGAACAGAAAGCAAAGAAATTACGGTTGACCAGAACGACCTGCGCTGTAACAAATTCTTGGTTGACGGTTTCGGCATTCACAATAGCGCTTATGATCCAAAGATGACGGATGAATACTTGCTTACTCAGGTTAGGAACGCCAAAGAAGTCATAGTAAGCGCACTATTCGGTTGGAACGGCAAAAGCTTTGTAACCGGCAATTATGTCGTGGGCGATCAATCAATTAGGATTCATGAAACCCTTAAAAATCTTGAGTTGTTTATTAAAAAAGACTCTTTTAAAACCAAATCATTTAAAGAAGTATGGCAACTATTGTCAAAATATGTTAAGGGGAAAATCGTTGAGATACTTCTCCTTCATATAATACTCTCTATGATGTATTCTGTTTTTAAAAGGTCTGACCTGCCGCGCAAGCCACAGTACACCCTGTACATACACGGTGTCTCCGGCACACGCAAGACTACGGTCATCAAAACGATGCTTTCCTTCTATAAACATCTACAATATATGGACCTGAGCACAGGCCTATCCGAGGCAAGACTCGCTGATGACCTGAGTTTGTTTAGGGATTCGGTTCTCTTCATTGATGATTATGTCAGTGATGCCAAAAGAGAAGATGTTAAAGTGGTAAACAAAATCGTTCGTCTTGCCGGGAACTTCGGGTCCGCACGCAAGATTCATGGCAAGGATGCTGAGATGCATAGTCTTGTTATCATAGCAGGCGAGAAAATAGCAAGCATTGACTCTTCAAGTATCAAAAGGCTGATAACAGAGGAAATCAAGCCCGGAGATGCAGATGACAGTGTTAACAATATGCTTACGCTATTCTGGATATAATGGAGAAGATTGCCGAGAAGGATCCCGACATTGTAGTTGCTGATATGTATAAAGACTTCTGCAAATATGATCAAAAGATTCGTTCTGCCAGCAAAGGGAAGGATTTCTGCGATCGCCGAGTGGAAGCCTATTCCTGGCTGCTTGCTTGCAGAGATATGCTTGCGGGGTTCTATCCCGAATGTTTTGACGTCAACGATATGTCATTGTATAATCACGCATTGGACAAGCTTGAGGATTACGCTAACGAGACGACATTCAACTCAAATGTGCATCTCATATGCAATTTCCTTAATGATAACCTTGGTTTTTTCATAAAGACTCGGATGGCGAAAAACTTGCGAGCAACAAGCGGGGTTATTATAATGAAGACTATCTTTACATTTGCGATACTCGTATGGATACGATTATCAAGAAATGCGGCAACGGCTCCATAAACAAGGCTCAACTAATATCTGATCTTGCCGCAAATAACGTGCTTATTCTCTGCGGGAGAGGTTATAAGACACGCAAGATGGTGGATGGAACTAGCTACAAAACATATATGCTGAGCCGAGAAAGAATAAATGAAATTCTTGAGGAAGAAAATCAGGCTATTGGCGAGGAGGGCGCAAATGAAACACTTTAACTATTACGCGTCTCCGGCATCTATAAACTCCGCAATGGAGATAAGGATTGCGTCTTGGAACTGGAAGAGACCTATTCAGGATTATCAGAAAGAAGCCAATGGTTTTCTTAAAGAGCATGGCATTATTTACGATAATCCGGACAAGTTTCTTCTTAATCCTATGGTTTCAAAAACGGACAAGCTGTCCGCAGCATTTTACTGCGTCTGCAAAGGCAATGCCGATTGCATCGAATTCTTGGTCAAGGAAATGCTGTGCAACAAGCATAAGAAGCTCAGACGCCTTGCAGGTGAATTGCTTGCGAAACTAGCTTGGGCTGACTATCCCATGTCAAGGACGGATAACAATTATTTCCCACCTTCGCTCTATATGCTTCTCGGTGATTTTCACTTGGGTATATTTGGCGATGCAGACTACAGAATGGTTAGTATGGCTGCTAATATGTATGCTTATGTTGCGGACAACTATGGTGGCGACATAGCTGATATCGCAGCAGCAAAGCTACGGTGCGTAAATTTCCTTCAGCGTTCAGCATACGACCCTCCCCAAAAGAAAGACCTTCTTTATCTTCGGAAGGATGCGGAAAGGTATGTTATTTCCGCAATGGTTTATATACTGTACAATCTCACCTCAAAGAAGAAGTCCAAAAAGGCTAAGCAAAAAGGCCGTGCTGAGGCTGCAATGCTAATTAACAAGCTTGCAACATCAAACTACTTCAGAGCAACGGAAATGCTTGCCTTTATTGCGCAAGAGAAGATGTTAGGCAAACCCGATGACAGATTAACCGGGTTGTTCATACTCTCAACCGCGCAAAATCGGTTTTCCGACTATGATTGGTACAGGAATATGACTATAAAGTAACATATATTATGCAGTGCAGTAGTGATACGCTCTGCACTGCATAACATTTTCCTTATGCACTCGCATAAGACGACCTGCTCCTCGCCGTAAGGCGATAGTGGAGCAGTCAGGGAAACGATGAATAAATCAAATTCGACCCGTTCAAACGAGGGAACTCACGGATATGAATTTGATGCGCTTCGCTTTTATTCATCGTATCCCTTGGTACCCGGTCAGACCAACATTGTCAACAGCGAACACAAAACCACTCGGCAGGTGGAGTACAGCAGGACAGGCACGCTGTATTAACCGCTTCCACGTTTATATATTATTCCCCTGTACACCGACACAGGCAGGAGGTGTTCGCTTATCTGACGCAACAACTGACAGGAGGTATATTCTACCATGAAAACCGACAGAACCATCGAATTCCTCACTGTGGAAGCTGAGGACGCAGAGAAAGAAGCAAACGCTGTGAGCATTATCTTCAGCAGCCTTGACTATATAAGAGAGGAGCCGCAAGTTCAAGGACAAATCCGAGTGGATTGTCCGCGAGGACGTTTTCCCACCGCTGATAAGCCGCGAGCAGTTCACCGGAATTCAGGAGAGAATGAAGCGCCGCAAGGTCAGCAATCAGGCTCACCCCAAGGAGGTTTATCTGTTGAGCGGCAAGATACATTGCGGATTGTGCGGCAGGGCATATTGCGGCGAGCGTAAGATAAACGGTAAAGGGATCGTGTCTTACTCATATCTGTGCAACAGCCGCAATCGCACCAAGGACGAGCGCTGTATCAATCCGCAGGTCAACCGCTCTTATATTTAGAGCTATGTTCTCGGAAAGCTGGCAGATTACGTCTTTACGGATGGAATGCTGCCAAAGATAACCGAAAGCTACAACCGCTATCTCAACAACCGTATAGGCTCGGCGTCCCAAAAGCTTGAGTTGTACCAAAACGCTTTGCGTGAGGTGGCGCCCAAAATTAACAGGACTATCGACCTACTGATTGATGTCGGCTCTGCTTCGCTGAAGCAGAAGCTGTCCGATCTTGAAAAGCAGAAAGCGGGTCTTGAAAAGGACATTGCCGAGCAGACGAAGCTGCTGGCAGAAAACCGCGTTTCCGAAACGGAACTGAAATGCGCCTTTGCCGAGATACGCAGGTCGCTGACAGACGGCACGCTTGCCAATGCAAAGCAGCTTGTCGATACTTACATTCATGATGTGGTGGTATATCCCGACAGGATTGTCGTGATTTTCAACCTGTTTCCGCACATAAGGATAACCGACAAGCCACCCGACAAAACAAACGAGGAGCCTTCCGCAGAGGAGGGCTCCTTTTCTGTTCCGGATATGGTGATGTTCGAGCTTGACCGGGAGGGCAAGTCGGAGGAGAGCGGCGCTGATATTCTCCGCAGGCTGCGGGGAGAGAGCGGCGTGCCGCCGTGATTTAAGCCGAGGGTTTCCTTGGCTTTTTTTATAATCTGATATGTAAGCTAACTTACTAACAGTACCTAAGTCCTTTGATGTTTGGACACTCTCTTCGTAAATACTCAAGAGTTTTGTCAAAGGGGCTTTCAGAGTATATGGTACCCAACTTTCCTGATAAAATAGGTTTGTCGGGATAAACCAGTGTGTATTTCAATCGCCAGCCATCACGATAACCACTCTCCGTTAATTTCTCCTAGGGAGTATCCAGAAAGGTCATTACCGAGTTGTAATCCAAAACAGCTAACAAGTTTGCAATAGTCCTATTGTCCAGCTTCCAGATTTGTTTATTGGCAGTATTCGTTTCGATGTTTTGAGTATGTATAGTCAATTGCACAGTATCAAAATCAATGAGCAGAATATTGCTTGTATAACTTAACGCCCCTCTCCCTTTTTCGAATTTGATATATGAGGGAGATATCGTTTTTTGTTCCATAGCACTCCTAACGAAAAACCACCCTCGAAAGGGTGGCTTTCATACTGTTCACACAGGTCGTGTGCGATTCTGGTCGAGATGACCCGCGACAGGGGAAACCTACGACTTGATTTGCCGCTCTATAATGCCATTTGATTAACCTCGTGGAATTAGTATATCACAATTGATGGCGTTTGTCAAACCTTCTATCGGGTTACTTGGAACGGAGTATCTATGCGAATGGGTGCAACTAAAAGTTGGAGCAGATAAGAGCGCTGAAATTTCCTTATGTTGAAACGTTGGTAGAGAATCACATAGGCGGAGTATCTTGCATTAAGCAGAACGAGGAACTTACTGCGGCGCACGAAAAGCCGGTTTTGAGGACAGCGGCACTGCGAAAAGCGTTGTCCGCATTGAGATAGCGCAGAAAGCCTAATCGAACGCGGAAATAACGCTCGCGGCAAAGGGTTACAATCTGCGTCTGCTGAAAGAGAACTGCTTTTGTGACAAGTGAGTGGCATTATTATATTTCAAACCGTTTGCTGACATCCGATGAGTTTCTCCATCACGCAAGAATGGAGTGGTCTGTGAAAGCTATGCATTGGCTGCTGGATGTGCATTTTGACGAGTATTGGTGCAGAGTTGAGGACAGAACCGGTTCAAAACAGGCTATTTCTAAAATCATGCTCAATTGTTTACCGGGTTTTCGCCTTATTTCGAGAGTCGTTGATAAAATCGATTTCCGTGATATCGGAGTTTTTTTGTTGACATGCTGTAACATTCTGTGATATAATTAATAAAACGTAAATCTTACAAAAAAGGAGTAATGGAAATGCAGGAATACTACGAATATGTCCAGAAAGGGTTAAGAATAATTCACCCACTGCTTGCAGATTTCGTCGGTGCGGAAATGAGCAACGCTTATAGATCCAAGTGGTGGGACGAAGTTTTGTATACTCTTAGTGACCACCGCGATGAACTTCCCTCATACGGCGAATATGCAGATCTTGTGGACTCGCTTGATATAGCGAATTGCATCAGACTCATTCAGCGTGAGTGGAAAGATGTTTTCCGTTACTCGCTTGACAGAGACGCGCAGACATGGTCTAACGAGCTTATGGGTATAAGAAACACCATGGCTCATATAGGGCAGCAGGACTTGTCTCAGCTTGACGCAGAGCGTTATCTTGATACTATGGCTCGTCTTTGTGAGAAGATAGACAATGAGGGCGCACAGCAGCTTCGAGAGCTATACAATGAAGTCAGAAACTCCGAAAGTGAGGACGCTTCCCTGAGCGGTCCCATGCCTATTGAAGAAACGCTTGTTGACGACACCGATATGCGTGAGGGTGCGGTAGAGGATCTGATGACCCTTATCCGCACTAACAAGATATACAAGACCAAACTCACCAAAAAGGTAACCTTTGCGGGAAAAACCGAGCTGTACCCCGTTTACAGAGTAAGGCTTGACGCACTCTATTACAATGACCAGAACGACCGAATTGCCACATGGATTACCCGCTACCGCGCGGAACACGGCGCAGGCGCTCTCAGCTCATTAAAGAGCAAGGAATATAACGACGTCATCGAGAATTTCATCTATGAGAGCAACCCCGAATCCATAAAGAAAACGCAAAAGAATATTGCCCTTGTGGGACAGCAGCAGCCCGGCGTTATCCTTGCCGACGGAAGAATTGTTGACGGAAACAGACGCTTCACCTGCCTCAGACGAATTCAGCGCGAAACGGGAGAAAAGCAGTTCTTTGAAACTGTCATAATGAATGTTGACATGAACAAGGACAGAAAGCAGATAAAGCTGCTGGAGCTTGCCATACAGCACGGCGAAGAGAAAAAGGTTGATTATGATACGATAGATTACGCTATTGGTACATATCGCGATGTTGTTGTGACAAAGCTGCTGACCGTTGAAGAATATGCCGCAGGCACGAACGAATCTGTTTCCGATGTAAGAAAGAGAATTGAAACCGCCGCGCTTATCAGTGAATTCCTCGAGTATATCAAGCTGCCGGGACAGTACCATGTGGCAAGGGATTATCAGGTGTACAGCCTGTTTTATGAAATGCTACCGCTTCTCTCTAAGGGAACCTCCGAGGAAAAGACGCGCCTGAAGCACATAGCAATTAATAATGTTCTGGTGAAAGCAGTTGCCGACCAGCGTATATTTATCAGAGATATCAAGAAGCTTGCCAAGGACGGACTTTCCGATGAATTCTTTGCCGAGCAGAAGAAAATTGACGAGCAAATCGCGGTTAAATTCAGCAGCGTGACCCCTGAGGGAAAAGCAGACCTTGACGCATTTGCGGAAAGCTGCGCTGACCTTGCCGATGATATCCGCTGTTCTATGGAGCGTGCGCTTATCCGTTCGAGAACGCAGACGCTTATAAACCGACCCGCCGAAAATGTCGTAAAGTGCAAAAATCTACTTACGGATATCGACCCACGTCTGTTCGGAAAACTTGAGGAAGAAGAAAAGCAGTCGCTTATTGCCGAACTGGAAGACCTGTCGCGGCTAGCCGACGCGTTCAGAAAAATTCTGTTAGGGTGAGAATAATCATGGATATAAATAGCCTTCCGATTGAAGAAGCAGGAATGTCAGTGCGCTCGACAAACGCACTTCATCGTGCTGAAATTCATACTGTCGGGGATATGCTGAAACAAGACGAGCAATCCCTGAAATCTATAAATAACCTTGGTGCAAAGTCAATCAGCGAGATACTCGACAGGATAGATTATTATAAGCAGCTCAGCGTTATGAGCAAATCAGCAGAAGCTATGAAAGCAGCAGAGGCAGCAGGCATTTCCGAAAACAGGGAAATAATCACAGAGTATCTGTCCTGCAACAGCGTAAGTATTGACGCGCTTGAACTGCTCCCTGCAAGAGCCTATAACTATCTGCTTCTGAATGGGTACGACAAGCTGGAGGACGTAATATTTCTGACAGAAGATGAGCTTATGCTTATCCGCGGAATGGACGAAGCTTCAGCCGGTGAGATCGTCAAAGCCTGCAAGAGATACGTCCGCACTATGTGGGATAGTATATGCGAATTTGCCAATCAAAGAGCCAAGGAACAGCGCAAAGCTTCGCTTTGCGTATCGGAACTGCTAGCTGATATTTCATATCGTAAAGACGTACTTGTCTATGTTCGCACCAACAATGTTGCCGTAGAAGATATGGGCTTGTCAAACCGTTCGGTAAACCAGCTTCTTGCTAATGGATATAAATTCATGAGCGATATAATCGTGCTGTCGCTAAAAGAACTCAACGATATCCCTCATTTGGGAACCGGCTCCGTAAAAGAAATATCCGAGAGAATAAGGCAGTATATCTCAGCGCATGAAGAAAAGATAAAGCTGTATGTAAACGGCGACAAAAGCGCAGCGCTTAGTGAAAGCACATTAAGAGATATTATCATAGGAATTTTTGACGGAATGGGCTTTGAGGGCTTAGGTCTTAACGAGCTTATCTCAAGAATAGCGCTTCCCGTTGAGATTCCGCAGGAAATGGTCAAGAAGATCCTCGGGCAGCTTATTTCCGAGGGGAAGCTAGAATATGTCGATTATCGCTGTTACAGAGTGTATGGAAGATTTTTTGATTATGCGCGGAATTGTGGGCAGATAGACGACCGTGAAAAAAGTATAATAATCAGAAAGCTTGAAGGTCAGACGCTTGAGGAGATAGGAAATGCATTGGATATCACAAGAGAGCGTGTTCGTCAGATACTCACGAAAAGCGCCGCTAAAATACGCCAAAGCTATATCAGCGAAACTCGGCTTACGCTGTTCGACGAGGACTATTACAGATATCTTTACGAAAACTATGACTTTGACTGCAAGGAGTGCTTCGAATGGTTCGGCGTGGAGCCGTATATGTGGACTTACTTTGAGATATTTGGAATTAAACAGGGAAACAAACCGCTTGAAGAAGCCATTAAGGACATCACAAACCTCGACGCCGGAATGCGATTAAGGATAAAGAACTATATCAACAAGGACAGAATATATATTGACGGTAAATGGTATAAAAAGCAGCGTACAGAGCTTGAACCGATTATTGTGAAGAAATTCTGCACAGATGATGTCACCGTTTCCGAGTTTGCCCAATTATTCAACAGCTTTCTTGAACAAGAAAACATTCCCTTTGATGAGAAACTGTATTACACAGAGGAAGTACTTCCAGCCCGAAAGAACAGGCTCTCGGAAAGCCGATTTCTTCTCTGGAAGTTTGGCGAAAAGCTGCGATATTATGACATAGACGGAAAGGACTATACAGAGCTTCTGGATGCGCTTGATTTGGGTTCGTACAAGAATACCGAACTGTCAACTGTCAAGTTTGTTGAAAGCTATCCTGAACTTATGGAAAAGTATGATATCCGCGACGGATATGAGCTGCATAATCTTCTGAAAAAGGTGCTGACGCACAATGGCGCTCTCACCTATCCAGATATGGTATTCTCGAAGATGCCGCATATCCGTTTCGGCACCCCCAACCGCGAT
>JBJESD010000066.1:0-13400 GCA_051882595.1 Oscillospiraceae bacterium | reverse complement strand
ATTGGTGGGAGTTACAGGGCTCGAACCTGTGACCCTCTGCTTGTAAGGCAGATGCTCTCCCAGCTGAGCTAAACTCCCATTTCATTTTCTTGTCATCATGTCTTCCCTGACGACTTTTATATTTTACTACATCCGGACAGTTTTGTCAACACCTTTTTCAAAAAAATTAAAATTTTGATTGATATATTATATTCTTTCAACATTTAAGCGTTTAATTATGCAATTCTCCCAAAAAATCGGTGCAAAAACTGCCGAACGGAATATTTTTACAAGGATAATCCGCAGGCAAAAGATAATAATAAGCACGAGATATACAACCAAAAGGTATATCGCAGATAAAAGGAGTGATAAATATGCTGGACAGAATTGCACTTATTCTTCTTATTATCGGCGGACTCAACTGGGGTCTTGTCGGAATATTCAGCTTTGACCTTGTCGCATGGGCTTTCGGAGGTCAGGGCGCGGCAATCAGCAGAATCGTGTACGTGCTTGTGGCATTGTCCGCCGCGTGGTGCATCTCGCTGCTTTTCCGAAAGAACGCAGTCGCCACAGATTAACAATATGCGACACGGCCACAGAGGACATTCCCCTGTGGTCGTTCCTGTTTTTCAGTCTGCCCACTCAAGCGGCTGCGCCATCTCTACGGGGATCGCGCAGTGCGGACTTATGCCCGAGTACGCCCACCTTACGCCGTTTGTGATTATGCGGCGGATGTTCTCGTTGTGATAGACAGGGTACTCCTCATGCCCGGGCTGAAAGTAGAATATCCTGCCGTTTCCGCGGCGGAACGTAACTGCGCTGCGGAACACCTCGCCGCCTGCAAACCAGCCCAGAAACACCGTTTCGTCCGGCTCGGGGATGTCGAACGGCTCGCCGTACATCTCCTCTTTTTCCAGCTCGAACTGCTGCGGCACGCCCCTTGCGATGGGATGCGACGGATTGACGCACCATAGGCGCTCGCGGTCGTTGTGCCGCCACTTAAGGTTCAGCGAGGTGCCCAGCAGCGCCCTCATCACCCTGCTGTGGTGAGCCGAGTGCAGCGCGACCAGTCCCATTCCGCCCAGCACATGAGCCTGAACGCGGCTAACGGTGCTGTCCTCCACCTTGTCGTGAGCCCTGTGCCCCCACCATATCAGCACGTCCGTCTGCGACAGGACCTCCTCCGAAAGCCCGTTTTCGGGCTGAGAGAGTACGGCGGTGCGCACCGAGATATCCTCCTGCCTGCCGAGGAACTGCGCAATGCAGCCGTGGATGCCGTCAGGATAAATCGCGGCGACCTCGGGCTGCGAAAGCTCGTGGATATACTCGTTCCATACAGTTACTCTTATCATACTTCCTCCATAATTCTGCGGATGTTGTCGGCAGAGCGCCCGATATATTCAAGCTGGTTCGCCGCGCCGAAGTGCTCTATCGCAAGAATACCGCCGTAGCCGTCCCTTTTAAGCTGCCGCAGCAGCCCGTCTATGCCGATAACTCCGCCGCACACCTCCACGGGGTACATAACTTCGCCCGAAAGGTCGGCTTTTCCGTTGGAGAGGTCGGCATTCGCATTCGCCTTATCGTAGCTTCTGTCCTTGCAGTGAACGTGCGCTACATAGCCGCGCAGCTTGCCGTAAGCCTGCGCCGCGTCCTCAAGGCAGTAGCGGAAATTGCCCGTATCAAAGGTATACCGAAGTCCGCTGACATTGCAAAGCAGGAAAAGCAGATCCTCCGTGCGGCAGCAGGGGGAGTTGATGTCGTCAAAGTCCTCCACCGTCACCGTGATGTTGTACGTCTTTGCCTCCTCGCACATACGGGAGATGCCCTCGCAAAAGCGCATAAGCTGCCCTTCCCTGCCGCCCTCGCCGAAAAAGCCCGGGATGCACAGCACCCTTTGCGCGCCGAAGAACGCGGCATTCTCCAGCAGCGCGATATACTTCTCGCGCGATTTCTCCGCGCTGTCGTTAAGAAAGTCGAAATGCCCGTACACCGAGGAAACTCCCATTTTGCAGGAGTCGAAAAGCCGCTTTGTTTTTCTGTCGCTGAGCCGCTTGTTGTCGCACTCGAGATAGTCTATGCCGCAGGCTTTGGCGAACCTCAGCACCTCCTCAGCGGACTTGCCGCTTTGTTCGGCAGCCTCGAATATATGCTCGTAGAAAACAGCAAGGCTGTTCATAAAATCACCTCGAAATCATTGTACCACATTATCACGATGTTTTCAAGCGGTTGACAAAAGCGATTTATGGCGATATACTATTATCGGGACAAGCGCGCTTTGATTTTCAGCCGCTGCCCGACAGGAGGACATCATGACAGAGTACGAAATTTTCAAAGCCTGTTTTCCGCAGCTTGACACAGACGAAACGACATTCCGCAGGCTGGTCTTCGGCGAGGATGTACGGGTGTTCGGGGGTGAAGCAGGCTTCATCACCGCGCAGCGCAACCGGATAACGCTGCTGTGCGTGCCGCCCGAAAACCGCAGGAAAGGCGTCGGCAGCAGGCTGCTCGCCGAATGTGAGCAATACATAAGCTCGCAGGGAGCGGCACGCGCCGTTCTGGGCGGAAGCCTTATCCCCGGCGCCGCGGACGGAAGCTATGGGTTCTTCTCCTCTCGCGGCTACACCGTGGGCGGCGAGTTCTGCGAAATGCTGCTGGAGACCGCCGCGCTGCCCTTACACCTGCGTATTCCGGATAACGCACTGTTCTGCCGCTGCACCGACAATACTGATACTCTGCGCCGCGCAGTCGCACAGGTGGACGAGGAGTGGGTGCAGTACTTCACCGACAAGGAGTCCGTGTTCTGCTGCTATCTTGACGGCAAGCTTGCCTCGTTCTGCATTATCGCAGAGGACGAAAGCTGCCTGCTTAGCAGCGCAGGCGCAAAAGTGGGAAGCATTGGCTGCGTGGGAACTCTGCCCCAATTCCGCCGCAAAGGGCTGGGCTTAAGCATGGTGTATGCCGCCGCGCGGCTGCTGAAAGAAAAGGGCTGCGACAGGATTTTTATTCACCATACCCACCTTGACAAATGGTACGGCAGACTTGGCGCAAAAACAGTGCTTAGGTTTTCGCCTGCGCACAAAGAACTGATATGAAAAGACTGCACACAATCTTCAGCGGCGCGGTACTTATTGCCTCGGGATTTATGGCGGTCATCCTGCCCGAAAGCAGGCTGTGCTTCATCATGGCAGCGGCGGCTGCGGTTTTGCAGGTTTTCTTTATCCCACTGCACTCCCGTTCACCGGGAATAAGCGCGGCAGGCCTTGCGGCGGCGCTTATCTGCTTTGCCGCTGCCGCTGCGTTGCATTTTTCGCACAGCGTTATTCCTTGCGTGATTTGCGCCTGCGCGCTGCTGCTGTGCGCTGTCCTGCTTATCGCCGCGCCAAGGCGAAAGCGCATCGCCGCCGAGGACGAGGACGCGCTGCGCTTCCCCGTCCTGCTGACCGAGATGATGGACACGATAAGCCGCGCCACGGCGGAGCGCAGCTGCGGCATATACACCCAGCTGCTGTACGAGTACGCGAGATTCTGCGAGCCGTGCGAGGACGTCTGCGTGCGGCAGCTGGAGCGCGAGATACTCACCGCGATAACCGCGATACGTCCCGACGACACCGACGAGGAAATTTCAAAGAAATGCACCGCTATCCTTGAGCAGCTTAAAAAGCGCGACAAGGCAATGACAAAGCAAAACGGCTTCTGACACGATTTCTCGCCAGCCTGATATTTTACTTTTTCGACAAGCAGCGGCTTCTGACACGATATCAGAAGCCGCTGCGTTTTTTATCTGATGATCTCAAAGGCTTTAACCATCTCATCGGGGTTGTCGATGGTGGCGAGATAGTAGGCTCCGTCCTTATAGATAAGCACCTGTCCGGTTTCTTTGAAAAATTTACTGTAATTATTTTCGGTAATTTCGCCGGTTTTCAGGTTGCAGATATAAGAAGGATTGTCATAGCTTTCGAATATGAAATAATCTCCCCACAGCTTCACACTATCTCTCCAGGTATCCGTCACAGTCGGTTCGATAATGCAGTTTCCATCATTGTCCATTACAGCGTAACACGAATCGCCCTTAATGTCTAGCAGGGTAAATACAAGATAATTCTCGTTGAATATTTGGGGATAAATTTCGTCAAAGCCCGAAAGGTCAAAGTGAATCTGGTTAAGATCACTGTCAAGGAACAAATCTTCATCTGAGTCGTAGACATCAACATAGAAGCCGTCGCCACTTTGTTCCATATCAGTACACTGCAAATCCGGGTATGGCTCGGTTATCTCATTTGTTTGCATATCAAGCATATACAGCTTTCTATCACATACATAAATGACTTTATTCCCCGAAACACCATACGATTCGGTTGGCAGGTCTACAAATTGGTCTGTCAGTACGTTATAGTAAAGGTCCTTATCGGAGGTATCCTTGTCCGGGACAAACCAGAATACATTTTTGCTGCCCTTAACCATACTGCAGTTTAAAAGGTCGTATTGGCATATCGAATACTCCGACGACATGGGAACGAGCCACTCGCAGTTGGAGTTTATTACACCAAAGGAATATACCCTTCCGTCTGCGGTTTCCTCGTAGGTGTATACGGGGTTGAACTCTCCGACGGCAGGCGGATTGAACGCCCTTCCTATAAGCTCGCCCGTTTCGAGGTTATAGTACTTCGGGGTTATTTTATCGCCGTCGTTTTTGCCGTAGGTGCGCCCGAGTTTATCTCCGGCGTACACAAAATGGTCATCACGGGCTTCTGTTATGACGGAAGTATCATACAACCGATTTTCGCCGGCATTGTAAACATATTGTTTATCGTCTGCCGATATTATCAAAGTATTGTTGAATTCCAGTCCTAACACCACCTTATCAGCCACAATTTTGTTTGTGGTTTTATCCGCCTCATTTCCACTGCCTGCTGCGGCGGCATTATCACCCTCTGCGGCATCGCCGGCCGAGGAAGCATTCTCCCCTGCTTCTGCGGTGTTTGAAGACTCGTCCTTTTCGCCGCAGGCGGTCATGCCAAGCAGCAGTGACGAAGCCAGAAGCGCGCACAATAATTTCTTTTTCATAATTACCTCTCCCTGTCCTTTGTTGCCTTTTCTTGAAGATTTTGCAAAAACGATATGGTATTATAATTATAATATAATATTTATCCGAAAACAAGTGCAAATTTTGCTGAATGGACGTCAATTTTTGCATAACAACAAACCTACGAGCAGAAAAGCCCGGAGGTTCAGTATGCCGATAAGACATATCAGCGCCGTCAGCGCTGCTTTTGCAACGCAGATGACGGTTTAACGACAGCACGACGGCTTCTGACACGATATCAGAAGCCGCATTTTTATTCCGAAAAGTATCTTTCCGAGACTGTCGAGAAATCGTCAGATGCTAGGAAGCGCTGCTACGACTAGCCTTTGTGGCTGTCGTAGCAGTGCTGACGCCGCAGATGGCGGTTTATCGGCAGTCTGCTATCTTGCTTTAAGTAAGCAAGCATTCAGTTCTCGTCGTTCCACTCGTAGAGCTTTCTCAGCTCTGCGCCCACCTTTTCAAGCTGGTGGTCAGCCTCCATACGTCTGCAAGCGTTGAAGTGAGCTCTGCCCATCTTGTTCTCCATGATCCAGTTGCGAGCGAATGTGCCGTCCTGAATCTCGTGCAGAACCTTCTTCATCTCCTTCTTGGTCTCCTCGGTGATGATTCTCTTGCCTGTCTCGTAGTCGCCGAACTCAGCGGTGTCGGAGATGGAGTATCTCATCATCTTGAAGCCGCCCTTGTAGATAAGGTCAACGATAAGCTTCATCTCGTGGATGCACTCGAAGTAAGCGTTCTGGGGGTCGTAGCCTGCCTCTACCAGCGTCTCGAAGCCTGCCTTCATAAGGGCGGTAACGCCGCCGCACAGAACAGCCTGCTCGCCGAACAGGTCAGTCTCGGTCTCGCACTGGAACGTTGTGGTCAGCACGCCTGCTCTTGCGCCGCCGATGCCTGCCGCATAAGCAAGTCCCGTGTCAAGCGCTCTGCCGGTTGCGTCCTGATGTACGGCGATAAGGCAGGGAACGCCTCTGCCGATCTGGTACTCCGAGCGAACGGTGTGACCCGGTCCCTTGGGAGCGATCATGATAACGTCAACATCAGCCGGAGGAACGATCTGTCCGAAGTGGATGTTGAAGCCGTGAGCGAATGCAAGCGTCTTTCCTGCGGTGAGGTTGGGAGCGATGCTCTCCTTGTAGAGGTCTGCCTGCTTCTCATCGTTGATGAGTATCATGATGATGTCTGCAAGCTTTGCAGCCTCGGCAGCGGTGTAAACCTTGAAGCCTGCGTCAACAGCCTTGCTCCAGCTCTTTGAGCCCTCGTACAGACCGATGATAACGTTAACGCCGCTCTCCTTGAGGTTGAGCGCGTGCGCGTGACCCTGCGAGCCGTAGCCGATAACAGCAACGGTCTTGCCGTCCAGCAGAGAAAGATTGCAGTCTTCCTTGTAGTAAATCTTTGCCATTGTTTTGTATCTCCTTTGATTATTATTCGACGCCGTATGGACAACGTTATACAGAACAGCTTATGCAAGGCTGTCGATAAACCACCGTCTGCGTTGTCTCACGCACAACGGCAGGCACAAAGCCTAGCCGTTGTGCGTGTTCCTAGCATCCGGCGGCTTCTCGCCACCCTTAAAAATGAATTCATTCAGGCTGTCTGCCGCTGTCCTCATAGCGAGGTTAGACTGATTGGTTTTGCCGCTATATCTTCACGGTGGCGTCGCCCTTTTGCAGGGCTATCGTTCCCGTGCGGACTATCTCCTTTATCCCGTAGGGGCGCAGCAGCTCTTCATATGTCGCAAGGTTCTCCTTGCTGTCGGATAGCTCGATGGTCATGGTGCTTGTGGAGATGTCGGATATCTTGCCGTGCGCTATCTCCACGATATTCATTATCTCCGCGCGCTGCTTTGCGGTGCAGCCGACCTTTATCAGCACAAGCTCGCGCGATACCATGCTGTCGCTTTGCAGGGTCTTTACCTTTATCACATCGATAAGCTTGTTAAGCTGCTTTTCTATCTGCTCAAGCGTGTAGTCGCTGCCGTCCGCTACGATGGTTATGCGCGATACGTTTACGTCGTCCGTAACGCCCACCGCAAGGCTGTCTATGTTGAAGCCGCGGCGCGCAAACAGACCGGCTATCCTCGCAAGAACGCCTGCCTGATTTTCCACAAGCACAGAAATCGTATGTTTCATTGCGCCACCTCGCTTTTACAGAATAGTCTTTTCGTACTCCTCGACAGCGACCTCGATAAGGAACGGTCTTTCGGAGGAGATAAGCCGCCTTACGGCAGCCTCTGCCGTTTCGGGGCTGTCCACAAGCGCGCTTTCTATGCCGTATGCACGGGCAATGCCGGTGAAGCTGGGGCTTCCGTCAAGCGAAACGGCGGTAAGCCGGTTGTCGTATGAGCGCTGCTGTACCTCGCGCACCATGCCGAGGAAGTTATTGCGCATAACAACGACCTTTATCGCGATACCGTGCTGTATAGCCGTTGCAAGCTCCATAAGCTGCATCTGGAACGAGCCGTCGCCGCACACTGCGACCACCTGTCTGTCGGGCGCGGCAGCCTTTGCGCCGATAGCGGCAGGCACCGAATAACCCATAGTGCCCATTCCGCCCGAGGTGAGGAAGCGTCCCCCGTTGAAGGTGATGTTCGCCGCCGTCCATATCTGGTTCTGTCCGACGTCCGCGACTACGATGCTGTCATCGGGAAGCTGCTTATCCAGTATCTTAATGAACTGCTTGGGATTGATGTACCCCTGCGCCGCAGGAATTATCGGGGCTTCCTTTCGGTGAGCGTCAAGCTCGGCAAGCCACTGCGCGTGGGTCGGGATGTCCTTTGCCGCCTCGATAAGCTGACCCAGCACAAGCGTAAGGTCGCCCACCACCGGGATATCCACCGGCAGGTTTTTGCCGATTTCGGCAGGATCTATATCAATATGTATCACGGTGAGGTCGCTGCGCTGCTGCATGGCGGCTATCGCACGGTCGCCCACCCTCGCGCCGAGCAGCACAAGAGCGTCGCAGTGGTTCACCGCGTAATTCGCGGAGCTGCACCCGTGCATTCCGAGCATACCGAAATAGCGCGGGTCATCGGTCGGCATTGCGCCAAGTCCCATCATGGTGGAAACCACGGGGATGTCCGTAAGCTCTGCAAACCTGCGCATAAGTGCGGCGCCGTCCCCCGTGAAAAGCCCTCCGCCTGCGCAGATAAGCGGCTTTTTCGCTTCGCACAGCGCCGTTACAACGCGCTTTATCTGCTGACCGTTGCCGAGGCTGCTGGGACGATAGCTGCGGATGCTCACCGTCTCGGGATACAGGAAGTCTATCTCCGCTTTCTGCACGTCAAACGGCACGTCGATAAGCACCGGACCGCGCCTGCCGCTGCCTGCGATATAGAACGCCTCCTTGAATACCCTCGCGGTATCCTCGGGGTTTTTAAGCAGATAGCTGTGCTTTACAAACGGCTCGGCAGAGCCTGTTATATCCGCCTCCTGAAAAACATCGCGGCCTATCTGGTCGGAGTTTACCTGACCGGTGATAATAACCATCGGGATGCTGTCCATATATGCGGTAGCTATCGCGGTGATGAGGTTAAGCGCGCCGGGACCGCTGGTGGCTATCGCCACGGCAGGCTTTCCTGTGATGCGCGCATATCCGCTTGCGGCGTGACCGCCGTTTACCTCGTGTCTTACGAGGATATGCTTTATATCTGTATTGATAAGCTCGTCATAAAATGGGCAAATAGCCGCGCCGGGATAACCGAAAACTGTGGTGATACCCTCCGCTTTCAGGCACTCCGTCATAGCTTTTGCGACAGTGATACGGCACGCGTCCAACAAATCAACCTCCTGCCGTGTGTATAATACAGCGGAAAATGCCGCTATACATATTAATTATACCAAACAATAGCAGGATTGTCAAGTGAAAACTTCGGGATAGCCCTACAAACCTCCCGGCAATGCCGCTGCGGCTGCGGCAAAGCCTTGCGGCTGCGCTTGCGGCGGTCGATACAGGGCTTTCGCGATATTTTATAAAATCGTTTACATTTTTTCTCCAAACCCTCTTGAAAACGTTTTCAAAATGTGCTATACTATTAATAGAGTGCCGAAAAAGCCAAATCGGCATATATCGGGTCACAGCAGCCGCGCCATGCGCCCTGTGACATCACACAACAAGGAGTATTGATATGGAACACAAGATTTACAGCATCGAAATGGGACCGGCAAAGTGCGCAGTTGACCTCGGCGACGGCAGCGAGAGAGGCGAGTACGTAAATCAGGACTACATCCTGCACAAGCTGGGCAGACCTCACCGCGGAATAAGCCTGATGTACTGCTACTATCCGCTGGACAAGACATGGCCTGTTCGTGCGCGCGACGCGTTTGCAGACCAAGATGTAAGCTTCCAGTGGGACTACCCCTACGACGACTACTTCACCTATAAGGGCGGAATAGGCGGCACTACCGAGGACGAGCCTTTCACCTGCATGAGGGATGTGCGCCGCCACGGTCAGGACGTCATCCTCACCATCACCGTTGACCCCAACCTCACGGACGACTACCTTATTAAAATCGCGCAGGAGCTTCGCACCTTCGGCAGAATGCAGCTTCGCATTAACCACGAGGCAACCGGAAACTGGTTCAGCTTCACTAAGCGCGCTACATATCAGCAGATAGCCGACTTCTATGTCCGCTTCCACAACATCATCAAGAGAGAGGCTCCCAATGTCCGCACCGTGCTGTGCATAGGCGGCGTCGAGCACCCCGAAAAGGGCGGCGAAATCGAGATGGAAAAGGAGTTCGCCGAGGCAGTCCGCGCAACCGACATCTGGTCGGTGGATAAGTACATGGCGCTGCACTGGGGCTGGCCGTATGATGTGGCAGAGCCGGGCGGAACATCATTTGGCAGAAGTAAGGTCAGCGACACCTACAACCTTACAAAGCTCTCCGAAAAGCGCTACAAGGAGCTTTGCGGCGGCGTCAAGAAGCCGATGGTCATGAGCGAATTCAACGCCGACGGCGATGTTACAGGTCCCTACGAGCAGGCGGAGATGATAAAGGAATTCTGCGATATGCTCAAAAACGACCCCGAGCAGGGCTGGTTCAACGGCTTCACATTCTACCAGTTCCGCGACCGCGGCAGACTTGGTCTCGAGATAGAGGACCCCAACAATCCCGATGTCGGCATCGAGCAGCCTGCGCTCAAAACCTACAAGGAGATAATCCACGACGAGTACTTCTACCCCTCCATGCAGCAGGGCGAGGAGCTGGCTCTTCCCGTAAAGCTGCGCTGGGGCGGCTCGGAGGACAGCACGGGCGTCGCTATCCCCCTGCACTTTGAAAAGAACCCCACCTTCTGCGAGGTCACCTTTGACGAGCCGCTTAACCTCATGCTGGAGATAAACGGCAAGTGGTTCTACAAGTCGCCCGAGGCAAAGACCATCGACCTTATGTCCGCTTTCTTTGAAAAGCCGCTGGAGGGCGAAGCAGACCTCACGCTTAAGATATTCGCGCCCCCCACAAGCGGAGAGAACGACCCCTCTCAGGGCGATGACTGGCAGACAAACTACTACACCACCATCACAAAGCTGCCGGATATCCGCATAAGATTTGCGCCCATCATCGCGAAAGCATAAAATACCGCAGACCGTCTGAGTTTGTCCCGGGCGGTCTGTTTTCGGGAATACGCGGCGTTATTCCGACAAAAAACCGCGAAAATTTGAAAAATTTTCTTTTAAAAAACTGCAACCTTTCTTCCGCGTGCGCAGTGTTATGTGCGATGGGTCAAAAAACTGCGCCGCAGTATGCATTTCAGAGGTAATGTCATTATGAACTACAAAACAGACGTAAATGCACTGCTGGAAAAGCTTGACAAAAAAAGCGTCAGTGCAGACAGGCTTGTTACGGACAAGCCCACACCGAACACCCAAAGGCTGTTTGACTTTCTGAAAGAGTGCTATGGCAAAAAGCACATTTCGGGTCAGCAATACCTTTTCGAGAACGAGCTTGAGGATATGGTATACTATAAATATACCGGCAAGATACCTGCCATCCGCGGCTACGACCTTATGGGAATAAGCGGTCTGGGCGGCGGCTATAACCAGATAGAGCGCGCTCTCGACTGGGCGAGAAGCACCGGCGGCATTCTTACGCTGTGCTGGCACTGGTACGCGCCCGATGATATGAGCGATATCTCAAAAAGCGCCTCGTTCTACTACAAGACCACCGGCTACGACCACAAGACAAGCTTCGACATCATCCGCGCGGTAACGGACGGAACTCCCGAAAACGAGTTCGTCATCCGCGAGATAGACCTTGTGGCAGAACAGCTAAAGCGTTTCGAGGCGGAGGACATCCCGATAATCTGGCGTCCCCTGCACGAAGCAAACGGCAGCTGGTTCTGGTGGGGAAACCGCGGCGAGGAGAGCGTGCAAGCCTACAAAAAGCTCTGGTACATGATGTTCGACCGCCTGATGAACCTCCACAGGCTAAAGAACCTCATCTGGGTATGGAACGGTCAGAGCCGCGAAATGGCTGTGCACCCCAACACCTTTGATATAGCAGGCGAGGATATCTATTGCGAGCCGCCCTGCCACGCTTCACAGGCGGAGAAGTTCCGCGAGGTCTGCTCCTACACTCACGGCAAGATGATAACGCTGTCCGAGTGCGGCAGCATCCCTCACCCCGATGAAATGCGGCGCGACAACGCCATGTGGCTGTGGTGGCTGCCATGGTGGGGAGAGTTCGTATACGAGCGCGGACCCGACCGCCGTCCCATCATTGATGAGGATGGATTTCCTCATCCCAATCCAAAGTACATGGACGAGTGCTTTCTGCGCGGATTGTTCAATGACGAGCGCGTAGTCACTCTTCATGATTTACCGTGGTACGACGAGAAAAAACACCGTCTGCCAAGCGCTCTGTTAAGGAATCTTGATAACCTTAAGAGCAGGTAAGCTATACACATATCTATATACGAAAGGAAAGAACAACATGAAAAAGTTTTTATCTCTCGCAGCAGTACTCGCTGCACTCACACTGACAGTAACAGCTTGCTCCAAGGATAATGCTGACAGCTCCGCTCCCAACAGCTCCACCTCCGAGGCAGCAACAAGCTCGGATGTAAACTCCGAGACAACAAACTCCGAAACAACAGGCTCCGAGGCTGATTCCGGAACAAGCTCCGACGCGGCGACCTCCGAGGTTAACTCTGATACCTCCGCCGAGAACAGCGACAACGGCGCTTCCGACAACGAAAGCGCAGAGCTTGACGCTTACTCCATGGCAGCAAACGCTATGTCCACCATCGAGTGGCCTGCAATGATGGAGGTTGCAGACGCCGAGACCGCAGAGCTGATGTTAGGCATCGACCTTGCTATGTGCGAGGACTATTATATTTCCACACAGATGATGAGCGTACACCTTAACGAAGTAATCATCATCAAGCCCACAGCAGGCAGCGAGGACGCTGTCCAGCAGCAGCTTGACGAGCACTTCGAGTATATCAAGAACGGCGCAGCATTCTATCCTGCACAGGAGATTTCCGCAGCAGGCGCAGTTATGGGCAAGACCGACAGCGGCTATCTGTATATCATCGTTCACGAGAACGGCGCAGACGCCGAGGCAGCACTGCTCAACAACCCCGCAGCAGAGATGCCTGCCGAGTTTGCCAGAGCAGAGTAATCTGTAATATCAAAGCAACGCTTTTGCACAGGACAATCAAATAATTAAACGGCTTCCGATACAATGTCGGAAGCCGCTTCTGCTTGTCGAAAAACCTATGAATATAGCGCGTAGCGATTGAAGTTTTCGCTCAGGTCTTTTGAAAAAGACGGCAGGGCGTGGACCACTCGGCGCGGCAGCGCCATTTACGCGTTCAAAAGCGCTAAAGGGGGTGTGGGGGAAAAACAAGAGTTTTTCCCCCACAAGCAGCTTTAGATATAGAATGTACCGACTTTTCCGACAGCCCAAAAGCCGCCTACCCTGAGCGGCGAGAAGTCGTCAGATGCTAGGAAGCGCAGCTACGACTAGCCTTTGTGGCTGTCGTAGCTGAGCTGACGCCGCAGATGGCGGCTTATCGTCGCTCAATAATCGAATTTGATGTAGAATGTGCTGCCCGAGTACCCATATGACAGTCCGCCGGGCTTGCAGCCGTACTCCGCGAGGTCGCTGTATATGCTGTCCCTTTTGCCGATGTACTCATACAGCTTTTTGATGCAGCTGTCGGTGCAGACTATCTCGGTTCTCATTATTCCCTTGTTGTAGTCGGCTGCCGCCTGCTTTATCAGCGCGTTGTACGCGGCAACGTAGTCCTCGTACACCACGATGTTCATCTTCTTGTAGTAGTTGAAGTCCTCCTTGGTCGCCTTGGGAAGCTTCATCAGGGCGTCCTTTGTGTG
>JBJESD010000065.1:0-13503 GCA_051882595.1 Oscillospiraceae bacterium | reverse complement strand
TACGCTTCAGGATATCCTTATCCGCTGGAGAAGAATGCAGGGCTACTGCGCACTGTGGCTGCCGGGCACCGACCATGCTTCCATTGCGACAGAGGCTAAGATAGTAACCGCCATGAAGCAGGACGGCGTTACAAAGGACGACATCGGACGCGACGGCTTCCTTGAAAGAGCATGGGAGTGGAAGCGCGTTTACGGCGGCAGAATTGTTGAGCAGCTTAAAAAGCTCGGCTCTTCCTGCGACTGGGAGCGCGAGCGCTTTACGCTTGACGAGGGCTGCTCAAAGGCTGTTCAGAAGGTGTTCATCGACCTGTACAACAAGGGTCTTATTTACCACGGCGAGCGTATCATCAACTGGTGCCCCAACTGCAAGACCTCAATATCCGATATCGAGTGCGAGTACGAGGAGCAGGACGGCTTCTTCTGGCACATCAACTATCCTCTGGCAGACGGCAGCGGATATCTTGAGATAGCGACAACGCGTCCCGAAACGCTGCTTGGCGACAGCGCGGTTGCGGTTCATCCCGACGACGAGCGCTATACCCACCTTGTTGGCAAGATGCTCAAGCTGCCGCTCACCGACAGGGAGATACCGATAGTTGCCGACGAGTATGTTGACATGGAGTTCGGTACCGGCTGCGTTAAGATAACCCCTGCGCATGACCCCAACGACTTCGAGGTTGGAAAGCGCCACGACCTGCCGCTTATCCACATGATGAATGACGACGGCACTATCCGTCAGGATGTCGGCGGCAAGTATGCGGGAATGGACCGCTACGACGCAAGAAAAGCAATGGTTGCCGACCTTGAGGCGCTTGGACTTCTGGTAAAGGTAGAGCCGCACAAGCACAATGTCGGCTGCTGCCAGCGCTGCGGAACAACGGTAGAGCCCAGAGCAAGCTATCAGTGGTTCGTTTCCATGAAGCAGCTTGCACAGCCTGCTATTGATGTAGTAAAGAGCGGAGAGCTCCGCTTTATCCCCAAGCGTTTTGAGAACGGCTATCTTTACTGGATGGAAAACATCCGCGACTGGTGCATCTCCCGTCAGCTCTGGTGGGGACACAGAATCCCTGCGTATTACTGTCAGAATAAGGAGTGCGGACACACCGAGATCTCGGCAGACGGAATATCCGTATGCCCGAAGTGCGGCGCCCCGATGAAGCAGGATGAGGATACGCTGGATACATGGTTCAGCTCGGCGCTGTGGCCTTTCTCCACGCTTGGCTGGCCTGAAAAGACTGCCGAGATGGACTACTTCTATCCGACGACCACTCTGGTTACCGGCTATGACATTATCCCGTTCTGGGTTGCCAGAATGATATTCAGCGGTCTTGAGCACACCGGTCAGAAGCCTTTCAAGGATGTTCTGATCCACGGACTGGTTCGTGACGAGCTGGGAAGAAAGATGAGCAAATCCCTCGGCAACGGCGTAGACCCACTTGAGATAATCGACAAGTACGGTGCGGACGCTCTGCGTCTTACTCTGGTGACAGGAAACGCGCCCGGAAACGATATGCGCTGGACCGAGACAAAGGTCACCAACTCCAGAAACTTTGCAAACAAGCTGTGGAATGCTTCGAGATACATCCTTATGAACCTGCCCGAGGATTTTGATAAGGCTGTTCTTCCCGAGAATCTTCCCATTGAGGACAAGTGGGTGCTCAGCCTGTTCAACGATATCGTAAAGAATGTCACAAACAACCTCGAGGCATTCGAGCTTGGTATTGCGGTACAGAATCTGACGGACTTCATCTGGGACATCTACTGCGACTGGTACATCGAGCTTACAAAGCCCAGAATTGCCGCAGGCGGCGAAACCGCGCTTGCCGCACAGAATGTTCTTGTTTACATCATGCAGGGCATACTCAAGCTGCTGCATCCGTTCATGCCGTATATCACCGAGGAGATATGGTCCTCTATGCCCGGCACGGACAGCGAGAGCATTATGATCTCCAAGTGGTGCGAGTATGACGAAAAGCTTCACTTCGGCGCAGAGCAGGAGGAGTTCAGCAAGATAGTATCCGTTATCAAGGCTATCCGCGTTCAGCGCAACGAGCTCAACGTTCCTCCGTCAAAGAAGGTTACGATGATAGTTGAGACCAAGTTCACCGAGCTGTTCGGCAGCTGCCGCGCATTCTTTGAGAAGCTTGCAGGCGCAGGCGAGTTCACCGTATGCGAGAGCGCCGGCAACACCGAGGGAATGATCACCGTTGTTTCGGACAGCGCGAGAGTATTCATGCCCATGGGCGAGCTGGTTGACAAGGAGAAGGAGCTTGCACGTCTTGAAAAGGAAAAGAAAGCGGCAGAAAAGGATATCGAGTTCCTCTCCAAGAAGCTCAACAATCCCGGCTTCCTTGCAAAGGCTCCTGCGCAGCAGGTTGAGAACGAGCGCGCAAAGCTTGCAAAGGCAGAAGAGCGCATGGCGAAGATAAATGCTTCCATCGAGGGGCTTAAGTAATGACGATACGCCGTATGCGCGGTTCGGACGAGGCTGAGGTCGGCAGACTTTATGTCAGAAGCTGGCAGGCAGGATATAAGGGGCTGCTTCCTCAGACCTACCTCGACGGGCTTGAAGCATGGCGCTGGGACAGCAAATTCACCGACCTGCCCGGCAGTTTTGTGATAACCGACGCCAGCGTTATTGCAGGGCATTCCTGCGCACGTGCGGCGGCTGACGAGGCGATGAGCGGCTGGGGCGAGGTCTGGACGATGTACGTCCTCCCGGAGTACTGGGGAAAAGGTTACGGCAGGGCTCTGCTGGAGAACTCCGTTAACTGGCTGAGCGCACAGGGCTTTGACAACGCGTATCTCTGGGTATTGGACTCAAACATCCGCGCAAGGCGGTTTTACGAGCACTGCGGCTTTGTTGAAACGGCTGATACACTTAAGTGTGATATCGCAGGTGTGACTGTGACTGATATACGATATGTAAGGAGGCAGTTATGGCAAAAATGACTCTGGTTGTTCTGGCGGCAGGCATGGGAACAAGGTTTGGCGAGAGAATAAAGCAGCTTGAACCGCTGGGACCCTCCGGCGAGCTGCTGATAGATTATTCCATTTACGACGCTATCAAGGCTGGCTTTGACAGGGTTGTGTTTATCATCCGCAAGGATATCGAGCAGCTTTTCAAGTGCACCATCGGAGAGCGCGCAGCCGAACATATCAAGGTAGACTATGTGTATCAGTCACCCGACAAGCTTCCGTGCCGCAGCGGTGATTTTTCCAATCGCACAAAGCCGTGGGGCACTGCTCATGCGCTGTGGTGCTGCAAGGAGCTTCTGGACGGACCGTTTGCGGTGGTTAATGCCGATGACTTCTACGGCAGGGACGCGTATCTGCGTCTGGGCTCTTTCCTTTCGCATTTTGACGCAGACAGCTGCTCGGTTGGATTTATGCTTAAAAACACGCTTTCTATGTACGGAAGCGTAAACCGCGGAATTTGCAAGGCAAACGACATGGGTCTGCTGTGCAGCGTTGAGGAAACGCGCGGAATTTCACGCGATGAGAACGGCGTCATCACCGGCAGCTACCGTGGGACACAGCGCACCCTTAACGAATACGACACCGTATCCATGAGTATGTGGGGCTTTGGCGCGGATTTCATGCCAAAGCTTGAAAATCGGCTATGCGAGTTCCTTAACGGGCTTGAACCGCAGGACGCAGTATCGGAGCTTACCATAGCGGACGCTGTGGACGCCGAGATACGCCACAACGGCTTTACCGTCAGAAATCTTACGACGGACAGCAAGTGGTTCGGCATAACCTATGCTGCGGATATTGAAGAAGCAAAGCTTACATTGATCAGGTATGCTGACAGCGGAGTATACAAAAACCCACTGTGGTAATATAAATTAAGGCAACACCGCACAAAGACCGCCTTACGGCTTTGCGTGTGCCTTGCTTGCATCTTTTCCGTCATCTTGCACAAATTTCGTTTGATTGGCGTCAGCCAACCTGCACTCAATTTATACAATCTGACGAAAAATCTGACTTCGCAATCCGCACGCAATCTTTGTGCGGTATTGCCTTAAATACCCCTTAAATCTTAGTGATTGGAGTAAAGTTATGATCATTGTACCGATAGACAACCTTAGAGAAGGTATGGTTCTGGCAAAGGATGTTGCGACGACATCCGCTACCGATTATCGCACCCTGCTTATGAGAGGTACATTCCTTACTGCCGATATGATCGAAATGCTCGGCAAAAAGGGAATAAAGTCTGTACATATCATCGGCGAAAGGCAGGCGATAATGTCCGAAACAGCGCAGACGGACGCCGGCAGCACAATACAGGCTGCGCCTGCCCCCGAGAAGGACACAGAGCCTGTATCCGAAGCAGAGGCTGTCAAAAATCAGCACATTGGCAGGGCGCTGAAAGAGCTGAGCAGTATTTTTGAATGTCAGGGCGAGGTAAAGGAGTTATCTCAGGAGGCTGTTAAAAAGGTAAATGCTATCGCAGATGACATACTTGTGGATATCGGCAATGACTCCACCTATCTCGGAAATCAGATGATAGCGCTTCAGAACTACGATGACTATACCTATAAGCACTGCCTGCGCGTGGCTATGCTTTCTACAAGCGTTGCCTACGAGCTCGGCCTGTCAAAGGAGGAAACAAAGGAGGTTATCATCTCTGCGCTTCTTCATGATATCGGCAAATCCAACATTGACCATGACATCATCATAAAGCCCAGCAAGCTTACCGAAGAGGAATACAACGAGATAAAGCGGCATCCGTATATCGGCTACAATATCCTCAAGGGCAGCGGAAATGCGTATAACGGAAATATCCTGTCGGGAGTGCTGTTTCATCAGGAGAAGTACGACGGCAGCGGATATCCAACGGGTATAAAGGGCAAGGAAATTCCGCTTATCGCAAGAATTATTGCTGTATGCGATGTTTTTGACGCGCTTACGTCGAACCGCCCGTACAGAAAACCGTGGTCGGTCGCAGAGGCAGAGGAGTACATTTTCGGCGGCTGCGGCTCGCACTTTGATTTTGATGTTACATCCGCTTTCATGCGCGCATTCAATCCGTATCCCGTGGGCACCATGGTAAATCTTTCGGACGGCAGGCATGGCGTGGTCATCCAGAACAATCAGAATGTGCTTCGCCCCGTGGTGCGTATTCAGGGACAGAACAGCGGAGAGGAGATAGACCTTAGCAATGATTTCAGGTTCCTTTCGGTAATGATTACGGGAATTTACGGCGGTCTGTATCCATCCTGACGGTTGATATGCGAGCCGCATTTTAACAAGGAGTTCTATTTCGTATCATGAATTTATGAGCGCCTCCGCAAGGACACGGCGCTCTTTTCATACCGATGACGGATTTTTGGAGGTAATTTATGGCTACAAGTAAGGATTATCTGGAATATGTAACGGAACAGCTGTCGGATATTGATGGAATAACATATAAGCAGATGATGGGCGAGTAAATCATGACAGTCAATAGCACATAATGTCATGAAAACATGGTAATATTTCGGTATAATGAATACAACGAAAGGAGAATGCAAATGGATTGGATATCAGGAATACAGCGTGCAATCGATTATGTTGAGGAGCATCTTACGGATGATATCAATTTTGAGGAGGCTGCCAAAAGAGCCTATTCATCAAGCTTTCATTTCCAGCGTGTGTTTTCTATGATTTGCGGCTATACCCTCGGCGACTACATTCGTTTTCGCAGGCTTTCGCTTGCCGCCGCTGAGCTTTCGGCAACGAATGCAAGGGTGATAGACGTCGCATTGAAGTACCGCTATGATTCGCCCGAAAGCTTTTCAAGGGCATTTACGCGATTTCACGGCGTATCTCCGTCAGCTGCGAAAAACGGCAGCAGTATCAAATCCTTTTCGGCTCTTTCCGTAAAATTAACATTATCCGGAGGTAATACTATGGATTACAGAATTGAAAAAAGAGATGCATTTAAAATCATCTGCAAAAAGCAGAGATTTATGGCGGAAAAGGAGATAACCTTTGAAAAAATTCCGCTTTTCTGGCAGGAGTGCACTAAGGACGGAACTCTGGAGCATCTTATTTCACGCATTCCGGCAAACACCGGGTTTAAGGGAATCCTCGGCATCTCCTTTTCCTCGGAGATGATTGACAACAACTTCCCCTACGGAATAGGCGTTGAGTACGACGGAAAGTCGGTGCCGGACGGTTTTGAGGTTGTGGAGATACCTGCGCATACCTATGCGGCATTCACTTGCAGGGGAAAGATGCCCGAGTCTTTTCAGGAAACCTACAAGCGGATATTTACCGAGTTTTTCCCGCAGAGCAGCGAATACCGCTACGCAAACGGAGTAGAGATGGAGCTTTATCCCTCGGATGATGTGGAGAATCCCAACTATTCCTGTGAAATCTGGATCGCCGTTGAAAAGAAGAATTGACAGTAAACGGTATAATGAGGTAATTTCCGTTGGGTAAGAGAACGGATACTCCCACAAAAAAAGGAACGCTGATTTAAATAAATCAGCGTTCTTTTTTGTGGATATGTTACATTATGTTGCAGCCGGGCAGGCTCTGCCTTAGCGAGGACAGGCTGCTGTCATTTACATCATTGCCTATGAGATACAGCCATCTCAGCTGTGACAGACCGGACAGTGCCGATACATCGGTGATTTTGTTGTACTCGAGGTAAAGCCTGTTAAGCTTTTTAAGACCGGAAATCGCGGCTATATCGGTGATATCGTTGTCCCACAGGTACAGCTCCTCAAGCTCTGTCATGCTTGATACTACCGAGATATCGGATATGCTGTTTATGCTTACGTTAAGGTGCTTTAGCTTTGTAAGTCCCGACAGTGACGAGATAGCGTTCAGTTTGTTTCCGCCGAGGTCAAGATAGCTGAGCTCCGTCAGCTGCGACAGGGGAGAGATATCCGAAATGCTGTTGCCGTTGAGGTCGAGCGAGGTGAGCTCCATAAGCGAAGCCAGCGCGGAGATGTCGGATATATCCGCCATGCCGAGGTCAAGCAGGGTAAGCTCGGTAAGGCTGCCAAGCGGCGTGATATCGCTGATGGTATAGCTGCCGAAAAGGCTCAGCCGTCTGAGTGCGGAAAGGCTGCTCAGCGGTGACAGGTCGCTTATCGGGTTGCCCACTATCTCAATGCGTGAGGCGTTGACAAGGTACTGTGCAAAGGAGATGTCCTTTACGCTGCCGCTTATCGCACAGCCTGCGTTGTCGGTGATGTCCGTGCCGCCCTTGTTGCCGCAGATTACCGAGATACAGCTGTCGCCGTAAAGGTACAGCTCTGTAACCTCGGCGAGCATTGCGCTGTCTGCTGTTCCACCGTTTATGCAGGCTAACAGCATCTGTTCTATCTCGATACATCTCGGGTCGCCGTAGCTGAAAGAGGGGGCACGCTGCACCGTTGTTCCATCCGAGGAAACATTGCTTGCCGTAAGCTCGTCAAGCTTTGCTTTTATATCAGCGTTTCCTGTTTTCGCGTAGCCCTCTTGCAGAGTTTCGATCGCCTTCTCAATATCGCCTGCGCTGATATAGGCATTAGCCTTTCCTATATATGCCGAGGGATTCATCGGGTCGATGCTTATCGCCTTATCAAACTCGATTATAGCCTGCTCGTAGTTCGCTTCGGACAGGTACTTTTCGGCTGTGCTTATCAGATCGGCAGCGGATTGTGTGCCGTTTGAACCGACCGCCAGTACTGCTGCCGCAGTACCAGCGATTAGCAGCACCAGCACAACGAGAAGAATTATGATGTTGCGCTTTGTGTTGGCTGCCTTTGGCTTTTCGGCAGGAGCCTGAGCGGTATCGGGCATGATATTCTGCTCGTAAATCGGCTGCGGCTGAACGGCAGGTGCAGCCGTTCTGGTCGGAGCAGTGCTTGTGGGAGCAGCGCTAACAGGTGCTGACGGTGCGACCGGAGCAGCTACTCTGGTCGGAGCAGTCGGAGCAGCGGCAGGAGCCGGAGCGTTGCTTACCGGTGCGGCTGTATTCATTTTCGCGCCGCACTTATCGCAGAATTTTGCCGAATCCGGCAGGTCATTGCCACAGTTAAAGCATTTCATGTATTTGCGTCCTTTCAGTATGTGCTTGTAACCTCGCAGTCAGGAAGAGCTGCCTTAAGCTCATTCAAGACATCCTCAGAAAGATCATATATGTATATGTTAAGCTTTTTGAGATTGGTAAGTTGTTTGAATGCGCTGAAATCGGTAATATCGCAGTTGTTGATGTTTAATTCCTCAAGGCTTGTAAGCAGCGAGAATGTTTCGGGGCTGTTGATACCGGAGTAGGATTGCAGGGTCAACTTTTTCAGGTTGTTCAAATCCTTGAGTGCGGATATGTCTGCCGCTGCACCTGTTTCGTCTATGCCATAAAATGCAGCCTCCAGATACGCCTCTTCAAGGTTGGAGAGACCCGAAATGCTCGACAAATCATCAACTATCGTGGTCAGCTTTTTAAGCGATGTCATACGGGAGTAGCTTATCGGAACTGAGACTGTGCCGGCGATTTTAAGCGACTCCAGCTGCGTCATGTTCTCAATAACTGAGTAATCGCGCGCCATTACTCTGGAAAGCACAAGGTGCTTCACTTGCGGCATATCCGCGAGGGGAGAGATGTCAAGGTTTTCGCTGCCTATATTAAGCGTCATCTCCAGCCTTTCAAGATGGCTGAGCTGCTTAAGCGGCGACAGGTCGGAGTATTGTGTCAGCGCCGTTGCAAGGAATTCAAGCTTTGGCATATACTGCACAAAATCAAGACTGGTCAGTTTTTTAATGTCAATATTGCCGACTGTATATGAAGTATATACCAGATTTTCACCCGATGTAAGGGCAAGAGTAAAGCCGTCCACATTGAAGAAGCCATATTTGACTTCCGCAACATCAAGCTGTGTTCCGCCCCTGCTGCCGCATACGACGGAGATGTAGCCCGTATGATAAAGCTGAAGCTGCGTTACCTCGGCGAGTGCAGCGGTATCAAGGCTGCCGCTGCCGTTGAAGTAATCTCTAAGCATTTCCTCGATTGCAAGCACCTCGGGGTCGCCATAGACAATATCGGCATTTACGGGCAGGGATTCATCGGTCTCGCCTTCCTCGGTGGAAGCTTCCTCGGAAGAGGATTCCTCTGAGGTCGCCTCGCCGGAAGAAGCATCCTCGGAGGTTGCTTCTCCGGAGGAGGGAACATCGGCGGTTTCCTCTGTGGGCTGCTCGAGCGTTTCAACGGGAAGCGTCACAACGATTTCTTCGCTGCCGGTTTCTTCCATGTCAGCGATCGCTTTTTCGATTTTTCCGAGGTCGCCTTCGTCTTTTATCTTCTTTAAAGCCTTGTCGAGCACAGCCTTTGCCTCGTCGCTTCTGCCCAGTGCGTTAAGGGCTTCTGCCTTTCCGAGGTATGCGTCAACATTGGTGGGGTCGATTTTCAGTATCTTGTCAAACTCTATGATTGCCTGCTCGTAGTTTGCTTCGCTAAGATATTTTTCGGCTGTTGTAAGCAGCTTTTCGGGGTCGGGTTTTCCGACAACGCCCGTAGCAAACAGTCCGATAGCCGTGCCTGCGATAAGCAGCACCAGCACCACAACCAGTATTATGACATTGCGCTTTGTGCCGGACGCCTTAGGCGCAGCGACAGGCTCGGGCTGCATTGGCTGGGGTGCTGAGTACATAGGCTGAGCAACCTGCTGAGGGATTTGCTGAGCCTGCTGAACCTGATTGGGCGGAGCGGTCTGCGCAGCCTGCGCCGTCTGCTGAGCCGGCTGAGCGGCAGAGGCGCTTTGCCTGTCGCACTGCTCCTGCTTTTCATGGAGCTGCTCGCGCGAGATTTCTACAAACTCATTGGGCTTAAGCTTTGGAATTTCGATTGTCTTTTCGGGAGTCTGAGCGCCGTCGACAGGTGTACCGCAATTGTTGCAGAACTTGGAGTTGTCGGGAAGCTCGTATCCGCAATTCATACAAAACATATTAAGTCTCCTTAGTTATCAGTATTCCGACAGGATAGAATCGATCGTAGCTTTTATTGCAGCGCTCTGCTGAACCCACGATTCACCGCCGCATGTAGATGCGTAAAGTGCGTCTGTCAACGGTATGGAAAGTTCATCGCCAAAGCCGTACATATCTTCAAACACAAGGCTGAATTCGTTTGGACTATTCATTTCCTGCAAAAGGTCATACATATTCTCGTCCCATGTGATCTGCCATTTTCTGCTGCCGGCATTTGCGCCGGTGGTGAAGAATATCGGTTCGGGGGATATATGCTTATTCCTTTCGATTTTCTTGACGCTTTCATCTATCTCATACAGGCGGTTAAGGTTTATAAACTCTGCTGCACCGCTGATGTTGTGTGCTCCCTTTGGAACCAGATAGCCAAATGTATCGGAGCTGATGTAGTAGCGGTCTGCAAGAGGGTCTCTGGGATAGGGAACAAATGCGAAATCGGATATTGTATCATGAATATCGTTTTCTGTGCCCTTACGGTTCTGAATTTCTTCTGTTGCTGCGCTGTAAGTCCACTCGGGTTCCATTCCGTAGAAGAGGATAGTATCAGAGGATGTTGCCCATTGTTGTGTGGATATCCAGTCGGGGTAAAGCAGACCGTTTCTGCCCAAATTAGCGAGGTACTCAACTGCTCTTGTTACATCGGGGCTTTCAATATTATTGCTGATAATGCCATTGGGAGAAACATCAATAATGCCGGTACCGGTAGTGTTGATGAAAGCTTCAAGTAAGGTGTTTGTTGTAAAACAACCTATGTTGTCTTCATTCTGATTGCAGAAGTGTATCATCATCTCCTGCCATGCGTCCCATGTCCATTCGCCGCGCTTATAAAGCTCGTATGGATCGGCTAGTCCCGCGTCCATTATAGTTTTGCGGTTGTAGTTAAGAGCAGCAGACGTAACTACTCTGTGCGGAACGTAATAATGCTTACCGTTGTACTCGTAGTCGTCTATAACGTTCCTTATGTCGTCCCACATCGGATTGCTGAGGTCGATATAGTTATCCATCGGCTCGAACATATTTCTTTTGAAGCCGTAAGGATACCATGTGCGATCATATGGCATCAGATCCGGGGAATCATCTGCAGCAATCATAGTTGCCAGCCTCTCGTAGTTTCCGGCGTAGCTTGATGAGATATATTCAATATTACCGTTATACTCTTCGGATTCAAAAATCTTAGTCTGCTCAATACCTTTCTGGTCCAATGTGATATCGTAATAGCTGTATACTTTTATCGTACCAGCGTTGCCGCTTGGCGTAAAGTACTCGTTTTCAACTTCTTCGGGTCCGTTTACTTCAACAGCGGTGGTAGTCGTGGGGGCTGTGGTGGTCTGCTGTGTAGAAGTGGTGTAAGCAATCGTATCGGATGTTGCCGAGGTGCTTTCTGCCGGCTTGTTCTGCTCGGCGTTATCTTCGGAATCGGCAGGCTTTTCGTCATCCTCGCTATCGGATTTCAGCTTATCAAGAGCCTTTTGAATCTTTTTGATGTCCTTTTCGCTCTTAAGCTCGTTAAGCGCGTCCTCCAGCACCTTTATTGCTTTATCGGTGTCGCCCTGCTGTTCGTAAGCCGACGAAAGACCGAGGTATGCGTCGACGTTAAGAGGGTCGATTTCAAGCAGCTTTTCAAACTTGACGATGGCTTCCTCATAGTTTTTGTCGTCAAGGTACTTCTCGGCTGATTGCAGCAGCTTATCGGGATTGCTTGTTCCGATAACACCCGTCGCAAAAAGACCGACAGCCGTTCCTGCGAGAAGCAGCACAAGCACCACCACAAGAATAATCACATTGCGTTTTCCGTGGGATTTTGATTTAGGCGCAGGCTGAGCGGAGTACTGCACAGAGGGATACTCTGCCGCCGGAGCAGGCTGCACGGGTACAGGCTGCTGTACGGGGACAGGTTGCACCGGAACAGTCTGTACGGGAACGGTCTGCACGGGAGCGCTCGCCGGGTCACCGAAAGCAGCTCCGCAAGAGGGGCAGAACTTAGCTGCATCGGGGAGCGGATTGCCGCATGTTGGACACGCTGCCGCTGTGGGCTTGCCGCAGTTTAGGCAGAATTTTGCGCCATCGGATATTGGCGCATTGCAGTGAATACAATTCATATATTACCTCCAATATTATTGTGCAGATTAGTCGTCGGATGTATCATCAACGTGTCCGGCTTGGTTATCAAGCTCGCTGAGCTTATCCCATATATCCTTGTCGGCGGTTGCCGCATAGCCTTTTTTAAGGGCTTCTATTGCCTTGTCTTCATCGTCTGTTTCAAGGTACGCATCGGCAAGCGCAAGGTATATCTCGGGCTCGGCGGTGCCGATAAGCACACACTCGCTGTAAGCTTCTGCCGCGCCCTTATAGTCCTTGTCTTCAAGGCAAAGCTCGGCTTGTTCTTTTAGCTTATTTATACGCGCAGTGTCGCTGAAATAAAGCATATATGCTGCCGCTGCCGCCGCAGCAAGAAGCATTATCACTATGAATATAACAAGCACTCCGCCGCCTCGCTTTTTGCGGCGTGGTTTTGTGGGCTTTTTAGGAGCGCTCTGCTGAACGGGCGCAGCCGGAGCGCTCTGCTGAACAGGCGCAGCCGGCACGTTCTGCCGAACGGGCATAGCCGGCACGTTCTGCTGAACAGGCGCAGCCGGAACGCTCTGCCGAACGGGCATTGCCGGAGCGCTCTGCTGAACAGGCGCAGCCGGAGCGCTCTGCCGAACGGGCATTGCCGGAGCGCTCTGCCGAACGGGCGCAGCCGTAGCGCTCTGCCGAACGGGCGCAGCCGTAGCGCTTTGCTGAACAGGCATGGTAACGTCCTGCTGAATCGGCATAGTAACCGGCTCATCCTGTTGGATGGGAGCAGTCGTGCTGTTGTTTGAGTTGCTTAACAGCAGGGTAGGCTCATCCTCTTCCACGGCAGGCGCAACGGGCGGCTGCACAGTGGGCGCAACGGGAGCGGCAGGCGCAACGGTCGGCTGTGCAGTGGGCGTAACGTGCTCAACAGGTGCAGTCGGTGCAACGGGAGCAGCAGTCGGTTGGTTGTTCGCCGCCGCAACGGGAGTTCCGCACTTTTTACAGAACTTCGCTCCAAGCGGAAGCCGCTCGGAGCACGCACTGCACACCACATAGTCCTTTTCGGGAGTTTTCTCGCCGCAGTTGAGGCAGAATTTTGCCTCGTCGGGAAGCTTAAAGCCACAATTTCTGCAAAACATTTTTCGGTTCCTCCAAGCGGTAATCAGAAGTCTTCTTCGTCAATCTTCTTAAGCAGCTTTTTCGCCTTGGCGGAGGATGCGGCAAAATATATCAGCGCGCCGAAAAAGCTTATTGCCGAGCCTGCAAGACCTCCCCAGAACATGAGAAAGCCGGTGGTTATCTCTATTGTCATCGCATTATCCTCCCGATTGTACTCTGCCGTCATCCGCCAGCTTCTTCATTTCGCTGCGGAGCTTATCCATTTCCGGGTCGGTTTTGCCCGAGCCTCCGGTTTGCTTTTTGTACAGCTCCTCTGCCTTTTCATAGCAGCTGTACGCCTTGTTGTAGTTTCTTGCCGCGATATCCGTG
>JBJESD010000064.1:0-13671 GCA_051882595.1 Oscillospiraceae bacterium | reverse complement strand
GGATGGCGTTAGCCATTCCGACCTCCGCTTTTGCGGAGAACCTGTCGAAAAAGTCCCAAAGGGACTTTTTCGACAGACTGAAATCCCTCTCATGGAATTATCTCCATGAGAGGGATTGCTTTTTCACAACAATTATTCCTTTATCTTAAGCATATCACCGATAAGCTGCTGTACTCTGTCGGCAACCGCCTCGGGAGCAAGCTTTTCGCTGAAGCTCTTATCTCTTGCGGCAATCTCAATAACGCCGTCCTTTAAGTTTCTGGGGCTTACAACAAGGCGGATAGGACAGCCAAGCAGGTCTGCGTCGCTGAACATAACTCCTGCGCTGACATTTGAGCGGTCGTCATAAATCACCTCAACGCCGCGGCCCTGAAGCTCTGCATAAAGCTTGTCGGCATTCTCCTTTACCTGTGCGTCGTCGCTGCGCACCGCACAGATGTGAACCTGCCACGGAGCGATAGCCATAGGCCAGATAGGACCATAGTCATCGTGGTGCGCTTCGCATACGGAGGCAGCAAGTCTGCCCACGCCGATACCGTAGCAGCCCATGATAGGAGTCTGCGTATTGCCGTCCTTGTCAAGATATGTCATGCCCATGGACTTGCTGTACTTGGTGCCAAGCTGGAATATGTTGCCTACCTCAATGCCGCGCGAAATGCTTATTTCATGCGCGCCGCACTCGGGACAGATACCGCCGTCGATGATCTTTGCAAGGTCAATGTATTCTACCTCTCCGATATCGCGGCTGATATCAAGACCGATATAGTGATACTCCTGCTTATTTGCGCCGCAGGAAAGGTTGTTGGTGTTCATCAGCGACTTGTCGTAAAGCACGGTCAGACCGCCGTTAACCTTGATGCCCACAGGACCGATGTAGCCTGCGTTGAGTCCGCATTCCTCCGTGATAACGGCAGGGTGAACATCACAGCCGAGGTAGTTTGTCAGCTTTGTTTCGTTAACGTCAAGGTCGCCGCGAATGAAAACCACAACAAAGCTGTCATCATGGTTTTTCTGATATACAACAGCCTTGCAGCTCTTCTCGAGCGGAGTTTTCAGAAAGTCGCATATCTCCTCGATAGTGTGGATATCGGGAGTGTATACCTCCTTAAGCTCTTCCGAAACATCGTCGCGTGTGTTTTCGATAATGCTTTCAGCCGCTTCCATGTTTGCACGATAGCCGCACTTTTTGCATATGGCAATGCTGTCCTCGCCGATAGGAGTCAGCAGCATAAACTCGTGGGAGATGCTTCCGCCCATCATACCTGAGTCGGAAGCCACCGAAATGACCTCGGGGATGCCGGCTCTCGCATAAATGCGCTCATACGCCTTGTGGCAGCGATAGTAGTACTCTTCAAGATCCTCCTGCGAGGTGTGGAACGAGTAGGCGTCCTTCATGGTGAACTCGCGCACGCGGATAAGTCCGCCTCTGGGTCTTGCCTCGTCGCGGAACTTAGTCTGGATCTGATATATCATAAAGGGATATTTGGTATAGCTGTTTGCGTATTCGCGCACAAGATGTACGGCTGCCTCCTCGTGGGTCATACCAAGCACCATCTGAGCCTTGTTGCGGTCGGAGAAACGCAGAAGCTCGCTTCCGATACTCTCGTATCTTCCCGACTCCTGCCAAAGCGACGCAGGCATAACAACAGGGAACATTACCTCCTGTCCGTCGATAGCGTCCATTTCCTCGCGGATGATCTGCTCTATCTTGCGTGTAACTCTTTTGAGGGGCATATAGCTGGAGAATATGCCGTTTGCGACATACTTCATATATCCGCCTCTTACCATAAGTGCATGGCTGTCAATGTTGCAGTCGGAGGGACGCTCTTTAAAGCGGTCGCCGACAAGCTTGTCAAGTTTCATGATTGTTTTTCCTTTCGTTTATTATTACTGAAGGCAATACCGCACAAAGATTGTGCGCATATTGCGCCGTCAGATTTTTCGTCAGATTGTATAAAAGCGACGCAGGCGGGCTGACGCAGCGTTTTCTGCGAAGCAGATAATGCGGGCAAGGAGTTTTTGTGCGATATGACGGAAAAGATGCAAGCAAGATGCGTGCAAAATCCAATAAATGATCTTTGGGCGGTGTTGCCTTAATACAAAAAGCCCCGAGTCGTATGACTCAGGGCGAACTGCAAAGGTCCGTGGTACCACCTGAAATTCGGATAAAAATCCGCACTCATTGGCGCGATAACGCCATTTCTCGATAACGGGAGAACCGCCGCCGCTTACTATGCCGCAAGGCAATTCGGGACGAAGCTCAAAGATGGGTTCGGAACTGCTTCAACAGCGGCTCGCACCAAGCGCCGCCTCTCTGAAATATCCGCAGAGCCTACTTTTTCTTGTCACAGCATTTCGTATTCAACTGAAAATAGTATAGCACGAAATTATCGTGTTGTCAAGTGCTGCTCCGATATCCCGTCAAAAGGCAGGTTCCCTTTATGATATTTGCTGCAAGGCTGCCGCCCGTATGCGCTGTAAAAGCATGATGATACGCAGCGGCACACAGCATATCACTTCTCAAATCTGAACCATCCGAAATCGAATTTAGAGCCGGGCAGGAAAACAAAGCTGATATCATACACGCCCTTAAGCTCGGGTATCTCAAAATTCTGCTCGCTGGTGCCGACGGTGTTTTTGAACTCAAGCAGAACGCTCGTCTGTTCGCCGCCCTGCGGAGTATAGCGAAGCTGCACCGCATTTGAGGGATTGGGCGTAAAGCCGCTGATGGTGATAGAGTGTGCCCCGTCCTCGCCGAAATCAAGCGCGTCAAAGTTGATGATAACGTTGTTTCCGATGTTTTCGACTGCAAGCCCGTTCAGTGTATAGTCATCGCCGTAAATGCTGTCACAGGCGCTTGCCATGTTACAGTCATATGCTCTGTTAATCTCGGTGAACTCGAAGCCGCCGAAAATCACTCCTGCATCGATAACTATGCTTATGGTATGCACACCGGTAAGCCTTGCCACATCAAACGCCTGACCGGCAAAGCCGCACCAGTGGCCGTTGTTTTCAAAGCGAATGTCTGAGATAAGCACGGCGTTTTCCTCGCCGGGGATTCCGTCCCAGACCTCCACCGGCATATCAAAGCAGGTTCCGATATGCATATAAAGCTTATCACAGCCCGTTTTGCCGAAGTCTACATTCTTATAAGTCATTACCGTCCTGCCGAAAAAGCCGCCGATTGCGCCGTCCTCGATAAGGTTTACCGTAACATTGCTTTCGTCAAGCTGGCTTGCCGAGATGAAGCTGTATGCGTCACGCGTCGCTGCACCAAGACCGGTCACGGTGAACGGTACATCACAGCATATCTGCGGCTGGGGTGCGCCGTTGTTGAGGAATGCCCTAGCGATAAATTCTCCGTCGCCCAGCGCAGTCACAACTGCCTTTTCGCCATCCCACTCAATCGAAGCGAAGTTTATCTCAACACCGGTATCGCGAACGCACTTCCATGTGATATCGCGGTAGGTGGAGTTTTCGGGCAGAAGCCTAACCTTAATAACGGCTGTTTTTCTGTCCGCATTCAGCTCGCGCGTATCGCACAGCGGAACCATTTTCCTTACGGGAACCTCATCTGTATATTCCGCCGCCGCAACAGGGTATGCGTTTTCGGCAGCTATCGAAATACCGCCGCAGCCTCTGGGACTGCATATGGAGCGGAGTGTTATCTCAGCCCCGTCAAGCCCCTGCGAGCAGGCGCGCACGATAATATCTCCGCTTTGAAGAGTGCTCTGCACCATTGCCAGCAGCTTGCCGCTGAACAACCTGCGGTTGTCGCCCTTGTAGCTGTCATAGTCGGTGCTGTCGCCGTTATCAAGTCCTACAAGCCTGCCTGCACCGCTTACCTCGACCTTAATGCGGTTTCTGGCGTTGCCTACGGGTATTCCGTCCTTATCGGCAACGGATATCTCCACAAAGCAGATATCTCTGCCGTCTGCAAACAGATTGGGATTGTCGGTACTCAGCCGCACAAAAGCCGGGTCGCCGCAGCTGCGCAGAGTTTCTTCCGCTATCACAGTACCATGCTCATCATAGCCCTTTGCGGTAAGCGTTCCGCTTTCGTATGCTACGCGGAATTCCGCACGCATTTTTTCATCCGTCAAAAGGTTCATCTCATGCTTGCCAAGACTTCTGCCGTTAAGGAAAAGCTCGACGGTGTGCGCATTGCTGTAAAGAATAACGTCAATAATGTCACCGTCATTGAAATCCCAGCAGGACGGCACAATGTGTATCATAGGCTTGTCCGTCCAGACGCTCTGATAGAAATAATAGATATCCTTCGGGAAGCCTGCCGTATCCACGATTCCAAAATAGCTGTTCTTGGTGGAATAGGGCGTCGGCTCGCCGATGTAGTCAAAGCCTGTCCAGATGAACTGACCGCCGCAGAAGCCGCAGTCGCGGTCAAGCCGCCACGACTTCATCGCGGATGAGCCCCAGCCCACAACGCTGTTATCCAGCGAGCTGCACTGCAGGTCCTCGTGCGTAAGCAAAGGAGCGTCGGCAGGGAAATGGTATATTCCCCTTGAGCGCACTGCCGAAGCGGTTTCACTTCCGTATATGAACCAGTCGGGATATTTGCCGCGGTGCTCGTTATAAAGCCGCTCGGTATAATTATAGCCTGCAAGCTTTACAATATCGGAGCACTTCTGCGCATTCTCGCTGCCCATGAAGTTTGAGCCTATCGTTGCACGGGCGTTAGCTTTAGGGTCGTACTTGTGCACATAGTCGTACAGCCGCTGAGTGATCTCGATTCCGTGAGGGTCGTTTGTATCGCTTATTTCGTTGCCGATGCTCCACATGATAACACAGGGAGCGTTGCGGTCGCGTTCTATCCAGCTTCTGACATCACGCTCTGCGTGCTCAACAAAGAAGCGGTGATTGTCAAACTCCGTTTTTGCGTTTTCCCACATATCGAATGCCTCGCTGTCAACAAGCAGACCAAGCTCGCTGCATATTTGGATAAGCAGCTCACCGGGCATATTGTGCGAGGTGCGTACAGCATTGGCGCCCATCTCTTTCATCACGGTAAGCTGCCTTAACAAGGCAGCTTCGTTTACGGCAGCGCCCAGCGCACCCAGGTCATGGTGCATACACACGCCGTGCATTTTTATCTGCCTGCCGTTAAGCACAAGTCCCTTAACCGGACTGAATTCCACAGTGCGGAAGCCATAGCGGATATTCTCGGTGCAGATTACCTCGCTGTCCTTATACAAAAGCACCTCGATATCGTACAAATTCGGATGGTCGATATCCCATATCTCCGGGCTGTCAAGGGTCATGCTCATGGAAAATCTTCCGTCGGTGCAGATGTCGGAATTCATAGCTGCGATAATCTCGTTGTCGGAGGAGCAGATTTTCACCGCAATGCTTGTACCGTCGGTATCGCCGATAACATCCGCCTCAGCCTCAAGAAGCCATTTGTCGTCCTCAAGCTTATCGGAGTGGATGTAGACGCCGTTTGTACGCAGATATGTATTATTCCGCTTTTTCAGCTTTACATCACGGAAAATTCCTGCGCCGGAATACCAGCGCGAGTTGGGCGCTTCGTGCTTTACGCGCACCAGCAGCTCGTTTTCTCCCTCGTGAAGAAGCTCGGTGATATCATACTCAAACGCTGTATATCCGTTTGTCCATGTGCCTGCCTCCCTGCCGTTTACAAAAACGGTAGAGTTCATATATACGCCGTCGAAATTGATAAGCACCCTGCCGGACAGCGTTTTTGCGTCAACGGAAAGGCTGCGCTTGTACCATCCTTCGCCCGTCTTGTAGAGGTTGTGTGTATCTCCTATCAGCCAGTCGTGCGGTATTTCTACGTTGTACCATTTCTTTGCGTTAAGTTCGGAAAGCTGCGTTCCGATTTCGCACAGGCAGAACTGCCAGTTGTCGTTAATAAGCTCAAAAGTGGGTTTCATTCTATTCTCCTTTTATAAGACTGTTAAGAGTGGACAGGAAGCCTTGCTCGGTCTTTTCAAACGGAACAAAGCTGAAATCGGGCGCCGAGATTATCTGCGGAGCGCTTTCATACAGGGCAAGTCCGCCAAGCGCCAGAAACTCGTGATACAGCATAGCGTCATCTATCTCGGACACAGCAGCCATGATATCGCTGTTTTCGAGGTCAACCCCGAAGCGGCGGTATATCACATCCTGAAGCCGCTTTTCAATAGCCTTGTATTCGGTAAGCTGCCTTTTTACCGGACGTGTTATGTCGGATATGAACGCCTCGCTTGCGTCATGAAGCAGGCAGGCGAGCCTTACTTCTCTCGGCAAGCCCCTGAGCCTTGCCTCCTGTTCGCAGGCAAGGCAGTGCTGCGCAACGGAATAAAAGCTTTTAAAATGCCCGTTGGCGCGGCAGATATATGCAAGCGCGTGAGCTATGTCCTCTGCAAGTATATTCTCCATACACGGAGAAAGCGGAGAGAAACTCACTCCGCTGAAAGTGTAAATATGATTTTCAGGTATCATTATTCCTCCGATCAGTTGGACATCACCATTATCTGGTCGTCCACCATAGCAACCCTTGACCGACCGTAGATCTGAGTAATATCAAGGGTAAGGAAATTGATGCAAAAGCGCGTTCCCGGAAACAGCTTCGAGCATTTCGCGCAAAGGTTATCCCTGTTCTTGATATCCTCCTCAAGCTGCGCAATAAGGATGTTAAGCTCCTTTTTCTTAAGCGTGCAGAAAATCTTATTCTGGGTTTCGCTCTTCATAAGGCGCTGCTGTTCATCCGACAGCACACCGCCCTGCTGTATCTTCTTCTCCTTAAGGTAAGTAAGGTTGCGCAGGGAATCCTGAAGCTTCATGTCGTACTCCTCAAGCTCGGTTTCCGCTTTGCGCTTTCTGGCAAAGGTAACGGAACAGTCGCCGATGCTGATAACCGTATGCGTGTATTTTTCGGAGCCGATGACATTTGCGGTAACATCGCGCATGGATGTGATATTTCCGCCGACTATGGTGCCGTTGCTTCCCTTTGCGATAAGCTCGCCGTAGCAGAACACCTCGCAGAATGCGAACTCCTTGGACTCGACATTGCCCTTTGCCTTTATCTTGGAGCTTTGACAGAAGCCTGTCGTAACGTTGCCCTCGCACTCGACCGTGGAGTTGATAAGTCCTCCCACAACGTTGATAGAGCCGCCTGCCGTAATAGTGGATGAAAAAACGCTGCCGTCTATTTTTATGTTTCTGCCTGCCTTTATCGAGAAGCCCTCCATGACGTTTCCCTTAATGACAATATCGCCGAAAAAGTCGAGATTTCCAACGGAAAAATCGAGGTCAGAGCGGATGGTAACCGTGTCCTCCACATTGAAGCAGCCAACGCCATACACAATATGACCGTCGCACGCAGCGATGATATACTTTCCGTCAGCGGAGATAACCGAGTTTTTTCCCACCGTAGGCTTTGCAGGAGTGCCCGGCTGAGGAGGAATAGACTCGCCGAAGATATTAAGTCCCGCCTCTCCCTCCGTCGGGGGAATAATCTCTGCGATTATGTCGCCCTTTCGTATTTTCACGATCGTGTCCAGCTCGCGGAAATCCACCTCGCCGGATTCGGCAGCCTTCGGCTTCAGCACGCGGTTCTTCTCGTACTTATAGTCCACCGAACCGTTTTGACCGTTTTTTGCAGGGATAGCGCGTGCAACACATACCGGCGTTTCGTATACTCTGTTGTCAAGCATATCGCGGATGTCGAATTCATCAACACACGCAACTATGCCCTTTCCCAGCAGTTCGTTGGCGATAAACTCCATATTTACGGGACGTCCGCCATTCTGCGCCGGATATATGATGAGGTTTGCAAGCATACCCGATGTGTCGTAGGTGATGTCTACGCGTCCGTCAATAACAGGAGGAAGCTCTGTTTTAGGGGTCGGTGCTTGTGAGCTTTGCTCCTCCGTAACTGTATTATGTACGCTTTCATCACCGGACATTGCGTTCTGTACGCTTGCGTTATCCGGTATTGTATTTTGTATGCTTTCGTCAAACATAATTATCTCCATTGTCCGTTATGCAAATTTCAATTACCGCTAAAACCATGTGCTGCTGCATTATATGTATGCTCCGAATCATGTGCGCAGTATTATCCGCGGCACGTCAAGCAGGCTTTCCGCCTTGGCAAACAAAAGGCGGCTCAATTCTTCATCCGGCTGCGTAAGGTCGGGAACCATCACGGTAACACAGCCTGCCGACGCTGCCGAGCGCACTCCGTTCGGCGAGTCCTCAAGCGCCATGCATTCTCCTGCCGACAGCCCAAGCTGCTGTGCGGCGTAAAGATAGATATCGGGGCTTGGCTTGCCGCTTTCCACCATCGTTGCACAGACTATCTTGTCAAACCTGTCAAAGATGCCCGCCCTTGTGAGATAATCCTTCGTCCGTTCGTAATCCGTTGCCGTCGCCACTGCCGCAGGGATATTGTTATCATTAAGAAAAGCCAGAAGCTCGTTAATGCCCTTTTTTGTTTCAAGACCGTTTACCGACAGATCCTCTTTCATCAGCTCCATGCGGCGCGTGCGGATCGCAACATAGTCGAAGCCTTCTCCGAATATCCCCTGAAGATACGGTATGGCGAATTTTCTTGCAAGACTGCGGATATTCAGCGCGTGCTCTCTGCGCATAGGGAAGCCTGCCTCATTCGCCGCCTGACACCAGTACTTTACCAAAAGCTTTTCCGTGTCGAGAATAAGCCCGTCCATATCAAAAATTACTGCCTTTACCATAACACTAACCTTTTTATATCATTTCCGAAGAAGTCATTTTCAGGGCATTTCGTTATTTTGCACAATCAATGCACATAGCGTATGCCTGAGCATCCCAATGTATTTGTGAAAAATCACCAAAGCCTTGCAGTGATATCATCAGAGCAAAACAAGTATGATAATTAATTAACTATTTTGCACAAATAAAGTATAAATCCGCAAAGCTATTTATTGTAATTATACCACATTCCACGGTTTTTTGTCAATACATCGTGGCAGTATGATTTGCTCTTTTGTCCTGTCAAAAAGGCTGACTGTGGCTTTTCCGATTATATATCGACATAATGCGGAATGGTTTTCGTCATAATCAACAAACAATACTCATAAATTCCATTTGCCTGCTGCTTAAGTTTGTGCAAAGTGATAAAAACCAAAATCGTCAACGGATACAATGTGCCTGTAATACACATCCTAAGCCGCACCAAAAACAGCGTTACATTCCAAAAGTACAGTTGCACATTTTGCAAAAATGTGATAGAATAGTATTGCTGTTTGCTTAAGGCAACACCGCACAATTATCGGTTTAACCATTACCGCACCGCGCCGCGTAACAAAAGCCGGCTTTGCGTGCGTACATCAATAATTGTGCGCTAAAAAAATTCAGGAAGGTAAAGAAATGAAACTTGTTATAGCAGAAAAACCGTCCGTCGGCAACTCAATCGCAAAAGTGATAGGAGCAAACAAAAAGCGTTCAGAGGGTTACACCGAGGGAGGAAACTATATAGTATCGTGGTGCTACGGACATCTTGTAGCTCTGTCCTCGCCCGAGGAATACGACAAGCGCTACTGCAAGCCGTGGAAGTTTGAAAACCTCCCCATACTCCCCGAGGAGTTCAGATGGACGGTTGCCGAGAGCACCGCACAGCAGTATGAGGTGCTTAAGTCGCTTATGCTTCGCGATGATGTAGATGAGATAATCTGCGCCACCGACGCAGGCAGAGAGGGCGAATGCGTATTCCGCTACGTGTATTATCAGGCAGGCTGCACAAAGCCGTTCAAGAGATTATGGATAAGCTCCATGACGGACGAGGCAATACGCGAGGGCTTTAACAATCTGCGCGACGGCGCGGAGTATGACGCGCTGTACCGCTCGGGTCTTGCCAGAAATAAGGCAGACTGGATAGTCGGCATGAACGCTACACAGCTTTTCACCGTAAAATACCGCAATATGCTGTCCGTAGGACGTGTTCAGACCCCAACCCTTGCAATGCTTGTAGAGCGCGAGAAGAAAATAGAGCAGTTCCTTTTATCAAAGTACTATTCTCTTGTGATAAACTGCGGCAAGTTTACTGCGCAAAGCGACAAGATCGAAAAGCAGCTTGACGCAGAAAGGGCAGCCTCTGCCTGCGTCGGAACCGCCGAGGTAAAAAGCGTTATCAAGGAGCAGAAGAACGCAAATCCGCCCAAGCTGTATGACCTCACCTCTCTCCAGCGCGACTGCAACAAGCTTTACGGCTATACCGCACAGCAGACTCTCGACTGCGCACAGAAGCTGTACGAGAGCAAGCTTATGACATATCCCCGTACAGACAGCAACTACATCACCGATGATATGGAGCAGCAGGCAGCCGAAATGGTGAAGCTGTGCGCAAGAGTGTTCCCGTTCGGCAAAAGCTATGACGCGCTTTCCTGCGAGCCGGATATCAAGCGGCTTATCAACAACGACAAGGTAAGCGACCACCATGCGCTGCTTCCCACAAAGGAAATCAACCGCTATAACTTTGATAATCTTCCCGAGGACTGCTACAATGTGCTGTGCCTTGTTGCGGCAAGGCTGCTGTGCGCTGTCGCACCTAAGCATACATTCGATACCGTTACGGCAGTGCTTACGTGCGGAGATACCGAATTCACCGCCAAGGGCAAAACAATAGTTCAGGGCGGCTGGAAGCAGCTCGAGTCGGATATCAAGGCTCATATGAAAGGAATATCCCTAGACTCCGCCGACGACGAGGAAGAGGACGAAGCCAAGACCCTGCCGCCGCTTGAGGAGGGCAGCACGGTTGCAGTTAAAAGCACAAAGCTTGCAGAGCACAAGACCACTCCCCCGAAAAGATACACCGAGGATATGCTGCTTTCCGCTATGGAGCACGCAGGCAACGATGATTACGACGAAAACGAGGACGTGGAGAAAAAGGGTCTGGGTACTCCTGCGACACGCGCGGCAATCATAGAAACGCTTGTAAAGCGCGGCTATGTCGAGCGTAAGGGCAAGCAGCTTATCCCCACCGACAAGGGCAGACGCGTTATTGATGTTGTTCCCGAAAACGTAAAATCCGCAAAGATGACCGCCGAGTGGGAAACCACTCTCCAGCGCATAGCAAAGGGACAGGCAAGTGACGAGGAGTTCCTCAATGAGATAATCGCGTTTACAAGACAGCTTGTTGCGGACAACAAGACGGAAGCCGAAAGAAACAGCAATCCGTTCCGTTTTTCAAGGCTTCCCGTTATCGGAAAATGCCCGAAGTGCGGCAAGAATGTGTACTCTTTCCCGAAATCCTATTCCTGCGAGGACAGCCACGGCAGCTGCGGCTTCTTTTTCATGAAAGAGATATGGGGCAAGGAGGTTTCCGAAACCCAGGCAAAGCGTGTTATCGAAAAAGGCAGCTCGATATCTCTCAAGGGCTTCACAACAAAGCGCGGCGATACCGTCAGCGGAAAGCTTGTGCTTACGCCGGATTATCGCGTTAAGCTGGAGATAGACGAATAAGTTTCCTGCGTATACATGGCAATATAAAACATACCGGCACCGATTATTCGGTGCCGGTATGTTCAGACTGTCGATAAACCGCCATCTGCGGTGTCACGCCGCACCACGACAGGCACAAAGCCTAGTCGTGGTGCGGGTTCCTAGCATCTGACGATTTCTCGCCAGCCTGATATTTGACTTTTTCGACAAGCAGAACATACCGGCACCGATTATTCGGTGCCGGTATGTTGTTTTATGAGCTTTTGCGGCTGCACGATTGTCTGTACATGGTCATAAGAAATACCGTATCCTGCTGTATTCCAGAAACATCTGCTGCTCGGATATCGTCCTGTTTGCAGGACTGGTGGACGGCAGGCACACCGCAGGATGTCCGTTATCCCCGAAAAAGCAGCAATACAGTGCCTGCGCTTTCTTTCCCGTTGTAAACACCGCTTTGATATCCGCCGAATCAAATATCTGCTCCAGCTTATTCGGCACTGCATTGCGGATGGACGAATCGGACGCCCCTGTAATCTCGCAGCTTTGAAGAACATCCCACAGCGCTATACCATGCCGCAGGCACATTGACCGGCGCTGTTCCTTATCGGTGGGAAATTCTTCGTCCAGCACGCTGCTTAGCATTTTCCAGAATCTGTTCTGCGGATGCATATAGTAGAAGCCAAGCTCACGCGACTTCGGAGAGGGTATAGAGCCGAGTATCAGCACCCTTGAGCGCTTGTCGTACAGCGGCGGAAATTCATGATATACTCTGTCAGAATTCATAGTCGCAGCTTGCGGACTCCGTGCGGATGGATTTGCAGAAATCCGACACCGCTACATGAAGCGGATTTGTGCTGTAAGCCTTAAGCGCCTCCATACTGTCGAACTCCGATACAAGCACCGCGTCATAGCTGCGGTCGGAGGGGTTTATGTTTATGCCGACCTCCATTGCGCGTATCTCGGGAATCTGTCCCTTAAGCGCAAGAAGTCTGTCGCGGAAAAGCAGCATATTCTCCTGCTCGCCCTCTTTAAATCTCCACATCACAATATGCTTTATCATGTCATTTTCTCCTTTATTATTTCGTGCCAATGATCGAGGTCATGCGCTCTCCGGCAGGAAGCACTGCGGCAAGCTGCTCTTTGCCGTCGTTGCTCGAAAACAGGTCGCGGTCCGTCCATACCAGTACGCCGTTCCAGCCGTTGTTGTATGCCCATTCGTAGCACTCCTCGATGGGCTTTATCTGCTTAAGCGCCTTTATGCCCGTGTGTGAGCATTCTCCGATAACACGCGGCTTTGTCTGGTCAATGCCGAACTCCTCTGCCGACACGATGAACGGACATCCGAAATGCTGAGCCATCCAGTCGTAATAGTGAACAGACGTGAAATCAATATACGCATTCCTGCTATCATAACAGCTCTGCAAAAACTTATCCGAGCCGTAGTCGCCGCGGTACTTTGTGCTGCTGTATTTTATCATCGCAAAACCGATAGTCACCATCATGTCATCGGTATTCTCATGAATAGCGGCGCAGGACCTTGCAAAATAGTATCCGAGGTCGTCCCACGACAGCTTTCCGCATTCCTCGTTTTCGATAACCCAGTCGGGCTCGTTGATAAGGTCTATGCTCCATACATAATCGTTGCTGTCATAACGCTGACAGAATGGGATAACATAGTTCTCAACATAGCTGTCTGTCTTTGCCTTGTCCTGCATCATTGCGCGCCAGCGTGTGTATTTGTAGTTGCTGTCCTTGAAATGGTCGAACGACATCAGCGTTGCCATAACATAAATCTCATTCTCTGCGGCAAGCGCAAAAAGAGAGTCCAGATCCTGCCAGTGCTTCTCGGTAGCGCCGGTTACATAGCCATCTTCATCTATCTCCACGCCGACGTTTCCGCTGCAGTTTATCCAGATACGGCACGAGTTAAAGCCGTTCTCGTGCATGGTAGAGAATACCCTGCTCCAGTATTCGGGATCGTATCTTCCGCCGAAGTCGTCCCATGCCTGCCACGGCGCATTCATACCCGTAAGCCAGACATCATTTCCGTTAATCATGAACTTGTCTCCCTCGATATAGATATGTCCGTCATCTGCGGCAGAGATGTTGTCTGAGGAAGAGGTGTTATCCTCCGCGGTTTCGGTTGCCGAAGTATTTGCAGAAGAACCCGAAGAGGCTGAAGCCTCGGTGCCGCCTGAATTCTCGGGTGCTGCGCAGCCTGCCGCAATAAGG
>JBJESD010000063.1:0-49073 GCA_051882595.1 Oscillospiraceae bacterium | reverse complement strand
AGTAATTAATCCGTTGCATGTAATATCTTATACCGCTGTTCTCGGAGCTTTCACTGCAAAGACGGCAATAGTTAAAGCGTTGCCGTTTGCTGCCGATTACATGGTTTTCATCAAAGCCGCTGCATTGATACTCGCCATAATATCAATTCTCGACAGGGTTATCAAAAACCATAACCAAGTAGGAATCGGAACTAATATCGGATGTCTGATTTCAGAATTGGCAGTTACTTTGCTTTTACTAGTGCTGATATATGGGGTATTTTTACTGGCAGCGTTGTTTGCGGGAATTCTATTGGCATTCGGGATTGCTAGCTCAGGCAATAACAATAATGAGGGATGGCAGTATTATTATCTTGTGTGTTACAGCACCGGTATTAGAGATTATGTATACGGGGTAAACGGTAACACCGACTGCTTATTTAGTGTACATGGCTCAGCAAAATATACCCGTCACGGAAATGTCTTTTTTTCAAACGAAGACGATGGCACATACCAGCTGGAATAAGCTTCACCAAAAAACAGCGGTAATATCATACAAAGGAGGAACATATTATGAAAATCAAGCAAGCAGTCACAAAATTAATGGCTTCATTACTGGCAATCGCACTATGCATAACAATACTGCCGCTGAGTACATCAGCAAAAGGTGCTTCTCTACAGCAGCTGAAGCAAGCTTACCCCCAAGGTATGACAGATGCAAATAACAGATTCGGATATTATGTTAATAATGTCCGCCTTGCAGGCGAATGCAACGGATTTTGTTTCAATGCTGCACGAATGTTATATGGCATCGACTTATATAACGCAGAACAATACTGGACATATTCACCGAAACACTTGAACAGCATAAAGCCGGGTGATATTATAAGATATCGCTCCAACAGCGGCTACCATACTATTATGGTAACTAACATCAACGGCGATACTGTCAACATTGCAGAAGCTAATTACTCGATACGCATGGGTGTTGACTACACACGCACGATGACCAAAAGCCAACTGCTGCAAAGAGGTGTTAAGTGGGTAGTATCAGTACCGTATGCGTTGGAAACAGATGCATCATCAGATGCCTACACGATAGGCGAAACCGTGAAAATAACCGCAAACAATGGACTAAATGTGCGCAGCGGCCCTGCAAGCAAATACAGCGTAGTTAAAAAACTGCCCAAAAACACTGTAATTACGGTTACTGGCTATCCTATTAAATCTGCCACCGATTCCTACACATGGCAGTATTGTCCGCAATATAACGGCTATGTTGCAACCAAGTATTTATATCATATCAGCGGAAGCATCTATCCCGAAGGAAGCTTCAAGCTGACACCGAAATGCGCACCAAAAAGCGCAATAGCAATAGAAGGCAGAAGCTACTCAAGCGGTGCAAAAGCATGGCTTTGGTCGTTACATAACGATGAGGGCTGCCAGACATGGCGTTTCCAGCCTGTACGCACAAACAGCAGCACGGGTGAAATATATTATGCCATTATTAACGAGCGGAGCGGTCTCGCGCTGGATGTGAATACCCAGACATGCAGACTGATACAGTATGAACCGCATTACGGTGATAATCAGCTTTTCAAATTGGTTGACGTCGGCAACGGCTACTACCGTATCGAATCAAAACTGGGTTACTCACTTGATATTCAAGCCGGTAGCTCGGATAACGGTACTGATGTCATGATATGGTACAATGACAACAGCGATTCCGCTCAGATGTTTAAACTGTTGCGGCAGTAAAATAACACCAATCATTAGGATTATTACTGTCACGATACAATGTCCGTGCACTATGACGGAAAATATCAAGCCTGACTAACAGCAAAGGTTCACAGGCGCTGTGACAACAACTTTTTACAATAAGCCGACCGCCCTTTCGGGCGGTCTCAGGCTGTCGATAAAGGCACATCTGCGTCGTCAGCGGCATAATCAGCAGGCACAAAGCCTAGCTGATATGCCGCTTCCTAGCATCTGCACCTTTCTCGCCAGCCTGGGAAAGTACTTTTTCGACAAGCAGAGACCGCCCTTTCGGGCGGTCTCTCTTGCTATTCCGCTAAAAAAGTGATACAATAAGCATATCACAGAAAAGAGGCGAACACATGGAAATTCCAAACAGCATAACAGCTATCCTCAGCCGTCTGGAACAGGCAGGCTACGAGGCATACATCGTCGGCGGCTGCGTGCGCGACAGCCTTATGGGACATCAGCCGCACGACTTTGATATAACCACCTCTGCGCTTCCCGAGGAAACCATGCAGGTCTTTTCGGATATGCGCGTTATCCCCACCGGGCTTAAGCATGGCACGGTTACTGTGCTGGTGCAGGGAGAGCCTATCGAGATAACCACCTACCGCATAGACGGCGAGTACCCCGACGGCAGACATCCCGAGGAGGTGCAATTCACCCGAAGCCTTTCCGAGGATGTAGCGCGGCGCGATTTTACGATGAACGGAATTGCATACAGCCCCTTGCGCGGAATGTATGACGCATACTCGGGTGCCGAGGATATCCGCCGCGGACTTATCCGCTGTATCGGAGAGCCGGACAAGCGCTTCGGCGAGGACGCGCTGAGAATACTGCGCGCTCTGCGCTTTTCGGCAGTGCTTTGCTTTGATATCGAGGAGAGCACCGCTCAATCTCTGCGGAATAACCGAGGACTGCTTGCAAGGGTTTCGGGCGAACGCATTTTTATCGAACTGCAAAAGCTGCTGTGCGGGGCAAATGCAGGCGCGGTGCTGCGTGGTTATCCCGAGGTGTTCGCACAGATAATTCCTCCGCTTTCCGCGTGCATAGGCTATGACCAGCACAGCCGATATCACTCCCTGACCTTGTACGAGCACATTGTTAAGGCTGTGGAGAATACACCGCCGGATGCAGGTCTGCGGCTGGCAATGCTGCTTCACGATATAGGAAAACCGCTGACGCAAAGCGAAGACGACAGCGGTGAGTGGCATTATTACGCACACGCGGAAAAAAGCGCCGAGCTTGCCGCACAGGTGCTTGACAGCTTCCACTGCAGCAATGCAATGAAGGCAAGAATTACCGAGATAATCAGATATCATGGGTTAGTTCCCGAAAACACAGACAAATTCATACGAAGACGTCTCTCAAAGCACGGACATGATATGTTCAGGGATATAATGCTTGCGCATATTGCAGACGACAGTGCAAAGCAGGAGTTTGCAAAAGAGCGTATTCCGCTCTGGCAGGAGATAATCCGCCGCGCGCAGGAAATAACCGGTCAGCAGCCCTGCCTTACGATAAAAAGCCTTGCAATCAGCGGAAACGACCTGACGGCAATGATACCGCCGTCCCCAAAGATAGGCGAAACGCTGAAATACCTGCTTGACGGAGTTGTGGACGGCAGCTTTCCCAACAATCATGACTTTCTTATGCAGAAAGCCAAGGAGTATATCTTCGGATAGACGCTTATGCCCTGCCATCCTCGCGCTGACAGAACAGGTACCTTACTTCATCCATAAACGGCTCGTCATACAGCTTCGGGTAGAAGCCGAAAACCAGCTCATAGAACTGCTCTCCCGACAATGCCTCGTATTCGCCGAAAAGATATCCCGGATAGCTTTTCATCGCGTCCGCCATCGCCCTTGCTCTTGCGGCGTCTCCCCTGTCAAGCTGCTCGCATATCTTGTCGTTTCCGTATATAAGCGCAGGAATATGCCGCGCAGCATTGTCCTTATCTATTTCCGGCACATATCGCAGCACTGAAAAATACTTTTTTATCCTGCGATAGAACTCCCTGCTTTCATGCCGCAGCTCTCTTTTCAGGGCGCCCATGCATTTTGCAAGAGGTTTATCTTCGTTCTCGAAATGCGACAATGCCGCCGAAAGCGAATCCAGCATCTCACGATAATTCTGCTGTTCTCCCCTTGCAGCGGCAGAATACAGCTCTTTTGAAATACACAGCACTCTTGAAAGTGCAGAGCTTTCCGACATCGCCATCAAAGCAAACCTCCCCCATACCATAGCGCTATTTGCAGATTTTATCCGATCCGCCGCCGGTTGTGCGGTGTTGCCTTAAGTATATCACAACTCCGTCTTTTTGTAAAGCATCCGCCATATTTTCGCGCCGACCTGCATATAATTCAGCGATATGGGGTGATTTTATGAGAAGGAGAAAAAATGACAGCAGACTTCGTCCATATATAGCAGGAATCATCGCAGGCTATGCCGCCGCGCTGGTTTTGGCAGCAATAGGCGCCCTTTTGGTGATGACAATAGGCAACGCAGAACAATTATCGGGGGTTATGGCGATAATCAGCTTTGCCGCCGGCAGCTTCGTCTGCGGCAGGATAAGCGGCAAAATCAAAAGAAAAGACGGGCTTAAAACAGGCGCAATATGCGGCTTGCTGTACATCCTGCCGCTTGTGCTGCTGTCGATAATATTCAGCGTGATGTCGGGCGCGCTGCTATATATTAAGCTTGTTCTTTGCGTTGCATTCGGTGCTGCCGGCGGAGTTGTGGGCGTAAACTCCGTCAAAGCCTGAAAAAGCCGCATAGCTTCGCACTGTGATAACCATTCGGAAATATTCGCGCGGCAATATCTTGATTTATTCCCGATTTAGTAGTATAATACAAAGGACAACAGCGCAAGCATCGTGTTTGCGCCTTTGCTGCACGCCTGCCCCGTTCTTGCAGGGAATGCTGTACCGCACACGGCAGGAAGAACAGATATAGCCAAGCGCTACATATCAACTACTGCACAAGCAGATAATCACGGAGGTAAAACATGAAGGTTATTCTTGTAAACGGCAGCCCCCACGAAAAAGGCTGCACCTATACCGCGCTTAACGAGGCTGCAAAAACGCTTAACGAGCACGGTATCGAAACCGAGCTTTTCTGGATAGGCAACAAGCCTATATGCGGCTGTATCGGCTGCGGCGCTTGCGCAAAGTCGCTGGGGCACTGCTTCATGACCGAGGACTGCGTAAATGCGTTTGTCGAAAAGGCACGCAGCGCCGACGGCTTCATTTTCGGCTCACCCGTACACTACGCCGCTGCAAGCGGACTTATGACAGCATTTATGGACAGAGCGTTCTATTCGGGCAAGTCCGCTTTTGCAGGCAAGCCTGCCGCGAATATTGTAAGCTGCCGCAGGGGCGGAGCTTCCGCAGCATTCGACCAGCTTAACAAGTACCTCACTATTTCCGGTATGCCGATAGTATCCAGCCAGTACTGGAATCAGGTGCACGGCTCGAACGGCGAACAGGTATTGCAGGACGAGGAGGGCATCCAGACCATGCGCGTGCTCGCGAAAAACATGGCATGGCTGCTGAAATGCATCGAAGCCGGAAAGGCGCAGGGAGTTACATTCCCCCAGCCCGAAAAGCCTATCAGAACAAACTTTATCAGATAATGCTAAAGCTCCCTGAGATTTCACACATTCTCGGGGAGCTTTTCTGTATGTATTAAAAATACAGCCGAGCACCGATGCCTTTGTCAAAGCATATCATCAAACCGCCCCAGCAGCTGTGGGAGCGTCAGCACGGAAAGCTTTGCCGCTTCCGCCGACTTTCCTGCCGCACCGATAAAGAATCCGCCGCACTCAAAAGCAGCGATATCCGGAATAAGCGTTGTATCCGCTCCGCTGAGCTTTGAGGCTATCCCAATGCCTGTTCGCTTAAGGAATGCCTCCTTTTTCACCCAGATGCGTATAAAATCCGCGCTGTCCTTGACCAGTGCAAGCTCGTTTTCGCTGAGGATCTTCTCATTAAGCGTACTGCTTACACAGCGGTCCATGCGCTCTATGTCAACGCCGATCTCATCACCCGTTGCAAACGCCGCGCAGACTGCGCCCTTTGTGTGCGACAGAGAAAACTGAACAGAACAATCCTTTACATAGGGCTTTCCATGAGCGCCCCTGTCAAACACGATCTTTTTTATCGGCATACCCGACCGCCTTGATATCTCAGAGCGCACAAGCAGACCGCCGACAAGCGACTGGATCCTGCCCTCCTCGCTCGCCTTTTTTAGCAGAGCTTTGCGCCTTGCGCCGGAGATACAGACAAGATACTTTTCCAGCGAAGCAAAATCTGCGCCGTTTGTTTCTACCACGATAATATCCACAACTACCTCCGAGCCGCACCGCTTTACGCGAGTATATACCAGCTGCCGTTTTTCTCCGCCATAAGCACCTGTATTTCCTCGGTAAATTCATCTGTGCCTGTCTTGATTGTCACTGTGCAGGATACGTCATATACCTTGCTGCCCTTGTAGTAGGTATCCGCGATAGTCTTTGCGCTGCCCGACAGCGTCTTTTTCGCTGTCAGCTTTGTCGCCTTTACATCAACGGACTTTACCTTTTCGGGGTCTATGCCCTCATCCAAAAGCTGCTCCTTGTATTCCGCCGCATATTCGCCGCAGTATGCCTCAAGCGTTGTGCCGCCTTCCTTGAACGATTTTTCAATATCCGCTATCTGTTCCTTGCAAAAAACCAGCTTGACCGTTCCGTACATATCATTCTCAACTATCGCCTTTGAAAAAGCCTTTTCAAGCTTGTTTTCGATCGCTGTCCTGTCGATGTACTTGACGAGCTTTGTGCAGGAGTTTTTGCCGGTGCAGCTTATCTGAGCATTTGAACCTGCCGTCAGAGCCTTTGGATTGCCCGAAACGCTTCCCTTTGAGTAAATGTTTACCTTACCGTTAAGTGTAACGGACGCCTTGCTTCCAAAGCGGATCTCGCCGTAGTTCGTCAGAGTTTTATTCTTGTACTGATACAGCTTGCCCGATACTGCAAGCGTTGCCCCCGACATAACGTTCAGCTTTCCGTTGATATACAGAGAGCCGGTCGTGCTTATCCAAAGCTTTGCGCCCTTGTTTACCGCAAGAGTGGTTCCCGACGGGATAGTCACCTTTGCGGAAATCGTAACATCCGATGATACTATGTAGTTCTTGCCCTGCTTCATGGCGGTTTTGCCGTTCCACTTATAGTAGGCAGCCTCCGCCGAGCGCGTCACCTCGCCCGTCTGCATTGACTGCGCAGACGCTGTCACTGTGACGGCGCACACCGACATAATAACACACAGCATTATCGCTGCAAGCTTTTTTAACATTATTATTCCCCCTGCAATCTTTCCGCTTCAAAGCTGTACCCGCTGTCTGATTTTCTGGCAGCCTTAAATAACGGACTTTTCCGTGTAACCGCCTTATCGCAAATTCCCTGCTTGGTACATAGCCTAAGGGTAATTCTGCCGCTTTCTATCTTCGGATGGCGAAGTATCCTGTCCTTTCCGCTGCATGGCTGCCGCGAAACCGCAACAAAGCAGAATTTCTCGTCCTCATACGGAACCTCGCCGCCCTTTAGCTGCCTGTGCAGCTTGGAACGGGCTACCCTCGCCGTAAAATGGCACCAGTCATCCTGCGGAAGTTCACATTCGCCGCACGACGGACAGGGCGCCGCAATATAACCGCCCTGTTCGATAAGCAGCGAGCGCGCCTCTTTAAGCTGGGCAAAGCCCTCCGGCGTACCCGGCTCGACAAGCAGCAAAAGCTTTTCTGTGCTGTCCCACAGCTTAAGCACCGCGCTTTTTCTCGCCGCCGGCGCAAGCTCGTTAAGACAATAGGATGACATGACCAGCTGCGCACGCTCGGGGATGTCAGCAGCTGCGATATCTCTCTTGATCCAGCTTGCCTCGATACCGCGCGCCTGCATAAGCCTTTTTCCGAGGGCAGCCATGCCGTCCTCCTTTTCAAGGCAGGTTATTTCGGTGCAGCCCATCAGAAGCTCTGCCGCATGGCTTGCCGCTCCCGTGCCTGCCCCGACGTCGAGCACAGAGTCAAACTCGTCGCCTATGACCTCTGCCGACAGCTCAAGCGCCTTGTATACTGCCGCAAATGTAGCAGGCATCCTTACCGCGGCATACGCAAGCGTATCGCGCTCTGTGCCGACAAGCGTTCTGCCTGCGCCGCTCTCGCTGCGATAGCGCCTTGATATCCCCTCGGCAGAGGATATCATCTGCCTGATATCGTACTTTGCCGCAAGCTGTTCTATAACAAGCCTTAGCTCCGATGGAAACTCCACCTGTTCACCTCCGATCAGAAGTAGTTGCCGCGTATTTCCTTTGTGACAAACGCCCCCTGAAGAGCTCTGCCGTTATCCTTCGGGTGAAGTCCGTCGATAAGATATCTGCCCTCTGCGCCCTCGTTCTCGAACATCTCGCATATGCCGCTGTTCGAATAGCAGTCTATCATCTGCACAGACATTCCCTGACATATCCTGCGCATTGTGTCCATCTGCTTAACGATTTTAGCGTTATGAGCGTGCATAGCCGTCTGAAGAGGAGTAAGCACAAACACGCGGCACTCGGGAAAATGCTCAAGAATAGTCTGAATACACCAGCGCATTGCACCTGCCTCGGTGAAAAGGTCGATATTATCATTGCCCTCTATGTTTTTTCCCGTAAGCGCCTTTTCAGCGTCACCAATGCAGTCCTCCGCATCGTTGGTACCCATAGCAAACGCGAAAATATCCGGAGCAGGATACTCTCCGCTTTCAACCTCCGCAAGGAATTTCTGGATATGCACCACCGCGCAGTTGTTTGCCCTCATCTGCATTTCGGCTGCGTCCTCGGTAGGCTCCCAGCCGCCGCTTATTCCGGCAAAATCCGCGTCGCTGTAATTCTGCGTAGTGACGCTTTTTCCGCCGACTTCGATAGTGCGCTTGTACCATACGGAGCTTCCCACCGCAACATTGTGATGAGTCGTTAAGCCAAGATTTTTAAACACATGGAACGACCACTGCTCGCCGGCTGTGATACTGTCGCCGTCAACGCCGAAGTTAAGCTTATTGAAATCTGTCATGTTAATATACCTCACATAAAAATGTACATTAGTATTGTAATATAAAACCGCGGTTTTGTAAAGAGGTTCTGCGAAATAAGTCGCAAAAACCGCAATTACTGCCGTGTTTATGGGGCTGACTTTATTATTCCGCTAAGGTCAAAGTCCGGAGTGTACTCCTCCTTTGCCGAGCTGCGCTCCTGCATAAATCCGCTGAGCCCGGCTTCCATAACCGCGTCAAGCGCTTTGTTGTACTCGAATGTAGTTATCCTGCGGTTAAGCCGCGGCTCGGATTTTGCCTTGAAAAACGGCGTGTACTGGCTCATAAGGCTGAACAGGATATCGTCTCCGAAGCGCTCTCCCACTCGCCTTATCACCTCGAGCGAATCCCTGTAATAGTTCGGCAGCACCATATGACGTACAATCGTTCCCCTCTTAAGCAGTTCTCCGTCAAACTGAGGTCTGCCCGTCTGCCGAAGCATCTCGCCTACCGCCTCCATCGCGGTATCAAAATAGTGGGGAGCCTGTGACAGCTTCGCCGCCTCTTCCGAATAGTACTTGATATCGGGCAGATAAATGTCAATATATCCCTCGAGCAGCCTTAGCGTTTCAACGCGCTCATAACCGCCCGTATTATACACAACAGGGATATCAAGCTTTCCGCGCACCATGTCAAGAGCTTCGATTATTTGCGGCACAAAATGAGTTGGGCTTACAAGATTGATATTGTGCGCCCCCTGCGCCTTAAGCTCCAGAAAAATCTCCGAAAGCCGCTGTGTAGATATCTCCGCGCCCTCGGAATATGCACTGATCCTATAATTCTGGCAGTAGCAGCACCGCATAACGCAGCCCGAAAAAAAGACCGTGCCGCTTCCCCTCGTGCCGCTGATGCACGGCTCCTCCCATTGGTGAAGTCCTGCGCGCGCCGCTTTTATGCTCTCGCCCATGCCGCAGAAGCCTTTCGCTTTGCTGCGGTCGGCTCCGCATCTTCTCGGGCACAATTCACATCCCATACTAACCTCCGCATGGTTTTACATTAACAAATATCAGCCGCACAAAAGTGCGGCTCAGCTTGTTGAAAAAGTATCTTTCCCAGGCTGCCGAGAAAGGTGCAGATGCACGAATAACACTTCGTGTTACTCTGAAGCGTTGCTACGACTAGCCTTTGTGCCATGTTGCCCTTTGTTGCCCGACATCGTGTCGGGCTTTGGGGGCAACAGCGCAGACGTCCTGTCTGCGCTGCTGATTATGCCGCTGACGACGCAGATGTGCCTTTATCGACAGACTGAGCCGCACAAAAGTGCGGCTGATGTAAAAAATAACTTTATAGCAACTCCGCATATCGTGCGATATCACCGGATTGTGCAAAACTATCCCGATGTTTTTCAGCGCTTTTTGTCATTTGTTTCGATCACCGTTACATTCTTTTCAAGCTCGTATGTCGGCTGGTACAGACCCTCCTCGCTGAAACCGACAGTCATCGCCAGCGCCAGCGCCCCGTTTTGGATATTCGTGAAGTCAAGCGGATTTTCCGCCACAACATCATATGTATAAACAAAGGTCACCTTTGCGGGAAGCTCCGCCGTGCCCTTTACAAGCATTCTGAAAGTATCGGTTCCCTCAAACGCAAAGGATGCGGCAGTATTCTCGTCCGTGATTATCGGCGCGATCACCTTCTCGCGCTCAACAAGCTTGCCCTCCTGGTCGGGAGTCAGCGGATAGATGTTCTCCGCGGAAAGCACCTCGCCGTTCTCAAGGATGGTATTAAGCCGCATATTCTCGTACAGATAGTCCGGCTGGGCAGGCTCGCCCTTGTCATCGATACCGTTGTATATGCAGCCGGTTATCTCAAAGGTGGATGTATCAACCTGCTCCGAGCTTATTATAAATACCGGCGCATAAATAATGTTCTGATACTCGGCAAGTATCGCGGTTATCTCCTCAACAGAAAGCGAATCATTCTCGGTGGTGTTCATCGCCGATACTATCTCGGAAAGCGTTTCGTTTGCGCTGAAATCCGTTGTATAAACGCGCGTTACCATAGCGGTGTTATACTCTCCGTTTGTGATATCGCCGCAGTATATCATCTCATGGGCATTTAGCATGAGGATAAGGTACAATATAAGTGCTCCGATAAGCAGCATTATCAGTACTATTCCAATTACCGTTTTCATTTGCTGTCCTCGTTTCTGTCACAGACAATATAGATTTGTATCCCAGTCGGGAACATATGGATGGTGCCTGAGGTAAAATTTGTATCTCTTATTAAGCGATGAAATAAGCAGCGGCAGTGCGAACATATCCTCATTTCTGTGATACAGCGCAACATTCAATCTCGGGCGATATTTTGCGATAGTCTCCTTTGTGCCGTTAATGGCTTTCTCTTCGCAGCCCTCGACATCATATTTGATGATCGTTGCAGCTTGTCCCTGAAGCATATGATCCACGCTCATCATTCTGACCTCGCGGCAGCGCTTGGAAGCACCGTCGGCAACCTTTGAGCTTCTGCCGGCGCGCAGGCTGAACTGCAGGGTGGTTTCGCTGTCCCATGCTCCGCAGTTGTACGCCTCCAGCAGACCCGAACCGATCATGTACAGGCGGCGCTTAAGCTTTGTATAGTTCTTGTGATCTGGCTCCATTGCATACAGCTTCGAAAACTTCATTGATGTTTCGTTAAGAAACTCTACAAGCGTATCTCCGTTGTATGCGCCAAGATCGACATAAATCTCCTCGGTGCCAACCTTAAGCAGGTCGAACATCTCTTCTTTCGGACTTTCGCATTCGCGAAGCAGCCGTATATCACCGCTCAGCTTGTAGCGGATGATATTCTCGTATACCTTTTTGGACTGCTCGTCCGCCATCAGCTCATATGCAGCTTTTATCTGCGCACGGTGCGCCCTTGCGTACTCGAGAGTGAACAGACCCTCCCCCACAACCGGCACATTCGGCGCATAAAGCTCATGCTTGTCCGCCATTGCATATATCCTGTCCATAACCTCTGGAAGCTGAGTTCCAAAGCATACCAGTATGATAAAATCATCGCCGTACAGCTCTTCTATCTCGGCAAGCTTTTTCACGCGTATGTTCATAAAGCTGTGTCCGCGCACAAACTCATCGCTCGCCATTATGTCCGATATCTGTACGCCGATATCATCAAGCACGGCGCGTATTTTCTCCGCGCCGTCGCCCATACCATATAATACTATCTTCTTATCTGTTCTTGCCAGATAATCCCAAAGACACGAATCAATTTCGTCCAGAAAAAACGCCATATCTACCTCTCAGAATATGTTACAATCACAGAAGCTTAAGCTCCTCGCACTCCTTGACGCATTTAAGGAAAAGGTCGGACAATACCGAACGATCGATGTTGTACAGTGCAGAGTACTTATCGACAAGCTCCCAGTTGCCGCTCTCATAGCTTAACGCAAGCCTGTAAATATCGCTGTATACTCCGCCCTTTCCGAGCAGACCGTTTTTTATCTCGTCCGTGAGCGGAAACTCGCGCAGGGTCTGTTCAAGATTTTTAGTACCGCAGTGGTCAAGCATAGACAGCAGTCCCATAAGATAGAACGAATCGCCCTGATTCGCCGTTTCCGGCAGAAGCTGCGACAGCCTTCGGCAGAATTTTGCAATAACCAGCGATACGCGCATTACCTCGACATTATCATTAAGCGTAACACGCTGCATACCCATAAGATAAACCCACTCGCGCAGGTAGTCAAGACCGAGTATTACCAACGCCTGACTAATAGAGGATACCCTGTTCCTTACGCCGAAATAAACCGAGTTAATAAGTCGGAGCAGCCTCTGACACATAGCAGAATCGCGCGATATTACTTCGACAATATCGCTTATCTCCGGCTCGGGCTGAGATACAAGCTGCATTACCTGCATAAAGTTCGCCGTCAGCGGAGAAACACTGGATCTGGACATTATCATCGGACGCGCGAAATAATAGCCCTGTGTAAATGTTGCGCCGAGACGCTTTGCGTACTCGTACTCCTCGGGGGTTTCTATCTTCTCCGCCAGTATGATCTTATTGCAGTAGCGGCAGACATAGGCGGTTTCCTCGATTTTTTTATAGTCCGTGCGGAAGTCTATCTTAACTATCTCGCCAAGCTGGAACAGCTCGCTGTAGCTGTTGTCAAACTCGAAATCATCCAGAGCGATGGTATATCCGCGCTCTTTCAGATCCTGACAAGCCGCAATAAGCTCTTCATCCATCATCAGGTTTTCAAGCACCTCTACCACAACGATATCGGGGGATATCATCTTTGGCACACCGCGCTTAAGCAGATTGCCGGTAAAGTTGATAAACGCCTTTCCGTTTCCGATTATATCGCGGATATCCAACCCGAAAAATGCATTAGTGATAACATCGGCAGTGGATTCATCGCCGTTTGCTCCGGTATAGCTGTTCTGTTGACCGTTGCTGCGGTACAGCAGCTCATAGCCATATACCTGATTATCAGGATCAAATATCGGCTGACGCGCAAGATAAACATCCATGAAAAAACCACCCTCTGCCGTTAATAGAGAAATCACACGCCCAGAATCGTTGCAAGCGATATCATTCTCTCTATATAATTATACATTATAGCGGTGATTTTTGCAAGCTTTGCAAAAAACTTTTAAATCCAAATGTTATTTTTGTTAATCTTGAACATATCAGCAGTATTTTGCCAAAGTACAGAGAGATGTTTTTTGTGTATATTCGCCAAAAACAATTATGGATAAGCATTGCGTTTGTATATACCATCCAATGACTAACCGCCGAAAAAGAACACTGTTAGCCGTCACACTGCAACAGCCGCAGCTTGTACGGCTGACTCATGTGCCGGCAACGCCTCCCGCGGAGGCATCCTTTCGGCGGTATCGTTGATATAAGGTTGTGCCTGCAACTGAATACGTCACAGACGGTTTTTGCGGCTGATAAAGCCGGAGCCGGCTTCATGCAGATACTGCAAAATTACCGCAGACCAATGGCTTACAGGTTTTTGTTGAGGGACTGACCTGTGGCGCGTCCGACAACAGCACTGGTGTAATATCCGATTTTTTTCTTGGTCTGCTTCAGCTCTTCAAGCTCCTTTCGGGAGTCGATATGCTGATTTCTGAACTGACCCGAGATAACTCCGTCCTTGTCTAAAATGCGCTGCTTTGCAATAGTGATATTGCGTTGAACAAGCTGTATCTCTTTATGGATATCATCCATCGGCGCACTGATATAGCTGCCGGTCACAAGAGCGTTTAGCAGGGCGCGCTCATCATTGAGCTCAAGGGCGATAACGCTCTCAAGATTCTGCTTGAGTTCTTCAAGCTTGTCAATAAGCTCGTTTCGCTTGAAAAGCGCAAACTGCAAAACCTCAAGGTCGGCATTAAGCATCATATCTGTATGCCGTTCATACTCCTGGATGGTTTCATATATACGGTTCATGATAGAGAGTACAGCTGCACAGCCCGAGCCTTCTGCCATAAATGCCGCCCCCTTCCGGTTAATGATAATTATTTCTTTTTGCTGTTGTTTTTCTCCTGCTGCTCGATTTCTTCCTTAGTCATCTGACTTATCTGGGTGAAAGCGTCGCGAAGCTCTGCAACCATCGGAATTATCTTCTTGATCTCGGTGGCATCCTTGCTGATATTCGCTTTCATCGCCTCATTCTGGAAGAAAACATAAAGCGCCTCAAGATTCTTGGAAATCGGCACCGACATATCAAGCGAGCCTCTCAGCGCACCGATAAGCTCCTGTGCCTTGATCAGTGCGTCGTTGGCTTTCTTGATGTCCTTTACCTCTTCAATCGCACAAACGCCAATCGCAAGCTGACGTTCGATCTCGCTGTACATTTTTATGATAATCTCAACGGGAGTCATCGTCGTTACAGACTGCTTTTTGTATGCGGAATACGGATTAGCCATGATTTACTTCCCTTTACTTAAGAATTATTGTTTCCGAACGATCCCAGATAAGACGCCATATAATTGCTCTGGCTGTTGAGATCGGACATCATGGTTTCAAGATTGGTGAATACAGACCACCAATAATCCTCGCGTGCAGTATACCTGTCGTTGAGGTCGGAAATGCGGCGGTTGATACGCTCCATCTCTTTGTATATCGAGCTGTCAAGAACAGTTCTGCTGTCAGCAAGACCTGCCTTGCGTATGAGGGAACCGCGGGTCTCCACTGTACCGGTGGATTTTACGGCACTGTCCAGAGCCGCTTTCATCTGCTTCATGATACCTTTATCCGGATCGGTGAACAGCTTAACGATATCATCGGCATTCTGCTCGAACATCTTGTCAAAGGTCGATTCGTCTATTTTAAGCTTGCCGTGATCATCAAGTTCTGTTGAGGTCTTGATGCCAAGATTGTACAAGCCGATTTTTCCGCCGTTGTCCAGCTCAACGCTGTTGTACAGCACAGAACGCATCTTGGACATGATAGAGGTTACGGTAGAGTCGTTGTAGAGAACGCCGACCTTTGCAGCCTCCTCCCACTTTTCAATCTCATCCTCGCTCATCTCCTCCTTTTCGGCATCGGTGAGCGGCTCATACGCGTTATTCTTGGAGTCCGTTTTGGGCTTGTTGCCGATATAATCGTAAACATCATCTATAAGCTGATTGTAATCGGCAACGAAATCCTTTATCGTCTGCTTAACATCGTCATAGCTCTTGGTTACGCCGATCGTAAAGGTTTCGCCAAGCTCGATATCGTCGTTGAAGGTAAATGTCATGCCCTCAAATGTATAGCTGTTGCCGTTAAGGTACAGCTCCTGTCCGTCCAGTTCAACAACAGCATTCTGACCCAGCGTGAAATTAACCTCTTCACCGCTGTCGTCGGTAAGACCGAGAGCCTTTGTAAAATCAGTGCCCTCTATCTCAACAGCGCCAGCGCCGCCCATTTCATTGGACTCGATGGTAAAGCTGTTGGTAAGTGAGGAGTAGCTCATCTTAACGCCTGCGTCGGACTTGTTTACGGCTGCCACAAGGCTGTCTACCGTAGAGTCTTTTCCGACGGATATTTCAACGCCATTGATCTTAAGGGAATAGTTGCCCTCGCTGTCAGGCGCAATACCCATGTCCTTAAGAGTGGTCTTGGATGTAATGATGTTAGAGGCAGACGCCTTTGTAAGTCCCAGCGTACCGCCGTCCTTGACCTGGAAGCTGAACTCTGTGGTCTGTCCGTCCTTGCGCGCAAGCATTATACCATTGTTGAGGGTAAAGCTGATGCCTTCATCATCGAACGCTTCATTAAGCGCCGTTGTCATCGCAGCCGAGTTCTTATCCTTTGCCGCCTGCAGGTCGGTATACTCGAAGCTGTCAAGCGCTTTCTGATCGATCTCCGCATCATCCGGTATATAGTATTTCTTGCGGAAAGCCGCTTCCTTCAGCGAATTGTACTCTGCAAGGATGCTTTCATTGCCCTTTTGATTTTTTGTGCTGTAATATGTACCGGAAACGCCCTCAAAGCTTACTGTCCTGGAAACTCCGCCGACATCAACGTTCACGGTGTTTGTGCCGGTAACTGCGCTGCCCATGGAAAGCGCAAGGCTTTTTACCGGCTCGGAAAGTCCAAACATTCCCACGTTCTCGCTGACAGTAACGTTTGCGCCGCCGCCCACCTTGAAAGAAAGAGCGCCGTCCGCATTCATCTCCGCCTGCAAAAACCACTCCTTACCGGTCAGGGGATCAACCGCGCCCGTTGCGCCTGCGCCGCTTTTGCCGGAATAGCCGAAGCCTGTCTGAAGCTCCTTGTTAAGGTTATCCAGCATATTCTGCTTAAGCGCAGATGTATCCACTGTGCCGTCGGCAGCAACCTCTGCTTGGGCAGCGAAATCTATCTTTTTGGTAACGCTTCCAACCTGAACATTGAGGGAGAATTCATACTTTCTGGTTGTCACTCCGTTATCCGTAGTATCCTGATACGAGGAGGACGCAATAGCCTTGTCTGCGTCCAGCTTGAAGTTTGCCGGAGTGATCTCGTTGCCCTTTACGGTGGAAGCTTCTGCAAGCTGGCTTACCTTGAGCTTGTGAGAGCCTACCGACGCGCTGCCGGAAGTGCTGACGGTAAGTCCGTTTGTGCTTTTTCCGGTCGAGGTTATATCGGTCTTGTACTTGTTGAACGTAGAACTGCTCATGAGATAAGTATCGCGCTTAAGTACGTCGAAATACTTATTCTGGAACTCGGTAAGCTTTTTGGTGATGTCCTGATAAGCCTCCTGCTGCCACTGGAGCTTGGTAAGCTTTTTGCTCTGGTTGTCTATCTTTGTCTGATAGGATGTCATCATCGCTTTGATGATGCTTTCTGTATCAAGGCCCGAATTCAGACCGTTGAAGCTGATATTGTTCGGCATAATTATTCCTCCCGCTTATGAGATTTTAAAAGCTCTTCAATAGCGCTCCTTGATGCTGCGGCAGACTGTTCATTGGTCTGCTTTGCAGTCTTAAGCTCGCTTCGGATTATCTTAACCTCTTTTGGAGCGTTGATTCCGATCTTGACCTTATCCTTTGTTATTTCAAGAACGGCGATTTCGATATCATCGGATATGATAAGACTTTCATCCGTCTTTCTGGTCACAACTAGCATTTCATACCTCCTCGTACACCGGAGCCTTGAAATCATAATGCTCCGTCAGTATGATCTGAGCTGCAACATTATCTCTCAGATTGATTACGATAGGACATCTGAGATTAACAGTGGTCTTGCGGTAATCGTCCGGCACAATGGCTGCCGTAAGACAGCGATACGGTGCATTTTCGTCCAGACCAAGCTCACTCTGCTCCTCATCCGATATCTCAAATTTGTAATCGGGGTATATCTCCATGGGGTCATACACAACAAAGCATGGCTCGGGAGCCTCTACCGACTGAAGCCACATCGGAAATTTATCCTCGCCCAGAGGACTGAGCAGCGTATAGCGCTTGGTATCCTCGAAGCCGATTATTCCCGTGGGAAACGAAATAATAGTGCTTTCGTCTATCTGAATTTCTCCGAAATCTCTTGTTTTGATATTCATCCGATTAAGCCCCTTTCAGATTTTATCCCTTTGCCTCGAACATGGGAGGCTCGTAGTTGGGATTTGCGCTCGCCGGAACATATATAGGATCGCCGATATATTCGATCTCTACACGAGGTCTGTCGCGGACAATGAACTCTACACTGCCGGGTATGAACTCCATAGGGAGTCTCTGCGTGATATCCCAGTCAAAGTCCTGGCTGCCCATCTGATAGTCGATATTAAGTGTGCCGCCGTCAAACGTGATATCTGCGCCCTCTTTTGGAAGAAACTCCATTATCGTTTCCACTGTTGCTCCGGCGCGTGCATTCTGTATGGCTATCTCGGAGGCAGACATTCCCCTCGCAAGCTGGTCGCCCTCGGTGGAAACCTTCGCCGTGCCCTGAAACGCAAGCGTAAAGCCCTCGGACGCTTTCTGCTTAAGCATATCCATGTCGTTCATGTGGCCAAAGCCAAGGCTTTTTCTCGCCTGATATGTATCAATGTTGATTTTAAGCGGTTCGGCTTTCATTACATAGCCACCATCCCGGGTGGTTATGTTGACTTTTGGCTGTCGGTCATCGGCAAGCTCAAACTTTGCATTAGTTACCTTTATTTCTATCGAAATCGGTATAGTAGTGATCTGTAATAGGTTACCGCCACTCATAACAAACACCTCCCGGTCAATAAACAATTATCGGATATAGTTGAAGATACTGTTGGGAACTACTGAGCTTGACATCTGAAGACAGGCATTGTACAATGCCTCGTAGGTCTTTAAGAGGGTGATCTCTGTTTCCAGATCCGTTGCCTCCAGCGTCTTCTGGCGATCCTTAAGATTAAGCTCGCGCGTATCGTATCTGCTTGTGTTGAACTCTATATATTCCTCTGCGTTACCGAGGTCAGCTATCTCGACAAGCAGGTTCTCGGTCGCAGATACTATTTTGTCGATACAGCCGTTGGCATATGCCCTGTCGCCCTCTCTGAGAGCCTTTGCTGCGTCTATTGTCAGCTGGAGATAATTGAGCGAATATCCATAGTCGTTATCCACCGCTGCATTATGCTTGGCGTCCGGGCTGTTGATAACATACACCTTGCTGCCGCCTGCTGTGATATTTCCGTCCGCGTCCACTGAGGGCACGACCTTTTTACCTTTGTAAGCCTGCGTCAGCGCCGTATTGAGGTTCGCGATACTTGTCGCAGCGTCTGCGCCCGCCGTGAATTTCACGGTCGTGGTTTCGCCGTTGACGTAGAAGTTAAGCGAATATTCACTGCCGTCCGTAAGCGTATCTGCATTGATGGACGCCTTGTATTCCTCCGCACCGCAGCCGGTAACATCCGCGCCGTTGAACGAAATCTTAAGCGCCGACTGAGGATCGATCTCCTGAGTATCCTGATCTACAATAATACCTATTCCGATATCAATAAACACATCATCCGAATACGGGAAATCCTTGGGGTCGGTATATGCATTTATCGGAACACCGTGATACAGCACCTGATCCGCATATCCGTTCTCGTCATAGGCTATGGTAAACGGAGAGGGATTGTTGCTCTCGCCGCCGAAGATAACACGCTCTGCGGTATTGGTGTTGAACACCGCGCACATTTCCTTTGCCTTGGTTTCAAGCTGCTGAGCATATATCTGCAGGTCTACCGGCTCGTCATAGGTGTCGTTGCAGGCGGCAACCAGCGTTTCTCTTATCAGCGAAAGCTGCTCGGAAATCTGAAGCATCGAGGTTTCCGCCTCGGTGTAGAACTTATCCGCCACATCGAGATTTTCCTTGTACTGCGCGGTGTGATAAAGCTGCTTTCTTATTGTCAGCGCCTTTGCTGCGCTAAGCGGAGATTCGCTTGCACGGCTGAACTGTCTTCCGCTGTATATCTTCTTTTCGGATGTGAACTTGTTTTTGCCAAGTCTTTTAAGGTTCCTGTCGTAGTTGCGAAGAACCGTTGAATTTGTTACTCTCATCTCAGACTCCTTTCAGCGGTTACAGACCAACTCTGCCGGTGCCGTTTATCAGCTTGTCGAGGCAGTCGTCAAGCGCCGTCAGCATACGCGAGGAAGCGCTGTACCACTTCTGGTAGTTAAGCATATTGATGCCCTCCTCGTCCATATCCACGCCCGAAACCTCGTCCCTTGCGTCAAGCAGGCTGTCAACCGTGGTGACAGCGGCGTCGTTGCGGCTCTGGTCGTATGTGATCGTCTGTGCAAGTCGGTTGCTTACAAACGATATGTATTCATAAAGGTCGCCGGTAAAATCATGCGCGTTTCCGAACTTGAGATTACCGTTCTCAAACTGCGACAGCAGATAGATTACGTTGGTATTCTGGAGAGTTACGTTGCCCAGCTCGTCTGTGACCTCGTCGTAGCCGTATCTGTACTCGCCGGTCATCTCGTCGAGCGAACGAACCTGACCTATCATTGTTGGATCCTGTATCCATGTATCGCTGACATGGATATTGCCGGCAGTAAACACCGCGCCGTCCGGGTCGGATAAGAACATTGCCCTGGAGGGGTCCTCATCCGCGCCGTTTGCGGAATTGAAAGTCTTTGCGATAGTCGCCGCAAACTCATTGACAGCAGACTTGAAATATGCGATGCCGTACTGGGAATTCTGATTGCCGGTCGCATAAACGCCGTTGCCGTTGAGCATATTCATATAGCCTCTCAGCAGGCCGCTCTGGCAGTTAAGCAGGTCGCCGCTCTCAAAATGAATGATAGCCTGACCGAAGTTGTCGTACTCCTCCATGATAAGCGGATTGGTCTTTAGCTTTTCTCCGTCCAGCACTTTCACGCCGGACATATTGATCGTGAAAGTACCGTCGGTGTTCTTGGTTACATCGATATCGCCGTAATTGGCAAGCTCGTCGACATAGAGGTTAAGCTGGTCATAAAGCTCGTTGGGACCGTAGCCCTCGGGATAGTTGAGCAGCTCCTTGCGTATCCTGTCGTTAAGCATATTCATATCGTCAAGCAGGTTATTCACATACTCGACGGTGTCCTCCAGCTCGAAAACGTAGGTCTGCTCGACCTGTGTAAGCTGAGTGCTGTAGTCGTTGAGCAGTCGGCAGAGGTTAACCGCCGTGTTGCAGGCGAGGGTTGCGACCTCTGTGCTGTCCGGCTTTTCTACGGAGTAGTCCTGAAGCGCCTTGAAGAACTGCTCGGTGAAGTACTGCAAACCGTCCGTTTCAAAGTTGTCCAGAACATCCTCTATCTCGCCGAGTATCTCGACGGTCTTTTCGGTTTCCGATTCGATCGCCACATTTTCGCGGTAGCGCTTGTCGATATACTGATCTCTTATCTGGCTTACGCCGTAGGCATTGACGCCCTGACCCGTAAGCGAGAGGTTGTTGGTCTCGCTGCACCAGCGCAGGCTCTGATTGCCCGATATATACATTGCGTAAAGATCAACGCGCTGCCTTGTATAGCCGATGGTGTTTGTATTTGAAAGGTTGTTGCCCGTAATATCAAGGCTCTTCTGCGCAACCTGAAGTGTGCGCTTCTGAGATTCAAATCCTAAAAACGTCGGACGCATATATTTTCCTCCTAGACGTCACGGATGACGGTGGAAGCCGTGCCCCTTGTCACCTTTGACGCATTTTTGTTGTATGTTTCGGGTTTGTTGAGTATGCCGGCACGCTTTACAAACTCCTCTTGATTTTCAAGCTTGCGCTTTACTATCTCGTTGGTGCGCTCGTTCATTTCCTTGATGCCGTCAACAAGCTCCGTCAGCTGCGTGCCCAGAAGCTTAAGTTTCGGGCGATAGCTTTCGGGGGCGGTATCTATCATCTCGCTGAGCTTTGTGTCGGCTATGCCAAGCCCCTTGAAAAGCTCCAGCCGCTTCGCCTCCAGCGACTGACTCTTCATGACGTATGCCTGCTCGTCGTTGAGCGAGGCGGTAAGCCAGTCGAGGTCATCCTCCAGTATCTTGGTGTGCTTTTTCATGAGGAATGAGGACAGCTCGCGGTAAAAGTCGCAGTTTATTTCAAGGCATTTGATAACAGCCTGAACGGTTCTCTCATCCATAGCCGCTTACCCCAACAGGATATAGGACGCAAGCTCGCTTGCGGAGATGCCGTTTGCTGCGGTCTGCGCCGCATTGGAAAGCTCCTGCGGCGTTGCGTCTGCCTTTATCTCGGCGGAAATTCCGTTCTTAGCCGCCTGAAGCGCTGTATCAAAGCCGAACTCTACACGGTCGATATTCTTAAGCGAAGCGGAGGCTTCTGTTTTCTTGACATTACCGCTGCGATTGGACTTATATGTTGACATTACTCTGTTTATGCCCTTAATTTCCATAATATTGCCTCCTTACAGTTATTGAGCAATCATGCGCAAGGCATATTACTCCCTATATAGGTTATCGGCAAAAATCCCCGAAACTTTAGTGTTTCGGGGATTTTTTCATAGATTTTCACATTAAAGGGCGTGCAGACATTGTATCCGCTTTGGCTTGAAACAACTGCCGCACCATATCCGCGCTTAACATATCATCCGAAATACTTTGTACCGCCCGCGGCAGTAGGCTCCGGCGCGTTGAACGCAAAGTTACCGGCCTTGCTGAGCTCTGTAACATCCGAGCAATAGCCGACAATACGCTTGTTTATCTTGGAGCTTGACTCGTATATGAGGGAATCGTGATAATCGTCCTTTGACATACTTGCGGAATAGATAGGCATACGGCTCTCGCTGAAATGCGTGGTCACTACTCTGAAGCCGCTGTCCACCTGAGCATAGAAATAACCCTCATATGCTTCGGCAAGAGCGACGCCGACTGTTTTCATGAAGTAATTCTCAAGCTTTGTCATGGTTTTGGTTTCGTCCATGGACATCAGCTCGGGAAGATTTTCGCCGATGTGCAGATACTGAATACCGGTCTCTCTTACCTTGACCTCTATAAACAGGTACTTATAATCCGAGTCGGCGGTCGTATCGCCGAGAATTATGTTTTTTCCGTCGGTATACTCGATATACTTTTTATCGGTAGGCGCATAGTCAACAAGCTGGCGCTCGGTGAACTCCGCGTCGGTAAAGGCGTACTGAACCGCCGTCATGAATGCAGCCGAATTCTGGTTCGCCTCGATTATTTTGTTGGACTCTCTGTCGGACATTCCTGCAGCCATAAGTCCTGCAAGCACCGCAATGATAGCGATAACGACAACAAGCTCTACAACCGTAAAGCCTCTTTTGTTCTTCAACGCGGACAAATATTTAACCATGTATGCAAACCATCCTTTCGCACGTTAATGCTATTATTAAAACGCGCCGTATTAAGAGCGCTTTAATAATAACACTAAATCCCCGACGGCTTTCGCCGCCGAGGACATTGTGTTTAAGCTGTTAAGCTGTTAAGCCGCTGTAATCGTCAGATTACGTGGAAGCAGACTTGTCGAGCTTGGGAGCTGTACCGATTACTGTAGAACCGGAAACGCCTGCCTTCTTAATGAATGCAGCAGATGTTGTGCCCTTGAATTCAGCAAGTGTAGGCTTTGTTACGCTTGCAGGAGCAGAAGTTGTACCGGAAATGAGCGAAGCACCGATGCACTTGCCGCCGGAGAAGTGAACCTCAGCGTAGGAGTTCTTAAGGTCGGACAGCATATCCTTCATGTATGCTGTGTAGAGGGACTCCTTGTCGGTATCAGTAGCGGAATCTGTACCCCAGTGGTTTGTACCATCGAGCCAGTCGTCTGCACCGCCACCGGTTACTGTCCACTTACCTGATGTATCAATAACAACAGTAAGTGTGAAGTCGGTTTCGTCAATCATTGTAACGCTCTTGGTGTTCAGCTTGGTGAGGAAGGATGTTGTATTGTTTCTAACCTGAGCAGCAGCCTGGTCAGCAGAAGAAATACGAGAATCCTGAACTACACCCAGCATTGTGGGAACGAGGATAGCTGCGAGAACGCCGATGATAGCGATAACAACTACCAGCTCAACGAGGGTAAAACCCTTTTTAGCCTTGAGGGCCTGAAGCTTCTTTATCATGATAAAGACCTCCTAAAAAATTTATTATGTATAACCCCAGCGGAGTTATATCCGAAAAATAAGTGCAGACATCTTTTGTCTGTGTACTAATTATAGCCCATCGCAAAATAAAATGCAAGTGTTTTTTGGCTTTTTTTCAAATAAACCCACAAATTCGTTAATAAATCATGAAATGCTGTTCTATTTTTGGCGCTTATGCACAATTTTACATGTTTGTTACACAAAAAGCTCCTGCATCATTATATACGACAAGTTGTTAATCAATGCATTTATCCCGAGGGTAAACCGCATTAAACGCCCATATCGAGGTATCTCTTATACTCGTTGGGATCCTGACATCTGCCGAGGGCGGTCTCGTTGGAGATTTTGCCCATGCGGACAAGTCTTGCAAGATCCTGGTCGAGAGTGTGCATTCCATGAGCCTTACCTGTTGCGATCGTACCGGGAATCTGGTGGATCTTGCCCTCGCGTATCATTGCGCGGATAGCGTCTGTTGCAGCAAGTATCTCAAGCGCTGCACATCTGCCCCTGCCGTCTGCTGTGGGAACCAGCGTCTGGGAGATAATGCCTACGATATTGTTTGCAAGCTGCGAACGGATCTGTCCCTGAGAATGTGGGGGATATACGTCGATGATACGGTCGATGGTTTCTGCTGCACCGGTTGTATGCAGTGTGGAGAACACCAAGTGGCCTGTTTCGGCTGCGGTTACGGCTGCGTTGATAGTTTCGAAGTCACGCATCTCACCTACGAGGATAACATCGGGGTCCTCACGGAGTGCGGCACGAAGCGAGCCTGCGAAGCTGTCTACATCCTGTCCTATCTCACGCTGGTTTACCATGGACTGCTTATGAGTATGCAGATACTCGATAGGATCCTCGACAGTGATGATGTGGCAGTTCTTCTGACGGTTGATGTGGTCGATCATTGCGGCGAGGGTGGTGGACTTACCCGAACCGGTAGGACCTGTTACCAGTACAAGTCCGCGCGGCGCAAGCGAAAACTCGCCGAGGGTTGCCGGCAGGCTGAGGTCTGCAAGGGTAGGGATATCGTTTCTCAGCAGACGGAGCGCAACAGCATGATAGCCGCGCTGTCTGTACACGTTAACTCTGTGGCGGAAGCCCGAGGTGGAAACGTAAGAGAAGTCGGTATCCAGACCCTTTGAGATCTGGGACTTGTGTTTGATGGATGTGATCTGGTTGATGATGTTTACAATAATAGGTTCTGTACAGTCGGGGTAGCCGCTGAGCTTTCTGATAGAGCCGTGCAGACGTACTATCGGGGGCAGACCTGCGGTAAAATGCAAGTCCGAGCAGCCAAGCTCTCTTGCCTCGTCCAGTATGCGGTTGATGTCCATTACATTATTATTACCTTCCACTTTAATTCTCCTTATGTCATTTTATTATTGCAATGATTATACCGTGTAGGTTGCCTTTACCAGCTCATCCATTGTGGTTCTGCCGGCGAGTACCATCTGCGTAACGTTGTCACGCAGAAGCAGTGTACCATTCTGGGTAGCCTTTGCGCCAATCTCCTCGGCAGTTGCGCCGGCGGAGATAAGCTCCTTGATGTCGTTGGATGTAACGATGATCTCGTGGATAGCCGTACGTCCGGAGTAGCCTGTTCCGCGGCAAGCCTTGCAGCCGCCCTTTTTGGGCTTGTAAATCTCAACAGGCTCTGTCTTGCTTACAAGACGAAGGTCAGCCTCGTCCGTAAGCGTGTATTTCTCCTTGCACTCGTTGCAAAGCAGCTTAACAAGTCGCTGTGCGATGATGCCAACCAGCGAGGAAGCAACCATGTACGGCGCAACACCCATATCCACAAGACGGACGATAGTGGAAGCCGCATCGTTGGTATGCAGTGTGGAAAGCACGAAGTGTCCCGTGATAGCGGCGCGGATAGCGATATCGGCGGTCTCACCGTCACGAATCTCACCGACCATGATGATATCCGGGTCCTGACGGAGGATAGAACGCAGAGCCGCAGCAAACGTCATACCCGCCTTTGCATTGATCTGACACTGGTTAACGCCGTCGATTTTCTTCTCGACAGGGTCCTCAACGGTAACGATGTTTACGTTAGGCTGGGACAGCTCACCAAGCGTCGCATAAAGTGTTGTGGATTTACCGGAACCCGTAGGACCTGTTACCAGCATAACGCCGTTAGGACAGCGTATGATCTGCTTATACATCTCGTAGTTATAGTCGGTCATACCGAGGTCGGTGATCTTTCTGGTCTTTTCATCCGCGGACGAAAGCAGACGGATAACGCACTTTTCGCCGTATACGCAGGGAATCGTGGATACACGGAGGTCCTGCTGCACGCCGTCGATTATCATACCAAATCGACCGTCAAGAGGGATACGGCGCTCTGCGATATTCATACCGCCGAGGATCTTGATACGCGTGATGATGGAGTTATGGAACGCTATCGGCACCTTCATATCCTGCTCGACAAGCTCGCCGTCGATTCTGAAGCGGATACGCGTCCTTGTCTTGAACGCCTCGATATGAATATCGGTTGCCTTTATTCTGAATGCGGTTTCAACCATCATGTTAACCAGCTTTACGATAGGCGCATTATCGATACGCTCGCCCGACTCGTCAACTGCGGCGTCCTGCATATTCTGCTGTTCGCTGTTAAGCTCGCTTACGGCGCTGTCCACCTGCTGCTGCGAGTAGAACTTTCCGATAGCCTCCTCGATTGCTGTCTTTGTGGAGATCTGAGGAATGATCTCCATACCTGTCTGCACCTTCAGCTCTTCAAATATGTAGAAGTTGATGGGGTCGTTCGTTGCGACAAGCAGGCGGTTGTTGTTGATTGCATACGCGAGTACCGTCTTTTTCCTTGCGGTTTCCTCGGGGATCTTCATAACCGCCTCGCGGTTTATCTGAGCGGTAGACAAATCAACAAACGGAACCTTAAGTCGAATTGAAAGTGCCTGTGCAAGCTGGGTTTCGGAAACAAGTCCAAGCTCCAGCATGATGTCACCAAGCATTTTTCCGGGTGAGTTTCTCTGCTTTTCGAGCGCCTCCTCCAACTGTTTGTCATTGATAAATCCGTTTTCTACCAGGATCTTACCAATAGGTAGGTTTTTCATGGGTGCAGCCATCTGCAAATTCTTCCTTTCGGATTATTTTCGTATCGGCACGCGCCGACCGGGGATGTATAAGCAATACCGCATATTTTTGCCGAACGGCTGCGGTGCCGCCCTGATTTGCCGACAGAGCAAATTGCGCTCTGTACTTGCAAAATGTTTGTATATGTGATAAAATAATACTATCTTATTTGAAAGGAGTCATGATAAATGACATTACCCGAGATAGTAATATGTGTTTTCGTGTTTATTTTCGGCTCTGTAATCGGAAGCTTCCTCAATGTCGTGATACTTCGCACGCCGTTGAAGCAATCCATCATCACTGAGCCATCCCACTGCTTCAGCTGCGGAAAACGGCTGAAATGGTACGATATGTTCCCGATTTTCAGCTGGCTTATTCTGCGCGGCAGGTGCCGCTTCTGCAAGGCGAAGATTTCTCCGCGCTATATGATAGTTGAAGCAATAACCGCAGCAGCCTACCTGCTCGCGTATCTTCGCTTCGGAAGAATCGGTGCATGGTGGGAGTTCGGCGTTGCCATTGTTGTATTCCCGATACTGATCGTTCTCAGCTGCATTGATATCGACCATTTCGAGATACCGTATGCCTGCAGCATCTCAATCGGCGTTGTCGGAATAGCTTCGTTCTTCCTGCCGTATTCGGTTAATAACGTTGTATGGAGCGAGCGTCTTATCACGCTCGGAATTGTCGCAGTAATATTTGTTCTGCTGGTTCTTGTCGGCGGCATGGGCGGAGGCGATCTTCAGCTTATGATCGGCGCTTCGCTTATGCTTGGCTACAAGGTTTTTCCGGGACTGTTAATTGGTATCGTCCTCGGCGCAATTTACGGTGTTATCAAGAAAGCTCACGACCGCAAGGCAGAAAAAGAAATAACCGCCAAGCTTGAAGAGCTTGTAAAGGAATGGTATCAGGAGCAGCTTGACCGCGATATCGGCTACATACCCGAGGGACACGAGGATATCATCGTAGGCGGCATCAGCAACGGCGAGCCTGATATAGAGTGGGAGTTCCTTGATGAGAATGCCTGGAAAGGAATCCCGGATAAATCATCCCTCAGCAAAGCGATCCGAGATAACATCACAACAGAACGAGAGGGTGCATTCAGAATTTATATCAAGGAAGATCTGGTCGAAAAGGTTAAATACTCACGCCGAATGGTGTTCGGTCCCTTTCTTTCCATTGGTATTGCAACCGCGTGGCTTGTTGGTGACATGATCATCAACTGGTATGTTTCACTGTTGAATATAATGTAATTTAATGCTATTTGCACAAGCTAAATCAGTCCGCTCCGCCGATCAAGCGGGGCGGACTGGTTTTTAATATAAGCTGTGTTTTCCGTGTATCACGGACCTGAAACGCCCTTGAGCTTACGGGCTACATAGTAGATATAGATATCCTTGCCGGTTGCACTGCTGACATCATTGACTGTGATGTTGTACTCTGCGGCAGCACCGCCCGAGCGTCTCAAAACCTTGATGGCATACAGCTCAGTCATTCCTGCGCCGTTGAATACGACGCTCTTCTTGTTCTTGTCTCCGTATGCTTTTATCGTATACTTTAACGTGTCGATACTGGGCTGTGTTGTTCCGTCTGATTTCGTCTCAGTGGGAATAGAGAAGCCGAAATCCATATACAATCCGTTGTAAAGCACATCGCTGAAAACCTTTGTGCTGTCCAGTAAAGCGGAATTGTCAGCATTTCCGACGATATAGCCGTTGCCCGGCGTCGGATTTGTGGTAACGACCTCGTCGCACAGATAGTACTGCCCGTCGTTGCATCTGAGACTCAGGCATCTGAGCTCATACAAGCGGTTAAGCGAGATCGTAGTATCCGCATTCTTGGAATTGACATAGGTGGCAAGCGGCTTAACCTTATCCATGATTGCCGTTGTCTTGTTGGAGTTATAATCCGCGGATGTGAATATGGCAACCTGATAAGCATTGCGCAGCGTACCTGTAATGGTACGCTGAATGCTTGTTGCAACATTTTCCGCTGTGTATAGGGTCTGGTTATCCTTATACGACTGCAGTATCGGCGTAATAAAGATCATCATTCCCGCAAGCAGTATTGCAAGCAAAGCGACCGCAACGATCATCTCTACAAGCGTAAAGCCGTGGCTTCTGCGTTTTTTGAGAATTATCAACAATTTCTTCATCCGACCACCCCTTACTTGACGTAGTCCTTATTCGGGAAGCAGCCAAAGAGGTTCTTGTGGAACTCGGTTGAGCCGGTTTTTACTTCTTCGTAATGCGTGTAGATATATCTGCCGTCACTATCAACACCGAGATCGGACAAATCGCAGTTTGTGCCGGTTGTACCGAATATTGTGGTAATATCGCTGATATTCCACTTTTTGTATTCCGGTACGCTGGGATCGGTCGGATCGTATTCCAGCTTATCCTGCAGCACTACATAGAAATATCTTCCGCCTGCTTCGTCAAGCTCGAACAGAGTTGTTCCGGTCTGCAGACTAGCAATTCTGATGATGCCTCCGTAAAGCAGAGGAGCAATGCGGTTTCCGTCATCATCAACGTCCCAGAGAATAGGAGTGTTTCTTACGGGGCAGTAAACATCAAAGTCATCTGTGATACCAACCTTATAGGTCGGGGTGACCTTTTCTTCGAGCTTTCTCACCTCAAGAATATTTCCGTCTGCATCCTCTTTGAAATAACCGTACTCAAGTATAGGACTGGGGAAAACCAGACGATACTGTGAATAGTTGCGATAGTCGCTTGTTGTATCTGCCTTGTACTTAGCAGAATCGCAGGTCGAATACACCTTGTAGCGATATCCGGTACCCGTGTAGCCTGCGTCGTATACAAGCTTTACGCTGATAGTGTCGATGTCCTCGTCGCCGTAAATCCTTGAGTCAAGACGATCTGTTACACCCTTGCCGCCCTTTTTGGGGTCAACTTCCTCGGGATTGTTTTCCTCGAGTTTGGAGTAATCAACATCGCCGACAGGATAGTTGATCTCGAGAAATCCGGTATAGGACGCATCGTTGGGATTGCCTATTTCGTAGTCGATGCCAAAATCCGATACACCCGAAAAGTGGAAATCAAGCGTACCGGCTTTATTGGACGCAGCATAGCTGGTATCCTGCTCGGTGAGATAGTAAGCGCTCTTCTGCTGTTCTATCTCACTTTCTATTTTCAGGTTTTCCTGCTTTGTCCTGTTGATGGTCATAAGGAGACCTGCAACCATTGCAGCCATGATTGCAAAGATAACAAACGCAACCATAACTTCAACCAGCGTAAAACCGCGCTTGGTTCTTAACTTTTTCATTGCATTATCTCCTTTCGTTATACTCCGTATACACGCCACGGTTTATTGGTCTTTCCTCCGTCGCCCTCGTGGTTATCACCGATTATGTCCTTAAGAGGAAGGTCGGGATAGCACTGAATGTAGGTATACGCGCCGCGCAGGATATAGTCGGAAACGATAAGTCCGCCGACATTCTTAAGACCGCCGCCGCCGCCCTCGTCCATATATGTCATGTAGGGAGCATATACGAAGCCGAAGAACAGGTTGTTCATTACACCGTCGCCGCTGAAGCTTATTGTCGCACTCTCCGAAGAGGATACGAGATAGATGTTTACATTAGCCTTCTGCGTTTCTCCGCCGTAGGTGCAGGTCGGAGGATTGTGCAGTCGATTGTTGCACGGACAAATGCCGCTGTCTTCGATTGCTTCCTTGTCGTCCTCGTCATATCTGCCGCCGTGATGCGGACAGGTATAATACTTGCTTCCGTCACCCTTGGTAACAAGAGTAAGTGTGTCGCAGGTGGTGCAGCCGCTGCTGTGATGGATATAGGGGCTTACCTTGTTGTATGCGCTAACAAAGTTGCCTCGGTTGATATCAAAATATGGTTTACCGTTTGCCGGAAGATTCTTGATTGAACCGCCAAGCTCATAGAACCATGCGATATGTCCCATAAACTCCTGATTGGTTGCCTGGTAGTTTACACCTGCGGGTACATCAATGACAAGGCTGCCGCAGCCGATGGTAAGAACGTTGATATATTCAAGCATTCCGTTTTCTCTCTCGGGTGCCCAGCAGAACGCGTCATCTCCGCCGACGCCGTCCCAGTTATAGTTGTTTTTGCCAAGACGAACAACAAGCTGACCATCGGGGTCATCGCCGGTATCAAAGATAATTGTCGGTGTGCACTGGTTGCCTGTGCAGGTTATCTCGTTGATAGTGCAGTCGGTGTCGATAACCTTGATATATTCACAGTGAGACTCCCAGCCGAGATCAAAGTTGATGTCGATCTCGTTTGCCATAGCGGCAGAAGTGTCGGGCTTCCAGAGATAGAACGGAGTCTGTATCAGCGATTTGTTGAGGTAATCAATAGCCGTGGCCTTATCCCAAGTGCCTAATGTAGCCTGGAAAGCCTTTATGCTCTCGGGACCAACGCCTCTTACTCCGCCGCCGACAGCATATACAAGCTTGCCGCCCTCATACTTATAATTGTAGGAATCATAATATGTGCTGTTCCAGCACAGTGCATCGTAGCCGGGGCTTACATATGTGTCATTCTCGTTGTAGTAGTTTCCGTTTCCGTCGTCAATGTAGACGTGCGAGCCGGGGGTCATATAGATATTGCCGGTGCACTGTCCGTTGTTGTAACGTCCGCAGAAATACAGGTTGCCGCCAACGTAAAGATTTCCGTAGAACTTATCAATATCGGTGAGATAAACATCGCCTACAACATAAACGTCGGTAGGCTCTGCCGAGCTTCCGCCGAACTGAACACCCTTGTTTCTGTGGTTGATAACAAGGTCGCCGCCGACATAAAGCTGACCTCTCTCGGTAGCGTCGCCGCCGAGATCGAAATATCGGGGCTGACCGCCGATAAGCATGGAATTGCCGACTACCCATGTAGTGGGTTTGTCAAGTACAACATTGTTTGCGGTCTTCATGTCGCATACCAGCGAGCCTGCGCATCTCATTTCGCAGGAGATGGTACAGCCGCCGCCGGAATTAACGACGTCGCCTATTCTTGTATACTCCGAGTCAAAGTACATGGAACCGTAATAGATACCACTATCGATCCAAACGTCGTTCGGGATATATCCGGTAGCCGCAAAGGTTTCGTTCATATCCTCAACCTCATCGGTAACCATAGGTACAGCCACAAGAGTATGGGTGGTATCGTAGGTACCATCGTTTGCAACGGTTACCGCCATATCGAAGATGCGGAATACACCATCGTCATTCATTCTGGTAAAGGTGATATCATACGCGCCATAAATGGTTTCGGCACTATCGGTATCCAATCCGGTGAAATCCTTGAAGCCGTTGCCGTTTGTTGACAGCTTGCCTCCTTCGGGCATAGATGTATCGTTAAGCAGAGCGGTAACAAGCTCCGGGCGCGTTCCGTCACTGAGGCCCTTATTAAGATAAGCCTGAATGATATCGGAAATTGCGGTAGACGATACATAAGCCTGCTCCTGATTGAACACAGTGAATTGTACCTGTCTTGACGACAGCACCGACAGGTACATCGCCGTAACCAGTACGATCAGCGCAGACATCGTACTTACTACCATAAACAGCGCGCTTCCGCGGCTGCTTATGTATTTTCTGAGTGCATGTTTCATTTTTATCAAGCCTCCATGTGTCGGCAGCTCCGACTTACACAGTTAAGCCGCATCCTGCGCGTCGAGGATATCTTTAGGATCCTGCATACGCTCAACGCAGTAGAATGTGATGGATACAGTATAGGGCTGAAGAAGATCAGATATTCTCTTGCCCTCCTCTTCATCGTCCTCGTCTTCTGCTCCGGGCTGAGTGTTATTATTGTTATTGTTTTCGTCGCCCGTGCCGTTTGCAGGGGCTTTGTCATCCTTTGTTGCTGCTTTGAAGTCATTCTTCTCAGCGTACTCTTCAAGAGCGTCCTGTGCGTCCTTATCGAGAGTTGCGTTCATCTCTTCGATGATAGCGTCATACTCATCTATAATCTCGGTATACTCGAGGGAAAGACCGTTGATTATCATAGCCTTTCTTGTTTTCTTGCCGTTTTCTTCCTTTTCATAGTTGTTGACAGCGTCTACAAACTTGATATAGTCGTCGCGCGTCAGAACAGAAACTGTGAAAGAAGCCTTGGATGCAGCTACGTTCTGAACAGCAGACAGTCTTGTCATGAGGATAAGACGTCTTGCTTCGGACAGGAGTTCTTCTGCGGACGGCGTCTCGCCCTGATTTGCATAGGATTTGAGGTCGTACTCCGCACCCTTTGACTCATCGAAAAAGCTTACGCTGAGTGCTTCTACGCCTGCCTCGCCTACAGCGAGCTCCTCAACTGCAACGTTAATGCCGTCATCCTGGCACTTCTTGATGAACGCTCTTACCTCGTTATCAAGCTCATAGGGGGTCATTTCCTCAAAGAACATATCAGCGCTGTTTCTGCCTGCCTTATAAGCGTCTTCGATCTGCTTTCTGAGGTCATCCTTTGTTGCCGCCTTATCAAGCGCTGCCTGATACTCGGTCTTTTTGCTGTCAAGCAGAAGCTTGCTGGACTTTACTTCCTTGAACTTAGGAACTACAAAGAAGATAACTCCAAGAACTAAAATAAGTACAACGGCGATGATAAGTACGCCAATTCTTTCCTGCTTACTGAGTTTCATTATTCAGTTACCTCCTCTGCGCCGGTTTTGCCGCCGGTTAAGTCAATTGTATTTGCGTGCTCTTCGTCGTTGCCTGCCTTAACATTCATAGACAGTGAGAATTCAAATACGGTATCATATTTTTCCTCGCCTGTTGCAAGTGCGATAAAGGTAGACTCATCCGAGGCATTTACCTTTGTGAAGCCTGTATACTTGACATTCTGGAAATAAGGATCACCGTTCTTGTCCTTAACCTCATTTATCAGCTTTTCAACATACAGCGAAGGCACATGAGACGGATCTCCGTTTGAAAGACCGCGGAAAGTAACCGTTACCGAATACTTGTTGATATTGATGGACACAAGGTCAAGCTTTATCTCGTCCTTATCGCCCTTCTTGGATACGATATCCTCAAGGGGCTCCTTAACCTTTTCGACAACGTAGCTTGTAGACTTGGGCATATAATTGAAAAGATCTGTTGTAAGCGCAATGTTATCGTTGTAATTGTTGAAGCCCGTAAGCATAGTGTTACGAAGGTCAACGATGCTGTTATCGTTCTGAAGACCGGGATCATTGATCTGTTCCTGTACAGCAGCTATATCCTTCTGGATATTGCTGTTATAAAATGCGAAAGCGCCTCCGATGGCAAGCACGACAGCAGCAGCGCCGATGCAGCTTCCGCCGAGGGCAAGCAGATAACCGTTCATGCCCTTGGATTCCTTTGCGGAAGTAGCCTCCAGCAGGTTGATATGCTCAAGGTCCTTGTTTCTGCGGTAGATAGCACCGATAGCGTTCGCATACTTTGTAAAGTCGATTTCCGCCATGGTGATGACCGAGCTGGGAGTAGCCAGTACAAACGCCGGAACATTGAACGAGGAAACCGCGTTGGAAAGCTCGATGAAGTTCTGGATATCACCGTAGAACATGATTTCCTTAAGCGGCTTTGCGCCCTTGCGGCTCTTGATGAACTGAATCATTCTGAACAGGTTATCATACACCGCTCTTGTTACATAGTCGGGGGCGTTGTCATAATCCATAGGGTCGATGTTGAAGTAACGCGAGAATACTATCTGGTTATCCTCATAAAGGTTCATGTTAAGGAAGCCTCTGTCCACCTGGATAAGCAGCAGGGGCATTCTGTCCGCCATCTTGGGAGTGTTCAGGATAAGACGTGTAACAGAGTTGTTGGAGATATTTACAGCCTTAAGCGAAAGACCGATGTGCGAGAACAGTCTTACATAGCCGTCAACCAGTCTCTGGGGACAGGCAGCCGCAATAACCTTGAGCTTTTTGTTCTTCTCTTCGTCCTCAGCCTCACCTGCGATGGTATAGGATATGTTGTATTCATTGGTAACGCCCATCTCTGCCTGGATCATTGCCTCAATGGCAACGGTGTTCTTAAGGCTCTTGGGCTTGTTGATAAGCAACTCTTTATAAACGATAGAGCTTGATGTTATAGAAACGATAGCATCCTTTTCCTTGATCTCCTTTGTTTTGATGATATCGTTAAGCTCGGCAGCAACCATAGGAACATCGGTTATGTATCCGTTGGAAACCATGCCGAGAGTAAGCTCGCGCATATCGGCATCCTGCACTCTTACCTTGCTGCCGCTATGAATGCCTCGAACAAGCTTTATTTGTCTGTCGGTAATATCAATCGAAATCATTTTGTCACCTCATATTAATTTAATTATTAGTTTACTGTGCATTCATCATACCGCCGTACAGCATCGGGAATACTGCCGCAAGCACAAGACCGATAGCGACACCCATGATGATGATCATCAACGGCTCAAGCATACCTACAAGCTTTCCGATAGCGGTATCAGCCTCTTCCTCGTAGAAGTCGGCAGCCTTTGAAAGGATGGTATCCAGCGTACCGGATTCCTCGCCGACGAAGATAATCGACGTAAACATACCCTCGAATATCTCGGTCTTTTCGATAGCCTTCGACATACTCTCACCAAGCTTGATGTTATCGACAACCTCCTCGAACTTCTTAGTTACATAAGAGTTGCCGAGAACGGCGACGGACTTTTCGATACAGTCAACCATCTGTAAGCCGGACGCATAAAGGTTGGACATATTTCTTGCAAAACGACCGGTGTAGATAGTAGCGATAAGCGTTCCAACCTTAGGTATCTTAAGCACCAACTCGTCCATCTTAAGCCTGATAGCCGGAGTTCTTCTGCCAACCCAGTAAGCAAAAACAATCGCAAGAATGACGATTACATAAACGTACCAGTAATTAATAAGTGAATCGGAAAACGCCATCATCGCCTTTGAAAGCGGTGTAAGATCCTTAGGATCCATCATGCCGGCAAATATAGGCAGGATCATGGTAAACATCAGAACTACTACCGCAAGAGCAAGCACCAGAAGGATGATAGGATAAACCATCGCGCTCTTGACTTTATTTGCGGTTCGGTTAGCGCTGGCAAAGTGGTCGGATACTCTCGTCAGGATAAGGTCGAGCGTACCGGACGCCTCACCGGCAGCAACCATGCTCACGAACAAATCGGGGAAAACGCCGGGCTTCTGTGCGAGAACATCAGAGAAGGACTTACCTTTCTGTACCTCCTCGTAGATGTCAAGAAGAACAGCCTTAGCCTTTTTGTTCTCCTGCTGCTCCTGCAGAATATGCAGCGCTCTTACAAGCGAAAGACCTGCAGACGTCATAGACGCAAGCTGTCTGCTGATAAAAGATACTTCCTTTGTCTTGAATCTGTACTTGACATCAACAGCGTCATTTGCGCCGAGATCACGATACTTCGTGCAGTACAGATTACGTTCCTTCAGCTTCTGCTGAAGATCCTGATAATCCTCAGCCATCTCCTTGCCTCTGACTATCTTGCCGCTGACATCGGTGGCTTCATACGAGAATTTTTTCACCGGATAACCTCCATTCCCCTGCAATTGATAGAATTGCAACTAATTTAACGGCGCAGAGGGCATAGTAAGCCCTATACCGTTTTTGAGTATATAAATTATAACACAATTCCGCCGTTATTTCAAGCGCAAAGTTCAGCCAAAACCCTAAAAACTGGGCAAAATGTCAATTTATTTATGTAGAAATTCTTAAGTTTCTTATGTGCAAATTAACTAAAACCTATGGTTTTCGCTGAAAAATAAGCAACACGGATACTAAAAAATCCATGCTGCGACCGTTTGTGCAAGTCAGAAATCCACGCACAAAACGGCGCTTTTTATCCCACTAAGCCCTGAGTGCAGCGGTGCAGGAATACAGCTTATCCGAAACATCAAGGATAAGCTCGCTGAGCTCAAGCTTACCCAGCCACTTTTTCGGCAGCGCTTTTACGCCCAGATATGCCCCCATGATATTTCCGCATATCGAACCGGTGCTATCGCTGTGCCCGTCGTGATTTACAGAAAGAAGCAGCGCATTTTTCGCGTTTGATGAATGGCACAGCGCACAGTATACGCCGATTGCCAGAGCCTCCTCTGCCGTCCTGCCGCTTCCCAGTCGGCTTACCGCCTCCAGAGGAGATACCGTGCCTGCCTCCAGCACGCGCGCGTTGTCAAGGGCGGTGTAGGTCTCCATGCAGCCGTCGTAGCTTTTAAGAATATACATCGCAACATCGACCGCCTCCTCGATATCTCCGCCTGCAATAAGCTCGGCGATGATCGCGCCAAATGCTCCTGCCGCCAGATATCCCGTCGGATGCGTATGGGTTATCGCCGCGAACTCCGCCGCCATGCGGAAAGCGCGCTCGCTGTCGCGGCAGAAGTACAGCCCTGCCGGTGCGGCTCTCATAACTCCGCCGCAGCCCTTGCTGTCATTGATTTTCTTTGTCAGCCTGCCGTATCCGTGCCCTGCCGCCTGCTTAAGCGCGGTCAGGCAAGTGTCGCCCGGAGCGCGCCTGCGACACATCTCCTCGCCAAGCAGCATAGAGGGATAATCTCCGTTTTTGTCCAGAACATGAGCATACTCCCGGCTGGCAAGCATTTTTTCCTGAGTATACAGCCACCTCTGATAGGAATAGAACACATAGGTCGTGTAGCTGGAAAGCTCCTTGTCGGCACCGAGGCTGTCTGCCCACATTATGCCCTCGGCGGTGAACAGGGTAAGCTGTGTATCGTCGGATATCAGCGCACAGCCCTCGCTTTTGCTGACCACAGGGGATGTGACGCCGTTTCTGCCATACTGTGCATATATCTCATCACGGTTCATAAACTCAACGGGATATCCAAGCGCGTCTCCCAACGCGCCGCCAAGCAGGCACCCCGAAAATTTATCTTGCAAAGATACTCCGCTCATTGTAATTTCCTTTCTGTATCGGCACTCAACAACAGAATATGCCGCAAATTGAGTTTTTTCTATATTTTATCATAAATTTTACAATAATTCAAGCCCGTAATATTATATAATAATGTAGTTGTATTACTGATATATGCAAATTCACCAGTTTTTTTGCCAAAAACCACCGCGAAATATCCCGAACAGTGCTTGACAAGCCGTTTTATATCTGATATAATAACATAGTTAAGGCTTATTCACTACCTTAACTCCTTTCTCGTGCACAGGGCACGGGATATAATCCAGAAGGAGGTGCTTTATAAATGGCAAAGATCACAGAAAAGTATGAGGCAATCATCGTTTTCTCTCTCAAGAAGGACGAAGAGCAGATCAAGGCTCTGACAGCAAAGTTCGCTGACCTTATCAAGGAAAACGGTACACTCGGCGAGATCGACGAGTGGGGCAAGAGAAAGCTCGCATACGAGATCAACTATGAGTCCGAAGGTTACTATGTTCTGTACAACTTCGAGTCCAAGCCTGATTTCCCTGCTGAGCTCGAGCGTATCATCAACATCACTGACGGCGTTCTGCGTTCTATCGTAGTGCTCGCTCAGGGCAAGTAATTGCAGGAAACGCTGCAAATCTGCTGACACGGAGGTGCTTTCATGTTTAACAAGTGCATTATGATGGGTCGTTTAGTTAACGATCCCGAGCTTAAGACTACTCCCACAGGCGTTAACGTCGCAACTTTCCGCATCGCGGTAGACAGACGTTTCCAGACCAAGGGCGAGGAAAAGAAATCCGATTTCTTCAACGTGGTTGCATGGCGTCAGCAGGCTGATTTCGTACATCGCTACTTTACAAAGGGTCGCCTGATCCTTGTCGAGGGCGAAATGACTACCAGAAATTATACCGATAAAAACGGCAACAACGCCACATGGTATGAGCTGGTGGCTGACCGTATCAGCTTCACAGGCGAAAAGTCACAGGGTGGCTCTTACAGCGACTCCTATGGCGCACCTGCTCCGTCCGTACCGCCGCAGTACAGCGCGGCTCCCGCTCCGGCGGCACCGGCTGCAAGCGATTTTTCCGCGGCAGAGTCGGACGACGACTACCCATTCTAATCGAAAACACCGTTTTACCTAAACTAATAAGGAGGTTACAGTACCATGGCTGAAAAGTTTGAGAGAGCTGCTCATCCCGTTAAGCGCGCAAGAAAAAAGGTTTGCCAGTTCTGCGCTGAAAAGGCCGAGTTCATCGACTACAAGGATGTAGCAAAGCTGAGAAAGTGCATGACAGAGCGCGCAAAGATTCTTCCCAGAAGAGTAACCGGCTGCTGCGCATACCACCAGAGAGAGCTCACAACAGCTATCAAGAGAGCAAGACAGGTTGCTCTTATCCCCTATACTGCTGAGTAATCATCTGAAAAAGATCTTCGACCCTCGCCAAAAAAGCGGGGGTCGTTCTGTATTTACCCTGCCACAGCACTTGATATTGCAGCGATTTTGATATATAATAAGTACAGCACGCAAAAACTAAAACGATAATAAACGGAGCCTTGCCATGTCGGAATTTGTTCATCTGCATGTTCATACCGAATACAGCCTGCTTGACGGCGCCTGCCGCCTTAGCAGGCTTGTTAAGCGTGCAAAGGAGCTTTCACAGACCGCCCTTGCAATAACCGACCACGGGGTACTGTACGGCGCGGTCGAGTTCTTCGATGAATGTACCGCCGCCGGTATAAAGCCGATAATCGGATGTGAAATGTATGTTGCGCGCGGCAGCCGCACGGACAACAGCCGCAGCGACCGCGACGCATATCACCTGACGCTGCTTTGCAAAAACGAGGAGGGCTACAAGAACCTCTGCCGTCTTGTTTCGGACTCCTCGCTTAACGGCATGAGCGGAGTTCCGCGCTGCGACAAGACTACGCTTAAGCAATACAGCGGCGGACTTATCGCCCTGTCAGGCTGCACCAACGGAGAGATTCCGCGCCTGCTTGAGCAGAACAGGTTCGCTGACGCTGTCGAAGCAGCAGGATGGTACCGCTCGGTCTACGGCGACGATTTTTACATCGAAATACAAAATCACGACACCGACCATGACAAGCAGCTTGCAATGCGGCTTCGCAAGCTCTCCGAAAGCACCGCAATTCCGCTGTGCCCGACAAATGATGTGCACTACATTGAACGCTCCGACAGCCGCACGCAGAAGATACTCTCCTGCATAGGGCTGAACAAGCGCCTGTCCGACAGCAATCCAATGCAGCTGCCCACCGATGAATACTACCTTAAATCATACGACGAAATGCGCAGGTTCTTCTCCGAGCAGGAGCTTGCAAACACGGTTTCTATCGCGGAAAAATGCTGCTTCAGCTTTGAATACGGCGTGACCAAGCTGCCGCGCTTCACCGCCCCGGGCGTTTCCGATAACAGCGCGTATTTCCGCAAGCTCGTGTTCAACGGCGCCACAAAACGTTATGGTAATATAACTGAAAGTATAAACTCTCGTCTTAATTACGAATTGGATATCATCGAAAAAATGGGCTTTGTGGATTATTTCCTCATCGTCTGGGACTTCATACGCTACGCCAAAAAGCAGGATATCCCCGTAGGTCCCGGCAGAGGCTCCGGCGCAGGCAGCCTTTGCGCATACTGCATGGGCATCACCGATATCGACCCACTTAGGTACAATCTTCTGTTCGAGCGTTTCCTCAATCCCGAGCGTGTGTCCATGCCCGACTTTGATATAGACTTCTGCAACGAGCGCAGGCAGGAGGTCATAGAGTACGTCCGTCTGCGCTACGGCGCCGACCATGTGGCGCAGATAATTGCATTCGACACCATGAAAGCACGCGGCGCACTCCGCGACGCGGCAAGGGTTCTCGGCATACCCTATTCCGCCGCCGACAGCGCAGCAAAGCTTATTCCGCACTTTAAGTCCACCCTTGAGGAGGAAGCCAAAAACGGCGAGCTTGCAAAGCTGTGCTCCGCCGACCCCGAGATACAAAAACTCGTGGACGCCGCAAAGGAGATAGAGGGAATGCCGCGCCACGCAACCACCCACGCAGCCGGAATAGTTATAACTCGCGAAGCGGCAGCCGAATATGTTCCGCTGAGAACAGAAGCAGGAGAAACTGTGACCCAGTATACCATGGGCATTCTCGAAAAGCTGGGACTGCTGAAAATGGACTTCCTCGGTCTGAGAAACCTCACCGTAATAAAGCGCGCAGAGGACATGATACGCGCCGAGCAGCCCGATTTCAGCGTAAAAGACATCGACGAGCACGACCCCGAGGTGTACAGGATGCTTTCGGACGGCTATACAACAGGCGTATTCCAGTTTGAAAGCGCAGGAATGACAAGCGTTCTGCGCAGGCTTCAGCCCGAGTCGATAGAGGACCTGACCGCAGCATTGTCGCTGTACCGCCCTGGACCTATGGCTTCTATCCCCACATACATCGAAAACAAGCACAAAAACCCTGCCGAAATCACCTATCACCATCCCCTGCTCAAAGATATACTGTCCGTCACCTACGGCTGTATAGTATATCAGGAGCAGGTAATGCAGATTTGCCGCGTCATCGGCGGCTATTCCTACGGCAGAGCCGACCTTGTGCGCCGCGCGATGGCAAAGAAAAAGCACGATATAATGGAAAAGGAACGAAGCGCATTCATATACGGCACCGACTCAAACTGCGGCGCAGTGGCAAACGGAGTTCCCGAGGACGTCGCAAACCGTATCTTCGACGAGATGAGCACCTTCGCCTCCTACGCCTTCAACAAATCCCATGCCGCGGCTTATGCCACCGTTGCATACCGTACAGCATACCTCAGAAAGCACCATTATATCCATTACATGACCGCACTTATCTCCAGCGTGCTGGATTGGACAGACAAGATGGTCGAGTATATCACCGACCTGACAGACAGCGGAGTGGTATTGCTGCCGCCCGATATCAATCACAGCTTCGCCGCGTTTTCGGTGGAAAACAAAGCCGTGCGATACGGTCTGCTTGCCATAAAAAACCTCGGAGAAAGATTTATATACAGTATAATTTCCGAGAGAAATAACGGAGAGTTTAGTTCGGTCGCTGATTTCTGCCTTAGAATGGCAGGCTTGGACAATAACCGCCGATACATGGAAGCACTGATAAAAAGCGGCGCATTCGACTGCTTTGCGCAGAGCAGGCGCCAGCTTATGTTCAGCGTAGATAAGCTGCTGGACATCGCGGCGGCGGAATACAGCCGCTCTGCAAGCGGTCAGCTTGACCTCTTCGGAAATGCGGACGGCGAGCCCGAGGACTTCGTCTATCCCGAGCTCGAGGAGTACCGCCGCGGACAGCTTCTTGAGATGGAAAGGGAGATGACGGGGCTGTATATTTCGGGGCACCCGTCGGATGAATACATTGCGCGCGCACCTGCGGACTGCTGCTATATCGCGGACGCGCTCACTCAGCCGGAAAACAGAACAATCTCAATCATCGGGCTAATGACCTCCAAAAGAAACCACCGAACCAAAAACGGCAGAATAATGACCTTCTCCACGCTGGAGGACCGCACCGCTTCGATAGAATGTATAATTTTCCCCGAGCTTTACGATAAAGCGGTGCGAATATTGCAGGAAGCAGAGGTGTATCATATACGCGGAAAGCTGTCGCACAAGGACGGCAGCGCCAAGCTCATCGCAGAGGTGATCACCCGGGCAGATGCACTCCCCGAAAGAAATCAGCCTGCGCTGTATATCAACGTGCACTCCGATGACGCAAAAACCATATCCGCAGCGACAGAGCTGCTGCGGCGCTATCCGGGAGTGGGAAAGGTTCGGCTTTGCTTTATGAACAACCGTTCGGTAAACCGAATAAATAATATCCGCGGTGTCAGAATATGCACAGAATTGATAGAAAAACTTGCGCAAATTTGTGGAAAAAGCAACATAATCCTGAAGTAAATAAGCTAAACCGCAAAAATCACTTGACTATAACTGTTGTTTTGTAGTAAAATATATCGTGAATGAAACCGATACCCCCGACAGAATGTCGGACATTTCGGCGCTAAAAATTATCAAAGAAACGGAGAAATACTGAAATGCAGAAGACAATTGGTGTTTTAACAAGCGGCGGCGACGCTCCCGGCATGAATGCTGCGGTTCGTGCAGTAACCAGAGCTGCTATCGAAAAGGGCTTTAAGGTAATCGGTATCCGCCGCGGCTATAACGGTCTGCTCAACGGCGATATGGTCGAGCTTAATGCAAGAAGCGTTTCCGACATTATCCAGAGAGGCGGTACCGAAATATTCACTGCCCGCTGCAAGGAGTTCAAGAATTGGGAATACGTTGTAAAGGCTAAGGACAACGCTGTTGCAGCAAATATGGCAGGCATCGTTGTTATCGGCGGCGACGGCTCGTTCAGAGGTGCTGCTGACCTTTCCAAGGCAGGCATCCCCTGCGTAGGTCTTCCCGGCACAATCGACAACGATATCCAGTGCACAGAATACACCATCGGCTATGATACAGCCATGAATACCGTTATGGAGCTGGTTGACAAGCTCCGCGACACCTCCCACTCCCATGAGCGCTGCGCAGTTGTAGAGGTAATGGGCAGAAATGCAGGTCACATCGCCCTCAACACCGGCATCGCCTGCGGCGCAACAGCAATACTCGTTCCCGAGGTAGAGTATAATCTCGACGACGTTATCGCAAAAATCAAGGCAGGTCAGGCTTCCGGCAAGGAGCAGTTCATCGTGATCGTAGCAGAGGGCGTCGGCGGCACGGAGGAGATCGCTAAGAAGATCGAGGCTGCAACAGGCGTCGAGTCCAGAGCCACTATCCTCGGTCACGTTCAGAGAGGCGGCTCTCCTACAGTACGCGACAGAGTAATGGCAAGCGAAATGGGCTACTACGCAGTAGAGCTGCTTGAAAAGGGTATCGGAAACCGTGTTGTCGGCCTTAAGGACGGCAAGGTTTGCGACTTTGATATCCAGGAGGCTCTCAGCATGGTTAAGCCTTTCAACGAGCGTCTTTACAAGATCGCAAACGATATCAGCATCTGATAATCGGCTAAATCAACGGATGTAATTGCCCTTGACGTTCGCCAAGGGCAATACATGATAAATCAACAGAGTAGAATTCCGCGCGTTAAGTGCCTTTTGGACGGAGAGTTGCCGAAAGGACGAAAAGGTGTTGCGGCAAGACAGACTTGCCCATCAACGAATGCGCACAGCTTATGCCAAACGCTGCGCAGATATACTTCATGTATGTTTGTGTCGGCATAGCAAAGCTGCCGCTTCATCGCCTTGCGGTGCGGAGTTCGCATCTCGCTGTACATAAAAAACCTATGAGTTGCCATAACTTATCCGTAATTTATGTATTGCGTAAAGGAGGATATTTTATGGCACTTTTTAAAATGTTTGCAGACTCTGCAAAGGAACTCAAAAGCCTGCGCTGTATCACAGTAACGGCAATGATGATCGCGCTTAATCTGGCGCTGAAATCCGTCACCATCAATGTCACCGACGATCTGAAAATCAGTTTCTCCTATATTGCTCTCGCGACAATAGGAATGCTGTTCGGTCCGACCGTTGGTTTCCTTGCGGGCACAATAACCGATATACTCGGACTGCTGGTTCAGCAGATGATGAGTATGTTCAATCCGCTGTTCACGCTGGTAGAGGCAATAGGCGGAATGCTTTACGGTTGTTTCCTTTACAGGCTTCAGCCCGTGAAATTCAGCAAGGAAATGTTCAGCCCGAACAGTGACCGGAACACTGCTTTGCTCGGCGGAATAAACGCAAAGTTGCTTTCGCTGTTCATGGCAGCGGCAGTGTTCATCTTGTATAATATCTATCATTTCAACGAGCTTTTTGTTGTCTATGTTATAATCATTGCATTTGTATACGGAGTGTTCCTGCATAAGCTCGCTGCGCTGCCGTGGAAACAGCTTCTCCGCGTCATCGGCGCAAAGGTTTCGGTCGCATTTGTCTGCAATATCGTTATGACGCCTGCATTCATGGTAGTTTCGGGCATCTGGTCTTCCGAAGTCCTGTGGAATGTTAAAATCCCCGTCAGACTGGTTAAAAATGCAATTCAGGTGCCGGTGGATATAATGATACTTATACTTATCCTGTTCCCGATAATGGCTGCCTACAAAAGTATATTTAAGAATACCGCCGCAAAGAAGAAAACTGCGGCAGGAAAATAAAAAACAGAGGTGTTTGTATGAATAAGCTCGGAGTGCTCGGCGCCGGAAATATGGGCTCCGCAATAATCAACGGAATCAAAAACAGCGGCATGGATATTGAAGTTTTCGCCTATGACAAATTCCCCGAAAAGCTGGGCGCGCTGCCGGTTACTCCATGCACGGACGAAATCAGCGTTGTAAAGCAGTGCAGATATGTCCTGCTCTCTGTAAAGCCGCAGATGCTCGCCGAGGTGCTGGATACAATTGCCCCTGCCGTAACATCCGATACCGTATTCATCTCAATATGCGCCGGAATCTCAGCGGAGTTTATCCGTAAACACACTATCCCGAATGCAAAAACAGTGCTCGTAATGCCGAATACTCCCATGATGCTGGGTCTGGGAGCCTCCGCAATGAGCCGCGACAGCTCCGTCACCGACGAGGAATTCGACTTTGCCCGTGCCGTAATAGGCAGCTGCGGCATCACCGAGGTAGTTCCCTCCGATAAGATGAAGGAAGTGATCGCAATAAACGGCAGCTCTCCTGCATTCGTGTACCTCTATGCAAAGGGCTTCATCGACTACGCCGACAGCGTTGGCATCGAAAAGGAAGCCGCGCTCAGGCTTTTTGCACAAACGCTTGTCGGCTCTGCAAAAATGCTGACCGACAGCGGAATGACGGTAGACGAGCTGATAAAGCAGGTATCCTCTCCGGGCGGCACGACCATCGCAGGTCTTGAAGAGCTGTACAGCGGAGATATAACAGGCGACGTCAGACGCGCCTGTGAAGCCTGCACCAAAAGAGCGTACGAGCTGGGACAGTAAGATAAAGCCGAGACTGCGACAGCCGCGGTAATCACGGCGGTAAGCCTTACGTTAGTTCAAAGCAAATGCAATAAGCAGTGTAAAATACTTCTCATTGCCTGATTGTTCTTAGCTGAATAATAAGTAAATCCCCGGTTTATCCGGGGATAATAAGGGATATGGGCGCAAACCCGCATTACAAAAGGAATTGTAGTGCCGCGAAAATCGTAGACCATACCTGAACAACGAATAAAGGATGCTTTTCGACGAAAGGTGTCCTTTTTCTTTACAATAGAATAGAAGCATACGCCTATGAAAAAGCGTGTCTATTGCAGATACCATATTATAATAGGTGTAACGGAGAGTTTTGAAAGAAGCTCTCCGCTTTTTTTATGCTCAAAATCAGACGTTGTGGTATAGCATAGATACAAAAATCTATCTAATATATAAATTTCTGCTGATAGTCTTGTGCATTTAGACGGAAATGTTGTATCATTGCACAGTTGGCAAGCAAATAATTTGGCACATCTTACAAAATTAAGGAGGATAGAATTATTATGAACGACAGCCTGAACGCTGCCTTGCCCTGTTGCAAGAACAGCAAGTGCTTTGCATATTGGGACGGAAAATGCTCCGCACTAACGAACACCTCATTTAGAGGTAAGTGTCCGTTTTTTAAGGATAAGGAAGAAAAGGCTCTGGAAGATATTCGCTGTAAGGCGAGGGTTGAGAAATGGGAGGCTGCGAAGCAGAAACAGCACATCGGTTAGCAAAGAAATACGCAATGGTAAATCCTGCCAATTTCGACAATGGATAACTGCGCTTTTTGTTGAAGCCTACGAAAAATCTCGCACTTGTTCGATTTTTTTCAAAAAGGTATAGACTTTACCGCTTTAATGCGTTACAATATGGTTGCAAGGCAAACAGACCTTAATAAATCAGTTTTGAGAGGAGAATTTCTATGGTACAGTTTAAGAACGACGAACACGAGGAAAGATACTACGCTGTCCTCGCCAAGATGAAATCAACCGACTGCTATCACCGTGCGGTTGCGTATCTGTTCACGCTCGATAGGGATTGTGCAAGGCACATTGACGATGTGTTCGACTTTAGGGGTGACGCTATCAATACCGACGGTCTGCACAGCGGTTGGCAGACAGGCACATCAGTTCAGACAACACGGCTTGCGTTTAATCTTTGGAACGGCTTCATTGAAAAGGGCGAGGAAAAGCGGTTTACTCCCGATGAGATATTCACCTCAACCTACGCTAACTACTACTTTGAAGCAATCAAGTTGAGATACCCCGAACACGATTATAACGGTTAAACTCCTCCAAAGGATTTAACAGTGCGGCAAAGGTAGCTCCTTTCGGGTGGGGTTTCCTCTTTCCCCACCCTCGCCGTACATATATAAAAAAGAGGTCAATTCAGAAAAGAGGTTTACTATGAAATCAATAGCGTTTTATAACAACAAGGGCGGGGTCGGCAAAACCACCTCGGTAATCAACATTGCGTATGAACTTTCGGGCGAAAACAGTGTTCTGGTGATTGATGTGGACGGACAGGCTAATTGCTCACGCTTCTTCACCGAGGAACTGAAAGAGGGGTTGGACAAGGCTCTCGTGAATACCGAGGTATCACCTGAAACGGCTTTGTGCCACACTCGGTACGATAATATCGACATAATCACAGCTACACCGAAGCTGAACGGCATTACATCAGAGTTTGACAGCTTTACGGACGAAGAACAGGCGGCTATCGCTCGGAATATTCTTTCTTTCGGCTCTGCATACGATTATGTTCTCCTTGACTTACCCCCTGCGCTCACCAAAGTTACCGAACGGCTCATCGGAGCGTGTGATGTGGTATTTATACCGATAGAACTCGGCATATTTTCAATTCAAGGTGTTCCTACCGTTACGGGTATCGTGAAGAAATGCGGAGCGAAATTCGGCGGCTGCTTTATAAATAAGTACGACAGCAAGAACTCGGCAGACGCACAACTCCTTGATTTGATAAATAAAACGCTTGGAAATAAAACTCTGAAAAGCAAAATCCCGTATAGCAAGGTTATCAAGAACTCATTAAGCGGCGGTCTGACCGCTGGTGAGTATATGGGTTGGACAAGTGCGGCGAAAAGCTACGCAGATTTAGCCGCCGAAATAAGAGAAAGGGTGTGATTGAATGGCTAAACTGAAACTCACCAACGCAATAGCCGAGGATTTGAAAACAGCGGCTTCCGACAGCTTCATCGACAGCCTGAAGATGATTGAGATAGAGGATATTCAGCCGAACGAGGACAATTTCTATGAGATGTCGGAGATAGAGGAACTCGCCGAGGATATTGAGCGACAGGGGCTTATGAGCGTTCTTATCGTGGAAACGGCAGAGAACGGGAAATTTCGGCTCATCAGCGGTCACAGGCGGCTAACGGCTATAAAGCTGCTTGTTGACGAGGGGAGGTACAAATCAACTACCGTTCCCTGCTATGTCAAGAGTGCGAAATCTCACGAGGAAACGCAGTTAGACCTTATTATGATGAACGCCACACAGCGTAAGTATTCGGACGCAGACACTATGCGTGAGTACGAGGAGCTGGAGCGTATCTTCAAGGCACTTGACGAAGCCGGCAAGCCCGTCAAAGGCAAAATGAGGGATAATATCGCAAAGGTCCTGAATGTGTCCCCCGCCCAAGTCGCAAAGATAGATAATATCAAGCACAACGCAATCCCCGATGTCGAACAGGCGGTCAAGTCCGGCGAGATGTCTATATCCACCGCAAATGAGGTGGCAAAGCTCGCTCCCGAACAGCAAAGGGATATTATCGAGAATAAGCCCGATATTTCTCACAAAGAGGTTAAGGAGATACAGAAGAAATCTCCTCCAAAGCCGAAAAAAGAAAAATCTTCACCTCCGCCCGTTTCAAAGGTTGATGAAATCGCCGATGAGATTGAGGACACCGAGGAGGAGCTGACAGGCGGCGATGTTCCCAACAATGACGATGTTGAGATTGTTTCGGAGAGTTACGAGCCGCTTCTGCTCTCGGACAGCGAAGCCGCCGCCCTTGCACGATACACCACACAGCTTCTTGAAATAGCAAGCGACAACGACTTTGAGGTAATCAACGGTCTTGCGGAAAAACTGCGGAGAAGAAGCACAATTTAATAGTACGTTCAGCCGACTGCCGTAGGGGTGGTCGGCTTTTTTATTGGCGTTAGCTGCGCTGAAAGAGGAAAAGAGGAATTGATATGTCAACAGTATTCAGAGTTGAGAAAACCGCAAATTTCACGGTTATGTCGAACACGCACCTAAAGGACAGGCGGCTCTCCTACAAGTCAAAG
>JBJESD010000062.1:25043-49551 GCA_051882595.1 Oscillospiraceae bacterium | reverse complement strand
CATGCCGCCCTTTTGGGGCAACAGACAAACGTCGTGTTTGTGCCTTACGAGGAGGTGCAGCACGATGCTGCGAAGCGAAAGCCCAAAGCGACGGCACGGACGCCGTCGCCGCAAAGCTTTCGCTATTGACAAAAGCAGGCGGTGTGCTGTACACATTTTCACTCAAACGAGGTTTTTAGAGGTGACCACAAATGTGTTTTTTCCGGAGGTGATGGAGATGGAAAGCAGCTACGAGCAGAAAATAGCCGAGCTTGAGCAGAAGCTGTCAGAGCAAAAGCGTGAGATAAATTCGCTTAAGCTTGCCGTCAGAGCCGAGAATATTAAGGTCAAAATCTCATCCGAATACAGCAATTTCGGTCTGTGGGAATACGATATCGCCGACGACATCTGCTATCAGTACAAAAAGCTGAATGGCATCTACGAAACCAAGCTTGATCCTATCCGTAACTTCAGGGATACCATAATAAGCTGGGGCAACATCTATGCAGATGATCTGCCCGTATTCCACCGTTTCTGCGACGCACTTGAACGCGGAGACGTCGAAATGCGCTATGACGTGCGTGCGATAAACGACTACAACGAAATAGCTTGGTTCAGATATGAGGGAAAAACGATATTCGACGACAACGGAAAGCCCGTGCGCGTTGTCGGCAGAACCATTGACGTAACGGAAGAAAAGGGCGGCATCGGCGCCGACTCGGACGAAAGACGCGACTCTCTCACCGGAGCGCTTGTCTATAACGAATTCGTCCGTCTGGCTACCGCACGTTCACAGGATGCGTCCGAGTTCAAAAACTCTGCCCTTGTCGTTATCGGCATAGACTCCTATGCGGAGCTTTCCGCTTCTCAGAGCGTTGATACCGATGATATTCAGCGCTCACTGGCAAAAGTACTCACCGCGCAAAGCGCCGTCGAACAGGGAAGCCTTTTTTCCCGTGCGGATGACGGAGTTTTCGTGTTTTATGTCAAATTCCGCGATATCCCGACGCTTAATTCCGTGATATCACGCATCATCTACCGATTTAATGATATAGGGCTCAGGGACAGTACCACTGCAAGAGCAATCACCATAAGCGCAGGCATCTCTATATTCAAATTCAAAAAGCAGTACAGCGAAGCGTATTCCGAAGCGCAGACAGCGTTGACCGCCGCACAGCTCAAGGGTGGAAACGGTTATCTGCAATTCAACTCGTCTATGAACGATACCGTTCCGAAAAGCTCCGCAGCAGTGCCGGCTTTCGATAATGTTTCGGGCGCTGCAGGCGCGGAAAAGATTTATCATCTTATCAATATTGCGCTCTCGGATAACGAAAACGGAAAAAGCGCGCTTGCCGCCGCAATTTGCCTCAGCGGTGAATACACCAACTCCAGCTATGTTTACATCTGCAGCTTCAACGGCGACAGCGTTACCACAGATATGCCATGGAGCGCCGACAACACCGAAAGCTATAACGACTACCTCCCGTCGGTAGCGCCCGTATACGGCACCGACGCAATGAAAAAGCTGCTGTCGGAAGACGAAATAATAATCCTCTCCGACAGGCTGCCCAACAACAGATGCGGCTTCAGACTGCAAAACGGTGCGGTGTGCGCCGTTTGCTGCCCGATTAAATGTGCGGACGGAATTGCAGGCTATATAGCCTATGTTGCGGACAAAACAATAATCTGGCAGCAGTCGGATATAGAGCTTATCAATATGATAGTACGCGCTATCAACCACCTTAACATAGAGGAAAGCGCCGCTGTCCACCGCAAAAAGCGCAACAGATTGTTCAACACCATGATAAGCAATATGCGCCTTGAAAGCTTTACAATAGTACCCGATACCTACGAGGTGGACTATGTAAGTGCAAGCACAATGCAAAAATACGATCTGCGGCCCGGAGATAAATGCTACCGGAAGATCCGCGGTCTTGACAGCCCCTGCGTGGACTGCCCTGCACACCAGCTTAAGTCGGGACAACTGACCGCCTCCAATGCATTCTACGAAAAGAACGACAGCAGGTGGATAGACATCACCGCAGGCGTCTGTGAGTCGGATGACGGCTCGGAGCGCTATGTTATCAGCATGATAGATATCACCAACTGCATCACCAATATCCAGAGCCGCGACGCACTTACCGGTGTTATGGGATTTGACCGCTTTGCCGTAGACGCAATGCGCCTTACCGCCGAGCGTCCCGACTGCGGCTTTATCACAGTGATAAACATTGCCAATTTCAGGCACCTTAACGAAGAAAAAGGATACGAATTCGGCAACTCTATCCTGATAACAGTATCCGATATCCTGTCCTCAACACTCAGAGAAGATGAGCTGCTGTGCCGCTCCGAGGGAGCAAGATTTGTTGCCCTGTACCGGAACTCAAATTCCGAAGACCTGCTTCGCAGAATAAACCAGATGCTTGCAAGCGCACAAAGTCAGGTGCTGGAAAAATGCGGCATTCAGATATTCCTGATAGCAGGCGTGTACGAACTGAGCGGTGAAAACACAGGAATAATGGCAGCACTGGACAGAGCTATCATCGCACAGAAAACAATAAAAAACAGAGCCTATTATACAAGCAATATGGTCGCATTCTACGACAACGCTCTGCGTGAGGAGCTGCAGGCTCGCAGCTATATCGAAAGCAGCATGGTGGAGGCACTTGAAAACAACGAATTCAAGGTGTACTATCAGCCGAAAGTCAATACCGCAACCGGCGAGATCGAGGGTGCGGAAGCGCTTGTGCGCTGGATAAGACCGAACGGCGAAATCATCTCTCCTGCAAAGTTTGTGCCCCTGTTTGAGCAGAACGGCTTCATCGCCGATATGGATTTTGCTATCTACCGCCAAGCCGTTGCGGATATCAAGCGCTGGATACGAGAGGGAATCAAGGTTCCGCTGATATCGCTGAATGTATCGCGCCATCACATGAGAGATGATACGTTCCCGGAAAAGATATGTGCGCTTGTGGACAGTCTCGGCGTCCCGCGAAACAACATCGAGCTTGAGATAACCGAAAGTATGCTGACGGAGAATTTAAATCACCTCCTCGACGCCGTGACAACACTGAGAAATGCAGGCTTCCGCATTTCGGTGGATGACTTTGGTTCGGGCTATTCATCGCTCAACCTTATCACCCTTATGCCATTTGATACCCTCAAAATCGACGGCGGCTTCTTTTTGAAAAACGAGCTGACCGACAAAAACAAAACAGTAATCACCACAATTGTGGAGCTTGCAAAAAATCTGAACTTTACAACCGTTTCCGAGGGCGTGGAAACCGACGAGCAGGTAGAGTTCCTCCGCAAGCTTGGATGCGATCTGATTCAGGGCTACTATTACTATAAGCCCATGCCGGTCGCCGACTTTGAGCAGCTCTTAAAATAATGATATCCGCCCGAGCACCTGCTCGGGCGGATATCAGACTGTCGATAAAGGCGCATCTGCGTCGTCAGCGCCGCTACGACAGCCACAAAGGCTAATCGTAGCAACGCTTCCTAGCATCTGCACCTTTCTCGCCACCCTGTAAAGTGACTTTTTTGACACGCTCATATCCGCCCGAGCAGGCGCTCGGGCGGATATTTCTGTATATCCTCTGATGAATATTTCAGCATACCGCATATATTCCATAATTTGTACGACAATAATTATGCGGAGCTGCCATAAAAAATTTCAATTACCTATTGCAAAACAGCTTAAATTATTGTATAATATATATGTATGTTTGGAGAATAATCCTCCATGCAAAATATCGAAAGGAGTATAAACTCAAATGACTTATTCTCATGAAGTTGAAAACATGTGTCCCGTAGCACAGGGCGTTGCTCACGGCGCGGCACCCATCCCCGAGGAAGCTAAGTGGGTAAAGGCTAAGGAGATTTCCGACATTAACGGCTTTACACACGGCGTTGGCTGGTGTGCTCCCCAGCAGGGCACCTGCAAGCTGTCTCTTAACATCAAGGGCGGCGTTATCCAGGAAGCTCTGGTAGAAACAATAGGCTGCTCCGGTATGACTCACTCCGCTGCTATGGCAGCAGAGATCCTGCCCGGCAGAACAATTCTTGAAGCGCTCAACACAGACCTCGTTTGTGACGCTATCAACACAGCAATGAGAGAGCTGTTCCTCCAGATCGTATACGGCAGAAGCCAGTCCGCTTTCTCCGAGGACGGTCTTGTTATCGGTGCCGGTCTTGAGGACCTCGGCAAGGGACTGCGTTCCCAGGTTGGTACAATGTACGGCACCCTCGCAAAGGGTCCCCGTTACCTCGAGATGACAGACGGCTATGTTACCGGCATCGCTCTCAACGAGGACAACGAGATCATTGGCTACCAGTTCGTAAACTTCGGCAAGATGATGGACTTCATCAAGGCCGGCGATGACGCTAACACAGCATTTGAAAAGGCAAAGGGTCAGTATGGCCGCGTTGCTGACGCTGTAAAGATCATCGACCCCAGAAAGCAGTAATAGGAGGTAGAAAACAATGGCTTTATTTGAATCTTACGACAGAAGAGAACCCCAGATTCTCGCTGCTATCAAGGAATATGGCATCAACTCTATTGAAGAGTGCGCTGATATTTGCAAGGAAAAGGGTCTTGACATCTACAAGCTCATCGAGAGCATTCAGCCTATCTGCTTTGAGAACGCAAAGTGGGCATACACTGTAGGCTGCGCAATCGCAATCAAGAAGGGCTGCACAAGAGCTGCTGACGCTGCTGCAGCTATCGGCGAGGGTCTTCAGGCATTCTGCATCCCCGGCTCCGTTGCCGACCAGCGTAAGGTAGGTCTTGGTCACGGCAACCTCGGCAAGATGCTGCTTGAGGATGAGACAGAGTGCTTCGCATTCCTCGCAGGTCACGAGTCTTTCGCTGCTGCTGAGGGTGCTATCGGTATCGCTGAGAAGGCAAACAAGGTACGCAAAAAGCCCCTCCGCGTTATCCTCAACGGTCTTGGCAAGGACGCTGCTCAGATCATCGCTCGTATCAACGGCTTCACCTATGTTGAGACAGAGATGGATTACTACACCGGCGAAGTAAAGGAAGTATTCCGCAAGGCATACTCCACCGGTCTTCGCTCCAAGGTTAACTGCTACGGCGCAAACGACGTAACAGAGGGCGTTGCAATCATGTGGAAGGAGAACGTTGACGTTTCCATCACAGGTAACTCCACTAACCCCACACGCTTCCAGCACCCCGTTGCAGGCACCTACAAGAAGGAGTGCGTTGAAAAGGGCAAGAAGTACTTCTCCGTTGCTTCCGGCGGCGGTACAGGTCGTACACTTCACCCCGACAACATGGCAGCAGGCCCTGCTTCCTATGGTATGACAGATACAATGGGACGTATGCACTCTGACGCTCAGTTCGCAGGTTCTTCTTCCGTTCCCGCACACGTTGAGATGATGGGTCTTATCGGCGCAGGCAACAACCCCATGGTTGGTATGACTGTAGCTTGTGCGGTTGCGGTTGAAGAAAGCTTCAAGAAGTAAGGGTTTTTGTTGCCCATTCCCTGCAAGAATGACTTAACAGAGCCAATCTTTGAGACATGATATAAGTGAGCAACACCCGAAAATCATACTAATTTTAACCGCCCTTTCGGACACTCCGAGAGGGCGGTTTTCTTATGCCTTGACGCTAAAACATCTCACCCTCTGCCGGTAAAGCAAAGGGTGAGGATTCATTATTCAGAAATCAAGTATTTCAGTAATCACCATGTGCGCGAGTTAAGCTTCTTGAACTCTCCGACTGTGGAAACATGAGCGTTCAGACCGCCGTCTACCGTAACGACCTGACCTGTGAAATATTCGCTTTCATCGGAAGCAAGGTAGAGACACATATTTGCAATATCCGCAGGAGCGCCGTAACGGTTTACCATGATGTTGTTCAGGAAAACATCCTTAAGTGCCTGAGGAACATAGGCCTCGTTTTCGGGTGTAACGATAAGTCCGGGACGAACGCAGTTGCAGCGGATATTATCCTTGCCGTACTGGAGCGCGGTTGACTTTGTCAGCATATCAACTCCTGCCTTTGCGCACGCATATGCTGTGGAGCCTAAGTCACCGCCGCAGGAAGCCATGGAACCGATATTTATGATAGAACCGCCCTTGTTTTCCTTAAGATAAGGAAGTACGCTCTTTATGGCATAGAAAGTACCTCTGATATCGCTCCGGAAGATGTTGTCCCACATTTCAAGAGTGAGTTCGTCAACACGACCGTCCTTTAAGCTAACGTTTGCGGCATTGTTTACGAGAATGTCAATCTTGCCATACTTCTTGACGGTATCTTCAAGCAGAGCGTCAATGCTCTCAGTCACGGTGATGTCCATGAAATGATAGAATGCCTCTCCACCTTCGGCAGTAATACTGTCAACAACAGCTTGTCCCTTTGCCTCGCGTCGTCCGCAAACAACTACCTTTGCACCTTCCGCCGCAAAAAGCTTTGCAATTCCAACGCCGATTCCGCTTGTTGAGCCTGTTACGATTGCGACCTTGCTCTTTAATCTATCCATTTTTCAGACCTCCTAAAAGAATATGTATAACGGTTAGCTATTCCGTTAAGTATTATGACATTACTGCTGATATTATTATACACCAATTTCTTAAAAAATCAAGAGTAATTACAATTGCAATTATCGTGTAACACTTTATGCACCACTCTTTTTCAGCCAAATCTCGGGCAGTATAACCGCCGCGGATTTTTTCATTTCCTGCTTTACCCACTCGACGATAAAGCACACCCTCGCCTTGTACGGCATATAACCCTTTTCACGCAGAGCCGCAAGCTTCTCGCGAACAGCATTTGACGGTATAACCAGCTTGTTCCCATTCGCGTAAAGAAAATCGCCCCTTATCTCAAGCTCGTCGCCGCTTTTCAGCGCGAAGAATATTTCTTTCAGCCTTTCGTCAAGCGCCGTAAACGCCTCTACCTCGTCGAAGAACAGCTCCATGCACAAAGCCGAGTCGTTTGCCGGGTCGTTAAGCTGCTCCGTCTGGATTTTATAGTCTTTCAGCAGGTGGTGATACGGTTTTTTCGGGAAAAGGAGCGGTGACATTGGGAGCGTATCAATAAGTATGTGATCTCCCGGTATTAGTTTGCTGATATACTTCATATCATGAGCAATCAGGTTATGTCCACAGACGTATTTGCAGCCCGATACCAAATCAGAAAACATACTATGAGAGGACGTGTGTATTCTTCCGCCCTCCGGTGTTACCGCACCGAGGTCGCATATTTTACCTCTGCTGTTTATTTCGCTGTCTACGAATACTATCCTGCTCATAGTGTCACCACCTGTTACCTTATGTCAATATTTTTAATTATAACATCATATACGCAGAAATGCAACAGATTTTTCGAGGAATTGATTGCGGTTTTTGATTTGCTGCAAAGCAAAAACATATCAATGCTATTGAAATTGCAGATATTTTTTGATATAATGAAAACAGCGTAAATCCCATACGAGAAAATCCTGTTTGATACAACGCCCTACTATCACCTGAACTAGCCGATGCGCGAGGTAACAAACGAGATGTTCGGACGGCAAATATGAGGTAATATCATCAATAAACCAGACGGACAAGCCCGAGAACAAGCTGTTCAGGGAGCAGGAGCACAAATACCCCGAATATTACAAATGGGACCAGTTTCTTGACGGGACATTTCAGGATTTTGATATAAAAGAGATGTAATTATGAGAGTATTATTTTGCAAGACATCGTATATGAAATACTACCGCGGCGCAGGTGAGGATGATATTCCCTACAACGGCGGCAAATACGTTAAGGAAAACGGCTACGGTCACGAGGAGTTCAATTTTGACCCCGTAGAATTGTAAGACGGCAATACATACTGTCTTGGCTTTGTGGAGACAAAAAGCTCGCGCGATAGGAGAAACGACCTGCACATTGAAAAAATTTCCGGCTGTGAGGGTTTGAAAAACCAAGACCGCGCCGAGGATGTTCTTGTTGTGTGGTGTGCGACAATGGCTCCCGATACCACCAGAGTAGTCGGCTGGTACAAGCACGCTACCGTATTCAGAACCTATCAGGAATGCACATTTCCTGATGGTTATATTCATGAGTATAATGTGATGGCACAGGCAAAGGATTGCACGCTTCTTCCCTTTAATCAGCGCGGATATCTGAAATGGGATATCAAAACGGCAAAGAACAGCAGCTTTGGGTTTGGTCAGTCGCTTGTATGGTTTGGCACAGAGGAAGCCGCTCAGGAATATGTCAAGAACCTTGTCGATACCATCGAGCAATATTCGGGACAAAACGTTGCAGAGGAGTTATGATGCAGCATCCTAGAAAACCCACTTTCGACAAAAACTAATAACGAAGAAATCCGGGGGCGAAAACCCTCGGATTTCTTATTACTTATTCCTACGGAATATCTCGTACACTTCCTGTTTCATCTCATAGAACCCTGCAATCGGCAGCCCACCGCCTAAGTTTGTGCGCATTGCGTTTTCCCAGCCGTCAAGTGAGCTGCCGTAATAGAAGCTGTCGCGCAGATGTCCGACCGTAAGCGTGTCCGCGTAGGTGTGAATCGCGGTGTAGTATTGTGGGTACATCCGCAAGTGACCGGCAGTCATTCGCCATGCCTCGTTTGCCTCAGCGTCGAAAAAGCACTCAAACTTAACCGCACCGTTGCGCGCGATATCGGCTCTGAACTCCTCGCGCAGCTCCATCAGGATTATTCCGAGGTAGTTTTTGCCGCGCCAGTTGCGAACATCCTGCCACGCGCTGTCGTGCAGGTTGATACCAATGCCCCATATCGCGTCGCTGCCTGCGCATTCCGCAAGCAGAGTGTTGCCCGTTGAGAGCAGTTCCTCAAGCATAGTGGGATTTTGGGCAAACTTCGCGCGCACGCCGCGCTTAACGACATTCCTGCAAATCTTGTCCCAGACGGGCTTTATACTGCCGAACTCCGTGAAGAATTTTGAGCCTGCGTAGTCCTTTGCCTTTTCAGGGGCACGGGTTTTCATAATCATGTCAGCAAGGTCAAATCTGCGCCCGAGCAGTACCTTTTGATACATCATGTATTGCTCGGAGTTGGCATAGCAAATTCCTGCAAGCTCAAACTCCGCAGGATACCAGTTGCTGAAGCAGCCATGCGGCTCGTCAGGCTTGTGAAAGCCGATAATATTCGGTATATTGCTTTTCATTATATTCTCCTCCAAAATCATATATCTTAATTATATATCACATTCAACCATATGTAAATAGCGCAAAACTAAACTGTATCATTTATGGCGCAGAACCCCTCAATATTCCTGCAAAACATGTATCTGTATCATATACGGCACAGTTTCAGGCGATTGCGCTATTGAAATGCAATACAATCAATGCTATAATTATGCCATAGACTTTATACAATACTTTGGTTTGGGAAAAACGGAGGGGCACAAGCGATGTATGTGATTGCAGACATAGAATGGGTAACAACCGCAAACGGAGAAATTTCGCCGGTTCAGCTTGCCGCAGCTCGTGTGGATGGTAACTGGAATCAAGTCAACGCATTCTGTTCCTTTATCAAACCCATTGACAACGCTATTGACGATTGGACGCAGGTTGCCTTCAACGGCGGCTCTCCGGAAGATTTTAAAAATGCAAATAGCTTGGCTGAGGTTATTTCTGACTTTCTGATGTGGTTGGGCAATGATACGCTTCTTTGGTGGCTGGATCAATCGAAAGACATATTTTTCAAGCTTGCCTCCGAATGTTCCGACTCCGGCAGCCTGCCCGAGGCAATAAGCATAAGCGCGCATATATATGGCTTCCTGAAAGGTCAGCGCAATTCCTGCGGCAGCGCTTACCATATTGCTGCAAAAAGAGGAATAAAAGTCAAGAGGCACCTCAAACACTGCTCAAAAAACGATGTTCGTGTAATGCGCGAGTTGTTGCAGACGATAAAATATCCGCTATCAGAGCTGTTGAAGCCTGTTGTTCCCACGCAGCCGCAAAAGGTGGAACAACCGCTCCTTTATGTCTACGATAAATCCACAAACACAATTCATTCCCTCAGTTGTGAGAATATTTCCAACGGCGACACAATCTGCTATCCCAATTTTGCAACGGCACTCCGAAAAGGCTACAAAGCCTGCAAGTGCTGTAAGAGAGAGTATCTGACAGCGCTTCGGGAACGAAACCGCGATATAATTTCACGGGTAATGTACCATTATGTATACTCGGCAGATTCTAAGGTGTTTCATAAGCCGACCTGCAAGGCGATACTGTCTGCAAAAATAATTATGGGGTCAACCCTTTACAAAACTGCCATAGATACCGGCAGAACTCCCTGTCGGATATGCAATCCGGTTCCGATTGTTAAGCCAAGCACAACCCTTGCCGAGCCAAAGAAAGCAAAGCCCAAACCATCAAAGAAATCAAACAGCAAGTCCATAAAAAATGCGGTCGCACGCCAACAGGAAGCGCTTAAGGAACGCAGCGAGCGGCTTAATGACAGCTCTCTCAGCGAAAGAGAAAGAAAAGATGTTTTCACACTGACCCAACCGGGTTATGCTTTCTGGTCGGGTTATGGCTACAATAACTTTCATCTTCGCTCCTGCCCGAAGCTGAAAGAGCTTAGCAATTTGCACGGATACAGGACCTATCAGGAAGCGCTCAATTCAGGACATACGCCATGTAAAAAGTGCAAGCCCTCTGCAAAGAATGATGTAGTGCTGTCTATTCCAATATCCAACCGCCAACGGGACTCGGAATCCGTAACCGAAATTGAGGAGATGTGTAAAGACAGCGGCTTTCCCTGCGAATATGACGAGGAGTTCTTTTATCTTCAGACTCCCGTTGGAAAGTGGGCAATTGACCTGGTAACTTACCCTGTCCGCTTGTATCACATTAACCTTATGGTTGACGCAAGAACCGAAGAATACCACACACAGCCGCGTGTGTTCTTGTCGCTGACGGATACTTTCCTGTACATAAAGCGGCATGACGAAAGTCTGACACAAAAACCACGATATTAGTGTGAATTTCATATTTCAAAAGGAGGATTACTATGGGAACTGGTTATGAGTATTTCTGCGAAAAATGCCAAAAAGACTTTCCGGTGTTTTTGGGACGTGGAATGGCGTACCCGAGTGTATATGAAGAACTGCTGGCAGACATCAAGTCAGGTGAATATGGTGAAGAAATGAAGGCAGCGGCATTAAGCAACAGCGATATTGCCGTTGACGCTCAAAGACATCTTTATGTATGCAGCTGCGGATGCTGGGAGAATGCCAAAGGCTTGAGCTTGTTTGTGCCAAAAAAAGATGTTCACATAACAAACCCGTATGGTTTACCCGGTAATTTGAAACTTGATTATATCAAAGTCTTTGACTATATACACAAATGCCCCGAATGTGGTAAACAGATGAACGAAGCGGATTATCAGCCAATAGACCTGCGCTGCCCAGAATGCAAAACTTTATGTAGTTATAGAGGCGAAATATGTTGGGATTGACCTGAGTGAAAGAATACCGCCACTTGTTACCCACCCCAACCTCGCGCCGCCAAGCCAACGGATAAATTCCGCTCGCCGAGGTAGCTGCTGAAATGCGCAAACTCCAACAAACGGCTCTACTAAGCCATTTTAGGGTGGGCAACAAATTTACGGAAGAGTTGAAACTTTCCTCTTGAGCAGTTGCTGTTGAGGAAGCTATGAAGGGCTGATAACCGCAGCATTGATCAATTAGTTACGAGTGTGAATACTCGCAATATAGGAACAAAAACGGTGACCGCCCAGCTTGTCGAAAAAGTAGATTTTTTCAGGGTGGCGAGAAGCCCTCAGATGCTAGGAAGCGGCATATCAGCTAGGCTTTGTGCCTGCTGATTATGCCGCTGACGACGCAGATGTGCCTTTATCGACAGACTGAGGCGGTCACCGTAATAGGTGACCGCCTCAGCTTGTAAGTTTGAAGAAGAATTATACTGCTTACGACGCAATATCCTTTTTGAGATACCTGATATAGCCGACTACGACTCCTGCCACAGTAATAACCGCGCCAACCGCTATCAATCCCATATCAAGCTTTGCTTCAGAGATAATATTGCTTGCCTCGGCGTATGCATAGGGCGTGATGTAACGCAGAAACTCCGCCTGCTCGCTGATGTTGGATACTATATTCATAAAGTAAAGAGCAAGGGACAAGCCTAATCCTATACCAATGCTTCCACGCTTTATAAATGCTGAAATACCGAAACAGATACAGGTTATTTCAAGCTGCATTACGAGATATGCGGTATGCAGGAGAATAAACGATTTCATTTCAAAGCTCTCTCCGATAGCTGCGGCTGAAATAAGACTTACTGCAACTGCAACGAGATTGAGGACAACAACCTGCGTCAGAACGGATAGAAGCTTCTGAGTAATTACCGAAAATCGGCTGACAGGGTGGGTGAGGAGAAATTCCGCCGTGCGCTCCTTTTCCTCCTTTGCAAGGGCTGAAATTCCTGTCAGAGCCGCGAAGAAACCGCCGCCCAGACCGACTATATTACCGCATTCAATTCCGTAAAAGCCCATAAGCTCGCCGAAGCTCAGCTTATCCATACCGAAAGCATCGGTAAAGCCACCCATGTTGGCAAACACATCGCTTACGCTATCCATTTCATTTTTCATCTCAGGGAAAAGCAGTATGCACACCAGCATCATAAAGGCAATCGAGGCTGTCCAGATGCAAAGGGCTTTTAAGGATTGTTTAAGCTCCTTTATGTATATCGTCATTAGTTTTTACCGCCTTTCTCGTAATAGTGCATGAAGATTTCCTCAAGCTGTGGCTCGGTGATCGTCATATCGTAAATCGGTAGCGCATTTACGGCATTAAGCAGATCCTTGATATTTCCGCTAAAGAGGAAAGAAACACTGTCGGCGGCTGCTTCTACCGATTTCGCCGAAAGCGCTTCGGGAACCGCATTTACGCCATGAAGCACAACTCGTTTCGCGTTGGTTTTCGATAGATTTTCCACGCTGTCCAGCGCAATAATCCTGCCCTCCTTAATAATAGCCGCTCCGGAACAGTTTTTCTGAATTTCTGAAAGAACATGGGATGAAAGAAAAATGGTTGCGCCCTCCCTGTGCCGTTCCTTAAGAATATCGAAAAATTCTCTCTGCATAAGAGGGTCAAGTCCGCTTGTAGGCTCATCAAGGATACAAAGTCGGGGCTTGTGCTGGAGAGCGCATACAATGGACACCTTTTTTCTGTTTCCGAGAGAAAGCTCCTCTACGCGTTTCTCCTTGTCAAGAGAGAGCCTTTCGCAAAGCCTGTCAGCTTCACCGGAGCAATCCTTTTTCCTGATTTTTGCCGACAAAGAAATGACTTCCTTGACTTTCATTCCGTTGTAAAAGGTTGCTTCCGAGGGCATATAGCCAATATCGGAAAGTATCTCTTTTTTGTCGCGGATAATATCCTTGCCGAAAATTCTCGCCTCCCCCGAGGTAGGATAAATAAGTCCGAGGAGAGTTCTTATGGTGGTGGACTTTCCTGCGCCGTTAGGTCCGATAAATCCAAAGAATTCGCCCTCATCTACAGTAAGGTCAAGTTCTGTTACACCGCGGCTTTTTCCGTAAAACTTAGTAAGCTTTTTTGTTTCGATAACGCTCATTCTGTTACTCCTTTCTAAGATAAATCATCTTCCAGAAATCTATCATTTTTTCAAAATCCCTTTCAACCTCGTCCACATCAATTATTCCATGATGAGATTTTTCCCAGAGATAACCCTCGGAGGCTAAATACATATCCGTGTACATCATCTTCAAATCAATACCCTCTATAAACTTATCGGGTTTGATTTTCAGAAATTTAGCATTAGCGCTGAAGGACGCTGTTCTTCCTATTATTTTTTGAATATCGCCGCAGATTTCGGGGTCGGTCTCGTAGTAGGCTTTCAGCGTAAAAAAGGTCAGGTCGGGGTATTTCTTCATCAGCGCAACCTTTGCCTTTAAGCCTCTATGCATTATTTCAAAGATTTCATCTTCCTCGTTACAGCCAAATTCGTGCAGGTATCTGTATGTCGTATCAACGGCATTATTTATCAGGAACAGGTAAAGCTCCCTTTTATTCTTGAAATAATGGAAAAGCAGGGACTTGCTTATTCCTGCCTCCGCAGCGATTTCGCTTACGGGACTTTTATTATAGCTGTTCTGTGAGAAGACCCGATAGCCTGCGTTAATAATGGCAAGCTGTTTTTCTTCGGGCAGCGAAAAGAATTTCTCGTTCATTATTACCTCCTGACTGTTCGGTCAATCTTATTATAATACCATTGACCGATTTTGAGAAGACCCTTTTTTGTTTTTTCCGAATACTTGCAACACAAAAAAGCGGTCACCTAATAGTGACCGCTCCTGCTTGTCGAAAAAGTACTTTCCCATGCTGGCGAGAAAGGCGCAGATGCTAGGAAGCGGCATATCAGCTAGGCTTTGTGCCTGCTGATTATGCCGCTGACGACGCAGATGTGCCTTTATCGACAGCCTGAAGCGGTCACCTAATAGTGACCGCTTGGAATTGCACCGTTACACTTTCTCTATCCTTGCAAAGTTAGCCATAAGCTTCTTGCTGCCCACCGAGTCGAAGCTTATAGAAAGCATTGTATCATTGCCCATGCGCTTCGCTTCGGTCACCGTACCCTCGCCGAATACGTTATGACGTACCCTGTCGCCTGCCGCAAACTCTACACCCGTTACAACAGGCTGAGGTATTACCGGTTTCTTCGCCGCCTGTTCGGCAAGATAGTTCGCTTTCTGCGGCTTGGTGACGGCAGCCGCAGACTTTGGTCTGTAACCTTTCATTATGATAAGCTCCTCGGGTATCTCGCGGATGAAAGTAGACAGCTTGTTTCTCATCGTCTGACCGTAAAGCATACGATACTGCGTGTGCGTTACATACAGCATACGCTTTGCGCGAGTTATCGCAACATAGGCAAGCCTGCGCTCCTCCTCCATCTCCGCATTGTCGCTGAGGCTGCGATAGCTGGGGAATATGTTGTCCTCCGCTCCCACAAGGAAAACCGTATCAAACTCCAGACCCTTTGCACTGTGCATCGTCATAAGCGATACGCAATCCGAACCGCTGTCGTAGCTGTCAAGGTCGGATACAAGCGCCACCTGCTCAAGGAAGTCGGGAAGCGTCATGGTTTCGTCCTCCTCCAGCAGCGAAAGCGCATTGGACTTAAGCTCGTTGATGTTGTCGATTCGCGCTGCGCCCTCATCGCCAAGTGCTATCATTGCGTTGATGTAGCCGCTGCGCTCGGCAACCGCGTCTATAAGCTCGTCAAGCCTCAGGCTGTCCGACAGCTCGTCAAGCTCATCAAACAGGTTTGCCGCCGCCTTAAGGGCATTCGCCTTGCGCGAAAGCGATTCGTACTGCGACGCGTCTCGGCACACATCAAGCGGAGATATCCGCAGCCCCTCCGCAATGCGGATTATCTCATCCACAGTAGCGTCGCCTATTCCGCGCTTAGGCTCGTTGATAACGCGGCGAAAGCGCACCACATCATACGGATTGTTGATAATAGCAAGATAGGACATGATGTCCTTTATCTCCTTGCGGTCATAAAAGCGCGTACCTCCGACGATTTTGTAAGGAATTCCCGACCTTGCAAGGGCGTTTTCAAAGCTGCGGGACTGCGCGTTGTTGCGGTACAGCAGCGCATAATCCGAGTACTTTTTACCCTCCTTTGCTCCGTCAAGAATAGTATCTGCGATGAACTTTGCCTCGCTAAGCTCGCTCTCAAAGTTATGGCATACTATCTTCTCGCCCTCGCCAAGCTGCGACCAGAGAGCTTTCTCCTTGCGCTGCTTATTGTTGCGGATAACCGCGTTTGCCGCATTAAGGATATTCTCGGTCGAACGGTAATTCTGCTCAAGCCGGATTACCACGCAGTCCTTGTACTGCTTCTCAAAGCTGAGGATGTTCTCGATGGTTGCTCCGCGGAAGCGATAGATACTCTGGTCATCATCGCCGACAACGCAGAGGTTTCCGCTGCCGCCGGCAAGCAGTGATACAAGGCGGTACTGAGCTACGTTGGTGTCCTGATACTCGTCAACCATTATGTACCTGTACAAGCTGCGATAATGGCGCAGCACCTCGGGATTTTCCTCGAAAAGGCGCACGGTAAGACAGATGATATCATCGAAATCCACCGCATTCGCCGCCATAAGCGACGCCTGATACTCCTTGTAGATATCCGCAGCGCGCTTATCCATGATTTCAAGTGAGGTGCTTGCGGTAACCGCGAACTCCTCGGGAGAAATCATCTTGTCCTTGCAGCGTGAAATTATATTCTTGAACACCTTTGGGTTGAATATCTTTTCGTCAATGCCCTGCTTTTTCATCGCATCCTTGATAATGCGCTTCGCGTCATCCTCGTCGTAAATTGTGAAGCTGTTTTTGTAGCCGAGATGATTGATCTCCCTGCGCAGTATCTTTACGCAAGCGGAGTGAAAGGTGGACGCATTTATTTTTTCGGCGTCCTCGCCTATCATGGAGATAAGCCTGTCCTTAAGCTCGCCTGCGGCTTTGTTGGTGAACGTTATCGCGAGAATATTCCACGGAGCAACAGGCTCTACGGCGATGATATCCGCAAGCCTCTGTGCATTCTCCGGAGTTTTCTCCATAGCCGGAAACTGATACAAAAAGTCCTCTTCCTCGGCGGAAAGTACGCGTACAGCAGTATCGCAGTACGCGTTGCCGAAGCGCATCATGTTGGCGATACGGTTACACAGCACAGTGGTCTTTCCGCTGCCCGCGCCTGCAATAATCAGCACTGCACCGTTGACCCTGAATATCGCCTTGCGCTGCATTTCATTTGTGCGCGAAAAGAAAGAGTCCAGCGCCTTTTGTTTAAGTGTGATATAATCCAAATCAATTACCATCCTTCCGCAACAATTACGGCAGGTCTGTCCAACCTGCCGTAAAGTCGTCCGAAATACTGTTTACCAAATGGGGTTCTCTAAAAACCGGGACACGAGCAGATTTTCGTATATGACTTGTATCAGCTGCAAGGCGTAAAACCGTAGTAATACTGTATGTATTTCAAGGTTTGACAACGCAGCAGATGATACAAGTTGTAGAAAAGCTGCCGTGAAGGAGGTTTTTAGAGGTTCCCAAATATTACTCGGCTGCTGTATTAGCATTATTGCCTGGTACGGCAGCGGCTGCGCCGTCAAGCGCAATAAACGGGTTTATCTCTGAACCGATAGCCTGCGGAAGAACACCGTTCCAGTTGCTTATCTTAAGATAATCAATATAGTTGGGAGACTGTGCGATCTGCTCCTGAACTGCCTTGATAGCATAAGCCTCTGCGTCTGCCTTAAGCTTCTGGGACTCTGCTTCTGCCTGTGCGGCGATGATCTGCTGCTTTGCCTCTTCTTCCTTTTCGGCGGTCTTGTTCTGCATTTTAAGGGCGTCCTGCGCTGCGATAACCTTTGCCTGAATGGACTGCTCGAAAGCGTCGTCAAAGGACAGGTTCTCTATTGCAAACGCGGTAACGATGATTCCCTGCGGAGCGAGAGTTTCCTTGATGGATGTGTAGATCGCATTCTGAACATCAGAGCGGTTCTGTACGAGCTTTTCGGCCTGAACCTTGCCTATCTCATCCTTTGCGATCTTTGCAACATTGGGCACAAGCAGCTTTGTTTCCACATTGGAAATGCCTATCTGACGGATGATCTCGGAAAGCTTTCCGCCGTCGTAGCAGTAGTTGACCTTAAGTATCAGTGTGTTGACGGTCTGTGTGTCGCTTGTGTATGCGTCCGTCTGAACAGAATAAATCTGCTCGCGGATATCGACCTCCTCAATGGTTTCGATAAACGGGATGTGGAAGTTAAGACCGGCGCCCAGATTGCTTTTAACGATTTTTCCAAACTGATACTTGACTCCGATAAAGCCCTCGTTGACTACTGAGAAACAATTGAATAACAGCACTACTATCAGCAGGATAACGACAGCTGCGATGATAAGCGGCTTTATGCTCTTTTCGTTGGTCTGTTCGGTGGTGAATTTTGTTGTTGCCATTGTAATGTCCTTTCTGTCGATTGCATTAAAGTGTTATTTCGGAAAGCTCGGAATATCTGTCTGAAACCACGACATCCCTGCGGCTTATACCTGCGTTTGCATAGGCTTGTGTAAGCATCAGCTTGATACGGTTTACCTGATTTACCTCGGACGCGCCCGGGTCAAAGTCCACCGCGACAATATTTGCCTCGGGATGCTGACGTCGAAGCTCGCCGATAACGCCCTTTCCCGTAACATGGTTGGGCAGGCAGGCAAACGGCTGCATACATACTATATTCGGAACGCCCTCATGGATAAGCTCCAGCATCTCTGCGCAAAGGAACCAGCCCTCGCCTGCGATGTTTCCCGGGGAAACGATGGAGCGCACGCTCTCGCGCATCTCAAAGATGTCGCCGGGACATCCGAACTTTGTTCCCTTGACTGAATCACGGTAGCTGCTTTCGATAAATCTGAGCGCCTTTACGGCGGTATTATTGCCGAACTCGCCCTTTTTGGAAATATACAGCAGCTCCGATTTCGTTTTGCCGTGCGAGCATACATAGTAGAAGAAGCCCATAAGGTCGGGAACGACCACCTCGCAGCCCTCATTCTCAAGCAGCTCGATAAGGTTGTTGTTTGCTATCGGGTGGAACTTTACAAGTATCTCTCCGACAAGACCTACCTTCGGCTTTTTGATATCAAGCACGGGGAATTCGGAGAATTCCTTGACTATGTTCCTTACATTCTTATTGAAGCGGCTGAGTGACAGATACTTAAGCTCATCTCTTAGGAATACTCTCCACTTCTGATACAGTGCGTTGGCACTGCCCTTTTCAATCTCGTACGGGCGAACCTTGTACAGGCAGCGTGACAGCACGTCGCCGTAAACAATACCCATTGCGGCGCGCATTATCATTCCGGGAGTTATCTTAAATCCGCTCTGCTTTTCAAGTCCTGCGAAATTAAGGGAGATAAGCGGAATGTTGTCAAAGCCTGCGTCCTTAAGCGCTTTTTTCAGCATACCCACATAATTTGTCGCACGGCACGCACCGCCCGTCTGGGTGATCATTACAGAGGTGTTGTTAAGGTCGTACTTGCCGCTGTTAAGCGCATGGATAAGCTGTCCGATTATGAGTATAGACGGATAGCAGGCGTCGTTGTTTACATACTTCAAGCCCTCATCAATAACGGCTTTGGAGCAGTCGGTGAGTATCACCGCGTTATAGCCGCTGTGGCGGAATGCCGCCTCAAGCATATCAAACTGGATAGGCGCCATCTGGGGACACAGGATCGTGTGCTGCCTGCGCATCTGCTTTGTGAACTCCGGCTGTCTGACAAATCCGACATGACCGCATACAGGCTTATATCCGTGACGGCGGCGCTCCTCGACCACAGAGATCAGTGAGCGCAGACGTATTCTTGCTGCGCCGAGATTATTCACCTCGTCGATTTTAAGGCAGGTGTACATCTTGCCGAAGCTTTTCAGCGTTTCCTGAACCTGGTCGGTCGTCACCGCGTCCAGTCCGCAGCCGAAGCTGTTAAGCTGGACAAGCTCCAGACAGTCATGCTTTCCGACAACGTGAGCCGCGCCGTAAAGCCTTGTATGGTATGTCCACTGGTCAACCACGCGTATCGGGCGGACGATGGATTCGATATGTGCAATGCTGTCCTCCGTCAGCACTGCGTAGCCATAGCCTGCTATCATTTCGGGCAGTCCGTGGTTTATCTCCGGGTCAACGTGATAGGGACGTCCTGCAAGCACAATACCGTGCATTCCGTTTTCTTCCAGATACCTAAGGGTTTCTTCGCCCTTTGCGCGCACCTGCGCCTTGAATGCGGCGTCCTCGGCATACGCCTTGTCAAGCGCCGCAGCGATCTCGCTGCGGGTTATAGAAAGCTCGGGAAGCCGCTCCGAAAACTCCTCAAAAAGCCGCTTGCACATCCTGCGCTTATGGAATATCGGAAGAAACGGATTGAGGAATTTTACATCCTTGCGCAGCTCGGGAACAGAATTCTTTATAACCTCGCTGTAGGTCGCTACAACCGGACAGTTGTAGTGATTGTCAGAGCCTGTGTTTTCGCCCATTTCATAAGGCAGCGAGGGATAGAAGATAAGCTTTACTCCGTCGTCGATAAGCGCCTGAATATGACCATGAGCCAGCTTTGCCGGATAGCACACCGACTCGGAGGGCATCGTTTCTATTCCGCGGTCATATATCTCCCGGGAGGACTTCGGCGACAGCTTTACGCTGAAGCCAAGCTCCGTAAACAGCTTGTGCCAGAACGGATAGTTCTCGTACATTCCAAGCACCCTTGGGAAGCCGATAACTCCGCGCCTTGCCGTAGCCTCGGGCAGGCATTCGCGGTCGAAAAGAAGATGATACTTGTGCTCGAAAAGATTGGACACCTTTTCGCCGACCGAAACATTGCCTGCACCGCGTTCGCAGCGGTTGTTGCTTATGTATCGCTTGCCGTCGGGGAACTTTGTTATTGTCAGAAGACAGTTGTTGGAGCACTTTCCGCAGCGCGCGGTGGTTTTCTCCGCCCTGAAGTTCTCCAGAGCGTCAGCCTTTGCAATAGTGGAGCCTTCGCCGTCGTCGCGCTGGATAGCGATAAGCGCACTGCCGTACGCTCCCATAAGTCCTGCCTTGTCGGGACGGATTACCTTTTTGTCGCAGATAAGCTCGAACGCACGCAAAACGGAGTCGTTCATAAAGGTGCCGCCCTGCACGATGATCTTATCGCCCATCGAAGCGGTATCGCGCAGCTTGATTACCTTAAACAGCGCATTCTTGACAACGGAGTATGAAAGTCCGGCAGAAATATCCGCTACCGTCGCGCCCTCTTTCTGTGCCTGCTTTACGCGCGAATTCATGAATACCGTGCAGCGCGAGCCCAGATCGACAGGATTTTGTGCGGTAAGTCCGAGTTTTGCAAACTCCTCCGAGGTCATGCCGAGAGCGTTTGCAAAGTTCTCGATAAAGCTTCCGCAGCCCGACGAGCACGCCTCGTTAAGCTGAATGCTCTCTATCTCGCCGTTTTTCACGGTCATGCACTTCATGTCCTGACCGCCGATATCAAGTATAAATTCTGCACCGGGCAGTATCTTGTCTGCCGCCTTGTAGTGCGCCATCGTTTCGATCTCGCCGAAATCCGCGCCGAGAGCCGCCTTTATCAGATGCTCTCCGTAGCCGGTGGTGCACGCCTTTGCTATGTACGCGCCATCCGGCATAAGCGAATATATCTCTTTCAGGATGCCGACAACGGACTTAAGAGGGTCTCCGCCGTTTCCTGCATAATAGCTGTAAAGTATCTCGGCGTCTTTGTTAAGCAGCACCGCCTTTGTGGTGGTGGAGCCAGCGTCAACGCCCAGATAGCACGCGCCGATGTGGGCAGAAAGCTCCGCCGTTGGAATTACCGACGCCGCATGACGGCTCTTGAACTCCTCAAGCTCGGCGCTGTCCCTGAAAAGCGGAGCAAGCCGCTCTACCTCGCGAAGCTGATTGCTGCCAAGCTGCGCAGATTTTTCGACAAGCAGGTCAAAGTCGTATTCCTCACATTCGTCCGAAAGCGCGCATCCCATTGCAACAAACAGGTTAGCGTTGTCCGGGAATATGATCTGCTGCGGCTTTAGGTCAAGCGTTTCGATAAAACGCTGCCTCAGCTCGGACAGGTAATGCAGCGGACCGCCCAGAAAAGCAACATTGCCCTTTATCGGCTTTCCGCAGGCAAGACCGCTGATAGTCTGGTTTACGACCGACTGGAACACTGAAGCAGCAACATCGCTGCGCTTTGCGCCGTCATTAAGCAGCGGCTGAATATCACTTTTTGCAAATACTCCGCAGCGCGAAGCGATAGGGTATATGGTTGTGTGCTTTTTCGCAAGCTCGTTAAGTCCGCCGATGTCCGTGTTGATAAGCGCCGCCATCTGATCGATAAAGGCTCCCGTGCCGCCGGCACAGGTACCGTTCATTCGCTGCTCAAGTCCGCCTGTAAAATATGTGATCTTCGCATCCTCTCCGCCAAGCTCTATCGCCACATCTGTCTGCGGAATAAGCCTGCGCACGGCGTTGGTGCCTGCCGCAACCTCCTGAACAAACGGTATGCCCAGCCATTTTGAAACGGAAATGCCGCCCGAGCCGGTTACCGCAGCCATAACACGCTCACCCGAAAGCTGCTTTCCTGCGTCTGCGATTATCTCGGAGACTGTCTTTCTGATGTCCGAGAAATGTCTTTTATACTGATTATATATCAGCTCTCCGCTGTCGTCAATAACAGCGACCTTTACGGTGGTAGAGCCGATATCCAGTCCTACACGCTTCATCATTATCATCCTTTCCTCAGGTAAATCAAATATAAAGCAATTATCCGATACGCACGGAGCAAATCTGTGATTTGCGGATGTGCGAGGATTTGAAATCATATAATAAACGCATGTGTTTATTACAGCTTGTTGAAAAAGTATCTTTCCCAGGCTGCCGAGAAAGGTGCAGATGCACGAATAACACTTCGTGTTACTCTGAAGCGTTGCTACGACTAGCCTTTGTGGCTGTCGTAGCGGCGCTGACGACGCAGATGTGCCTTTATCGACAGCCTGTAATAAACGCATGCGTTTATTATATCACAACTGTTCCAAAAAAACAAGTCATAGTTAACCCCTTATAAATATGTATATACACCGGGCGAATATAATTCCGGTACTCCCGTCGATATCGGACGGTATACCCTACCACTTTCTATTGAAGCTTGGCGCATCAAGCAGGGGATTTGATGTGCGCAGCGGCTTCTTTGATTTTTGCGCAACATAGTCCGCAATGTTAAAAGGCTTTTTGTCCGGAGTGTTTCTGAATATCTCAAGATAGTGCCTCGCCGCAGCCTCAAGAAGTCCGGTATTGCCGAAGTCCTCAGATATCACCAATCGCTGCTGGGTCGTGTAGAAGCGCTCTGAAAGCTCGGGATGATCAAACATAAGCTCTCCGTCCGCGTTGATATGATATCCCAGACAATCGGACGGGAGAAGATACATCCGTATCTCGCCGCAAAAAACTATGTCGTGCGGCGCAGTCTTTTTCGCGCGTGATATTTCCGTAAGCCCCGAAAAGGGGATATAATACAGTCTGCGATACACCGTGCGCTCCCCGTAAAGGCAATGCTCGCCTGCATATCTGCTGAATATCATCCCTTTTGGCAGAATATCAAAATATGTATACCTTGCGTGGCGGCGTATCTTTTTATCGGCAGTATAAGCACCCAGAAAGCACGCCGCAATTCCTGCGGCAACGCAGCCCACGATGATATACAGCATAATCGCGGCGATACCCCTCTCGCCGCCCGGGCGAAAACTGAAAAGAATTACCGCCGTACAGAACACAGCTACAGCAGCAAGAGGCACAAGTATGGTTATCAGCGCACGCTTAAGCCGCCGCTTGTATATCGAACCGTCGGAGTGAAAAAAGCTTCGCACACATACCGCCCCCCCTGCAATTGGTTTGAGCCAATACCGCATAGCTTTAACAATCCGTCCGTGTCATTCCAAGCGTTTTCCGAAGCCGGACGGAGCGTCATGCGATACTGCCATAAAATGATTATAGCAGATTGCACGCCAAAAATCAACATTAATATCCATTACAGGCATCTCGGCATTTTTTCTCCGTAATCTTTTCATCATAAGCTATTGATTATTGGAGAATTTTATGATACAATAATAATATATACACTGTTATACAATCGGAGGGATAACATGGGCGCAAGTATCGTAAAAGCTAATACATACCGACTTATTGACACCGACTCGTTCGAGCTGCCGCTGCCATTCAGGTTCGGGGTGTACAAAAAGGATTATCATATAGCTGATTATGAAATAACCGAGGATGAGCAGATCGTTTGCCGTATCGTCACTAAATATAAGGAAGATATGATAACAACGATCCATCGTCCGCTTACCATTGCGGATATCCATTATCTGTTTTCCTGCCGTGTTTTCCAGGACTGCACTCCATATACATATCAGATGCTGCGCAATGTGGGACTTGAAAAATATAATGTCCGCGATATCATTATGAAAACCCACGGCGTTATCCCTTATGATAACTATTGGATCAGGTTCGAGGGCGAGGACTATCTGGATTATGATACTGTGCGGAATAACTTCAATAAAATGATGGAGCCTCCGCTTGTAAGTCCTGCCGAAGTGCCCGTTCAGGCGGTAACGCCCGCAATCCAGCCAAACCTCTCTGAAATTCTTAGCCAGCACACAATAGATATAAGCGGAATTGTCACTGCCGACACTCAGCCGGCGGAAGTGCCCGACGCAGAAAACAAGCTGCGCACTGCTATCGCCTTTTCTCACCCGGAAGAACCCGAGCAGGAGCTCGTCAACAATAAAATGAGCGAGGAAGAGATCTCAGCTCTGCTTGTCAAAGCAGGAATAGAAACGCCTGCCGCCGACAAGAAAATCAAAGAAGAGCCTGCTCCCGAGCCTAGCGGCGGCATGATGTCACAGGAGGCTATTGAAGCCCTGCTTGCGGCGAACTCCG
>JBJESD010000062.1:0-24943 GCA_051882595.1 Oscillospiraceae bacterium | reverse complement strand
CTCCTGCCGAGCCCGAGCCTGCTCCTGCTCCCGAGCCGAGCGGCGGCAAGATGTCACAGGAGGCTATCGAAGCCCTGCTTGCGGCGAACTCCGCTCCTGCCGAGCCCGAGCCTGCTCCTGCTCCCGAGCCGAGCGGCGGCAAGATGTCGCAGGAGGCTATCGAAGCCCTGCTTGCGGCAAACTCCGCTCCTGCCGAGCCCGAGCCTGCTCCTGCTCCCGAGCCAAGCGGCGGTAAGATGTCGCAGGACGCCATTGAAGCTCTTCTCAGCAGTATGCAGGACGATGCTAATAAATAATAATTTTCATAGCATATTCACATAATTTTTACGAAAATTTAGTATTTATCTGTTAAAATGCATTCAAAGCAATAGGCTACATTATGCTTTTGAAAGGATAGCTATACACATAATGTTAAACAACAGCAGAAAATCAAGAAATGTAAGCAATGAATTACAGCCCGTATCCAATTTGCTGCCTGCCGAGTCGCAGGAACGCATACTTGAACAGCTGTATCAATTCATTGAGCTTGAGCATTTGTACGAATCCGCAATTAAAGAGGTAAAAACAAAGCTTGAGATTCTTGACAGCGAATTCAAAACCAAGTACGATTACAACCCTATCCATCACATCGAGGACAGGCTTAAATCCCCTCAGAGCATCATGGAAAAGCTTCAGCGCAAGGGAAAGACATTCAACAGCGATAATGCGCGCTCAACCCTCAACGATATTGCAGGCGTGCGCGTTATCTGCAACTACATAGAGGATATCTATGCCGTAGCGGAGTACCTGACAAATCAGGATGACGTAAAGCTTGTCAAGACAAAGGATTATATAAAAAATCCTAAGCCGAACGGCTACCGCAGTCTGCACCTTGTCATCGAAACCCCCGTTTTTCTCTCGGACAGAAAAGAGATAGTAACGGTGGAAGTGCAGATTCGCACGATTGCAATGGATTTCTGGGCAAGCCTTGAGCATCAGCTTAAATACAAAACGGACAGCGAAGTTTCCGCAGACCTTGCACAGCAGCTTAAGGACTGCGCCGAGATAATTGCGCAGACGGATATTAAGATGCAAAGCATTTATCAGACGCTTAAGGAGATAAATTAAAGCCATCGGTTTACCGGGACTTATAATCTGCTATAAATATACTATTTGTAATATTGTCTTTGGCTTAAAAATTTAGAAAAAAGACTTGATTTTTTACATATTATAGGGTATAATAACAAAAGAGTGCTCTCGATTATGGGGGCAGGCCCTGTGCAACGGTGTGCCGTGAACCATGTCAGGCGGGGAACCGAGCAGCATTAAGCGGATTTCACCGTGTGCCGCAGTAAGCCTGTTCTCATAATCGAGAGCATTCCTATTATTATGCCAAAAAACAGGAGGTGTTAATATGTACCTGTCGCTTTACAGAAAATATCGTCCGACTACGTTTGAGGACGTCATTTCCCAGCCGCATATTACCACCACGCTGAAAAATCAGATTTCCGCCGGAAAGCATGGTCATGCTTATCTGTTCACCGGCTCGAGAGGAACAGGAAAAACCACCTGTGCAAAGATACTCGCCATGGCGGTTAACTGCCATTCTCCCAAAAACGGAAGCCCCTGCCTTGAGTGCGAAGCCTGCCGTGAAATAGCCGACGGCTCAGCCGTTGATATCGTAGAAATGGACGCAGCGTCCAACAACGGCGTTAACGATGTCCGTATGCTGCGCGATGAGGTCGCTTACACTCCCGTAAGCTGCAAGTACCGCGTATATATCATCGACGAGGTTCACATGATGTCCGCCGCAGCATTCAATGCGCTGCTTAAAACTCTGGAGGAGCCGCCCTCTCATGTTATATTCATTCTTGCCACAACAGAGCTCCATAAGGTTCCTGCAACGATAGTATCGCGCTGCCAGCGCTTCGAGTTCCGAAGAATAGATGTTGCGGACAGCGCCGACAGGCTGCTTGCCGTTGCCGCCAACGAGGGAATAGACCTCGAGCGCAGCGCCGCCGAGCTGATTTCGCGGCTGTCCGACGGAGGAATGCGCGACGCGCTTTCTATACTCGACCGCTGTGTTACCGACGGAAGCGCCGTGACCTGCGACGTTGTAAGAAGCTGCGCAGGCGTTGCGGACAATGTACATCTTTTCAGCTTTGCCCGTATGATAGCGCAAAAGGATATCTCGGGCTGCCTTAAGCTTTTGCAGCAGCTGTACAGCGCCTCCAAGGACCTCGCGCGTCTTGTGGATGAGCTCAGCAGCCACTATCGCGACCTTATGCTGATAAAGACCGTGCCCGAGGATAAGGAGCTTATAAGCGCAATGCCGGACGAGTATCCTCAGCTTGAGCAGATATGCTCGATGTATACGCTGGACGATATTCTCCGCTGCCTTGACCTGCTTCAAAAGTGCGCAGACAGCATAGGAAAAACACGCCACCGCAAAACAGCCGCAGAAATGACGCTGATAAGGATGTGCACCGAGCGTACTGCCGCTGCCGCACCGACACCGCCAAGCGTTCCGCAGGAGCAGAGGTTTGCTCCCGTATCGGACGACAAGCTGTCACCGCAGGTCGCTGCGATAGTAAACAAAACCAAAGCGCTCAGCGAGGAGCTGACTAAAAAGGCAGAGCAGCGCGAGGCTGCCGCAATGCCCTCCGCCGCACCAAAGCCTGCCGAAGAGCAGCCGGTGCATTACGCTCCCCCCGATGACGCGCCTGCGCCCGAGCTTGACAGCACGCCTGCCGCGGTCACGGAATACGATGTTCCCCTGCCTGACGCGCCGCCCGAGGAGCCTATACAAAGGGAGTTCGACGCCGTTCCTCCCGTGCAGGATGAGCCAATCCCTGCCGCAGAACCGGTTGCCGCAATAGAAAACACCCAAGCTTCTCCGACGCCTGCCGAGCCGCTGCTGACGTCGCCCGATAAGCTCCCCCGGATAACGCCAGAGTTCTGGAATTCCTGCGTGGAGCTGATTCCCGGAATGATGGGATTCATGCTTGCCGACTCGTCTGCAAGCGTCAATCCGGACGGCATACTTGAAATACACACCGATAACCTGCTTTTGCTGAACCAGGTCAAAGAGCACGGATATCAGCAGCTTGAAAAGGAGCTCAGCGCGGTGATAGGAAAAAATGTGCGCGCCAACGTTATCGGGATAACCAAGGAAGAAACAGTGGTGCAAGAAAACACCGCTGTAAAGCAGCTGCTTGATAAGGGCAGACAGCTGAATATAGAAATCGAAATCAAAAAGTGAAAGGAAATATTCAACATGAAAGCAAGATTACCCAAGGAATACCAGAATGCAGCCCCCAACATGAACGCAATGGTCAAGAAAGCTCAGAAAATGCAGGATGAGATGGCAAGAGTTCAGGATGAGCTGGCAGCAAAGGAATTTACAAAGCAGGTCGGCGGCGGCGCACTTGAGCTTGTAATGACAGGCGACAAGCAGCTCCAGTCCGTCAAGCTCAAGCCCGAGGTGGTTGACCCCGAGGATATCGAGATGCTTCAGGACCTCATCATAAGCGGCGTAAACGAGATACTTAAGGAAATAGACGAGTACGGCGCAGCCGAGATGGAAAAGGTTACCGGCGGCGTGTCTTTCCCCGGCTTTATCTGATAAACAAAAGCGGACTGAAACAGTCCGCTTTGCTATAATCACGTATCGACGTATATGACACCGTAATCCGGGTAAAAACTATGAAAAAAGAAGTACAAGACGCGCTTAAGCTGGTGCCGGTAAGGGCAGCACCGTTCTTCACGGCAGGTATGCTGCTTTGTGCCGGCGGCGGAGCAGTTTCAATCGGCTTGACCTTATGTGCCGCAATACTGTGCGGCGCAGTCCGGCTGATGCTGCGAAGCCGGTTTGTCGAGGCAGCCTCGCTTTTCCTCGGCATGGCGCTGATGACGGGATATATTCATCTGATAGTGCAGCCCGTGCTCGCTTCTGACGGACAAACGCAGCAGTTGACCTGCACTGTCAGCAGGAAATACGACTACGGCGGCTATTCGGGCTATGTATGCAATACCTTTGTCAGCGGCCGCAAAACCTGCATTCTTCTGTATCACAGCAGTGACCTGCAGACCGGCGATAAAATCACTGCATTGGTGGATATCTCGGCAGCAAGGAACAACTCTCGCTCTCCGGCACAGCAAATACTGTTAAGGGGAAGCATAAAAGAGCTTATAGGGGTGGATACTCCGCGTTTTTCGCTTGTCAGAAGTATCGGGCAATTCCGCCAGAACCTGTCGGATGCCATATCGGCATATATCGGCGCAGACGAAGGCGCACTTGCTCAGGGGCTGCTTTTCGGCGATACAAGCGGCTTTTCCGCAAAGCTGAGTTACTGCGCAAAGGTGGGCGGCGTAATGCACTTCACCGCGGTATCTGGAACGCATTTTATCATAATCATGTCCGTACTGCTCGAAATATTGGGCAAAAAGAAGCGCAGCCGCGCCATCGTATCCGCAATATGTATACCTCTTGCAGTATTGTTTTTCGGTGCAGAGCCGTCTGTCCTGCGAGCAGGAATAATGCTGTTTTTATGCAACTGCGGACCGCTTTTTCGGCGCAGGTCGGAAAAGCTGAATTCGCTGTGCATTTCCGCCATCCTTATCACCGCTACTGCGCCGTATATATTACTGGATATAGGCTTTCAGATGTCTGTGCTGGGCGTTTTCGGCGTGACGGTGGTAAGCCCTGCCGGATATACAATGCTCAGAGCCTTAAGGCTGCCTAAGCTATTAAGACCGATAGCTGCGGCGATAATCCCCTCGGCTTGTGCTGTAATATGTATCGCACCGGTAAGCGTTGCGGCTTTCGGCGGAATATCCCTAGTCGGAGTATTCGCTACTGTCGTACTTATGCCGCTATTCACCGTCGCGCTCATGTTTACAGTGCTGTTTGCGCTGTCGGGAATGACTCCGCTTGTGATTCCGGTATCATTATCGGTCAAAGCCGCCTACAGCGTGATTTTGTTTTTCGGAAGCGACAGCAGATTGTGGCTGGTTCTGGATTTCAAGGGCGCCTGCATTCTGGTGCTGCTTACTTCGGCGGCAGTTGCTGCCGCGGCGCTTTGCCCCAAAAGGGCTTCATACGCGTGTTTGTGCTTCGCTGTCGCAGGCTCGATAGCCGCAGTTATGCTGTCAAAGGCAAGCGAATACAACCGCCGAAAAATCGACTTTGTATCCAACGGGTCAAGCGGTGCCGCAGTTATCTGCATTAAGGATGAGGCAACAGTGCTTATCTGCGGAGGCGGCGATGGCATGGACATCCGCATTTCGGACTGCCTGCTGCGAAACGGAATTCACCACCTGAGACTGGTCGCTGCAAGCGGAATAAATACATCCGGCTGCCTGTCGGTGGGAAGTCTCAACGAGCTGTACCCGATTGATGAAATATCCGCAGACAGCTTTGCGGAAAAGCTTGGCGATATCTGCCCTAATGCAGCGGTTACGCAGCGCAGCATAAGCTCCGTTTGCATCGACGGCGTCAGCATAGCTGCGGCAAAAGCAGGCGATACTGAATGCAAAGCGGATATCGTGATATACACGGGATATAAAATGAGCGTACCGCAGTACGGCGCGCAGCTTATTCCGCTGTATGCTTCATCCAGGCAGACATTTCTGCCCGACAGCGGAATAAATATATACAACGATAACTTTGAACTGAAACTGGAGAATTGATATGTCTGAATTTATTTCTGCGCCGCTGGCACTTGCGGCAGAACAGTTTGCAAAGCTCCCCGGAATAGGCATCAAGACCGCACAAAGGCTGGCTTACTATATGCTTAACCTGCCGGCAGAAGAGGTGGATGAGTTTGCCGACAACCTTGTCAGAGCAAGGCGCGGCGTGCAGCTATGCAGCTGCTGCCAGAACTTCACCGACCGCGATATATGCGAGCTTTGCTCGGATGACAGCAGAGATAAAAGCATTATCTGTGTTGTAGAGTCCCCGAAGGATGTATCCGCATTTGAACGCTCGGGCGGCTACGATGGAGTATACCATGTGCTGCACGGTCTGCTGTCGCCTATGGACGGCATAACCGCGGAGCAGCTTAAAATAAAAGAGCTGCTCGCCCGTCTCGGGTCGGCAAAGGAGGTTATCATGGCGACCAATCCTACCGTAGAGGGAGAGGCAACCGCAGTATACATCGGCAGGCTGATAAAGCCGATGGGCATAAAGGTATCGCGGCTCGCATACGGACTTCCCGCAGGCTCTGCGCTGGAGTTCGCCGACGATGTCACACTTCAGAAGGCGCTTGAAAACAGAAATGAAATATAACCGTCAAAGACGACGTATTGCCTGACAGCGCATATTTTACGGAGGTAATGATATGCTTATACTAAGATGGATATGTGTTTTGCTGATAGCATTTATTGCCGGAAAACTAATGGCAAAAATAAAAATGCCATCCATACTCGGATGGCTGATCACGGGAATGATATTGGGACCAAACGCAGTGGGCATTATGCCGCAAGCAGTTATGGATTCGCAATGGTACGAGCTGATAATCACCTGGATGCAATGCGCCTTCGGACTGATGCTCGGCACAGAGCTTATATGGAAAAAAATCAGAAGCTATGGCAAGGCATTAATAGTCACTACCTTAACGCAATCTCTCGGCACCTTTTTGCTTGTGTCGTTGGTATTCGGTGTTATTTTCTACTTTACGAATATCCCAATCTATCTGGCATTCGCTTTCGGCGGCATCGCACTTGCAACCGCACCTGCTCCCGCATTATCAATAGTGCAGGAGTTCCACACGTCAGGCCCTGTCACCAATGCGCTTATCCCCATGGCAGTGTTGGACGATATCGTGGGTATAGCAGTATTCTTCACGGTTAATTCGTTTATTGCACGCGCGGTATCCGGAGGAACAGTACCGCTTTATATGATTCCCGTAATGATTCTTCTTCCTATTGTCATTGGCGCTGTCGTTGGCTTCGTTGTCGGAAAGATACTGAGCCGAAATATCGGAAACGTCGGCATAATGGCAACACTGTTATCAGGCATCACAGTCACCGCAGCAATCGGACTTGTTCTCAACAAGCTGGTATTTACAAATATAGCGCTCAATTATATGCTTATGGGCGTGGCTTTTTCCGCCGTATTCTCAAATATGATCCCCGAAGAAAAGCTTAATCAGACGGTCAAAGTGTTCCATCCCGTTCTGGCAGTCAGCTTGCTTTCCGCAATTGTCGATCTCGGCGCACCTTTGGATTATCACCTGATTCTCGGAGCAGGCTTGTATACCTTTGTATATATCGGCTCGCGTATGTGCGGAAAATACTTCGGTGCAAAAATCGGCGCCGGCATCATGAAAATGCCTGTCACCGTGCAGAAATATCTTGGTTTTGCCTTGCTTCCGCATTCGGGAGTTTCATTGGTTTTCACCGGAATAATCAGTTCTGTGCTGTCGGCGTCCGAGCCTGAGCTGGCTATAATTGTAACAGGTACAATTGCCGCCGCGGCAGTCATCAACGAAATCATCGCAGTGATCGCCGCCAAAAAGGCTTTTGAGCTTGCAGGAGAAGTAAATGCAAACAAACCCGGATAATACCGTGCATTTTTGAGGGCTGCATTAGCCGTTTTCACTCTTATTTTTCATCCGGCTCTTGCAGTCATACATTCTTTTATCTGCGCGCTCTAATATATCCTTTACGGTTTTGTCTGTTTCGCTGTCGTATTCAGCCATACCAACAGCAAACGAAAATGCGCCCATGCCGATCTCTTCCTTTGATGAGGGAGCACGGCACTCCGCTTTCAGCAGCTCAATAAGGTGCTCGCGATTCTCATAATCCTGTCCCTCGAGAAGAACCACAAATTCGTCGCCGCCCATACGGAAAACGGGGCTGTGGCTGAAAACTCTGCAAATACTCTGACAAGCACTTTTAATAAGGATATCTCCCATTTCATGCCCATAGCTGTCGTTTACCGTTTTCAGCTCGTTCACATCCACTTCAAGCAAAGCAAAGGGCTTGTTCTCGCCTTTGTCTATTTGTGACTGAAGCCTTGTTTCATTAACAACATAATACGCGCGATTGCCGACCTGAGTCATTTCATCCCTGAATGCCCGTGACGAAAGCTCGGCATTTTTCTTTTCCGTTTTTATGATCTTTGCACTGATTTTCCAGTAAAATACAAATGAAATGATAAGGAACAAGATAACGCCTACCAGAAAGACAGTGATCTCAACAGTGTGCTCTTTGAGAAACGCACGATAGGAAAATTCCTGCTTTATATACGAGCCCTCTGTTAATGCCGCACCTCTAAGGGCATCCTCTGAGATGAATATGATCCTGTTTGCCAGATTGAGCAGTGCCGTGTCGGATTTAGCGGCTCCCATACAGATGCCTGCTTCTACGGGAAGCTCGGTAAAGGTTATGCTGTCAAAGGCGCTGTACCGCCTGTAAGCATTCATTGTTGCAGTTGAGATGACAGAGCAGTCCACCTTACCGCTTTTTATTGCCTCAAGACATTCCTCGCCGGTGTTGTATGCGACATATTCGGCATCGGGATACAGCAGCAGTATAGCGCCATACTGTTCAATAATGTTCGTTGCATAGCCGACTTTCTTTATCTCCTGCTGTATATCGGCGTCTTTGCTTATCAGCAGCATCAGCGATGTGGTGGCAAATGCATCGGTATGCAGAATACCGTAGCTCTCTGCAAGCCAATAATCGTTATAAAGCGGACCGAACAGGTCCAGCTCGCCATTATTGAACGCGTCATGTATAGCGTACATATCCTCGTAGGGCTTTACAACAACGTTTATTCCATAATCCCTGCTGAATGTATCTACGAGTACGGTTAGAATTCCGGTCAATTCGCCCGATTCGTTCGTATCCGAGTACGGAGAGTTTCCGTTGAGATATCCTATGCGAATAGTGTTGTTATGAGCGCTGAGCCACTCCTTTTCTTCGCTGCTGAGTGTGGTGTTTGATATTGAAGAGTCGTAATATTTTGCATAAAGAAGCTCATTGTAATGCAGATTTCTGCTTTGGATATCATACATAGCCCTATTAAGCTCATCCAGCAGATCGGGGCGTGATTTCGCAACGCCAAAATAGAAGTCGCCAAAGCCGATGCTTGTAACCGGCACAAAGCCGGAAATCGCCGCCATATCCGTAAGCACCATTCCATCGATTTCGTGCGCCTGCAAAGCAGCGGTTACTTGATTAGAGCCGGGATAAAGAACAACATCACAGGTATGCCCGTTCTTCTTCAGCCAATCGTAAAAAAGGTCCTCCTGATAGCTGTTTTCGGTTACGCCGATACTGCAGTTCTTCAATGATGACAGATCTGAAAAATCTATTTTTTCATTGTCACTGTTGGTATAAATAAAATAGCTTTCTTTTCCCTGCGGCAGGTCGGAATAGTATATATATTCCTCGCGCTCCTCCTGATAGGAGATATTTCCCATAAGGTCGATCTCCCCGTTTTTCAGCTTGGAGAACACCTCGCTGAAGGAACCGTAAACATACTCGTATTTCCAGCCCGTATTCTGGGCGATCTTCTGAAGATACTCATATCCGTAGCCCTTTTTGCGCTCGCCCTCTTTTCCCTCCTGATAATTTTCCATAGTGACATAGCCAACCCTGACGATTTTGCTGCTGTCATCGGCATTGGCAATACCTGCGGTTAATCGCAGCACAAAAGCTGCAATAAGCAGGAATACAATTATCAAAAGCTGTTTTCTGCAAAATAAACAGCTCCCGGCTGAACGATTCATATATTACACCTCATAATTACAGGTTTTGATATTGCTGATAGAATCTGCGTCGGTTATCTCACAATTAAAGGCAAACCACACCGCCGTGAAAGTAAGCGATACTCCTGCGGCGCGGTACGACTGCGGATTTTTTTGCATTAATTATAGCACAATCACAGTAAATAGTCAATGATAAATACAAAAGGCACTGAAGCAAGGCAGAGCGGTATCCACGACGGAAACTGTCTGCTTTGTTGCAGTGCCTTATTTTCTGCGGAATGTACAGCATTTGTAATCCGTATCGTTATCAGTGCGACGGTCTTTTCGAAACAGCGTCAACAGCAGCAGCAATCGCAATGTTGATATCAACCGAGTTCTGTCTTATCAGACTGTCCAGCTTTGAAAACAGCTCTCCGTTGTGTGAGCTTACATACTTTGCAGGCAGCTTGTTAAGTGCAATTGCCCTCATATCATCCAGACATCTTTCGCATTTGCAGCAGCTTTCGCTTTTGAGCATTTCGTCAAGCCTTTCGCTTACAAAAGCCTCCATAACGTTAATAATTGACATGGCGATCCTCCTGTTTGTTAGTTATGATATTATTTTATACCAATTTCCCGATTTTGTCAATACTTCAGCGTGTTAGGGTTTTAATGCGGTTTCTGTGCATAATTAACAAAAAGCAGCGAATACACTTTCTGAGAAACGGAAAGCGCACTACAATTCAATCGGTAGGTTCTCCTGCCGTGACATCGGCACTAACCTATGCACTTCCTTTATAAACCGCGCCGCGCTGGAAAAGTACGGAAGAGAAACAACTATATGACTCTTTCTTCCCTTATCCATATACTCGATAAGCAAACAGTCCTGCACGCGCCCGTCAGGATCTATATTGTCGTTTATCTGTGTGATACTGCCGCATTGCGTAATGACCTGAATGGCATTTCTGCTGCCTATCTTCTTTACGCTCACTATTTTTTCAAGGCTTAAGTTGTACTCCTGCCGCTTTGTTCCAAGCAAGTTCAGGTCAACTTCAAAAGTAATCTTCTCTTTATACAGCTTCAAGGTAACCACCGAACGGCACGCATCCGGCAGCCCTCCGATATGCGTTCCATCCACTTGCGCAATAGGCTTTATCGGCTTGTCTTTCCTGAACAGAATACAGCCCGTTGCCCCCACTGCAAGCATCAATGCCAAAACAGCGAATATCACCCACAATGCAGCCATTTCACCTGTTGACAGACCGCTGTGCGAAGAGGGATATATCGGATAACTGACAGCGAAAAGTATAAACAGCATCAATACAACGCCAAATCCTCCGCCTACCGCCAAACCTAAAAAACCATTATACTTATTCATATATAATACCCCCTCCTTTATGGCAAATTATAGCATAGTACTGCTGTATTGTCAATAAACAAGTCGGGACACTTTCCGATTTCTTATCAAAGCGCATATTGCCGATGTCGGACTTCGCGTTCTCCTTTTTCACTTTTCGGACAGCGGATAAGATAATTTTATCATTTTATGTGTATTTCGGCGGTTTTTCGGCAAAATAACAATTGAAGCTTCGGCAAATATATATGGGAGAGATCAATATGAATATATCAAACAGCGAATACGGCAAGCTGACCAAAAAGCGCTCGCCAAACTCCAAAATCTACAAGACCCTGCCGGAGGCGTTTCTGATAGGCGGCGCCATCTGCACCCTCGGAGAGGGTCTTATCAACCTGTATTCCTTCCTCGGCGCAAGCGAGGATAATGCAGCGGCACTTACCTCTATGACGCTGATATTCATCAGTATGCTGCTGACGGGATTTGAGCTGTACGACCGTATTGCACAGCACGCAGGCGCAGGTACGCTTGTTCCGATAACCGGATTTGCCAACTCGATAGTATCGCCGGCAATAGATTTCAAAACCGAGGGCTATGTGCTGGGACTGGGCGCCAAGATGTTCATTATCGCCGGTCCCGTTATAGTATACGGTCTGTCGGCTTCGGTTATCTATGGCGTGATATACTATGTCGTGGGTCTGTTTATGAAATAGGAGGTAGCAATGAAATACTGCACGGGAAAAACATTTCGATATAACAACTGCTCCATACAGTGCTATGCCGCTGTGGTAGGCAAGGCAGAGGACAACGGACCATACGGCGGCGAATTTGACGAGGTCATACAGGACAACAAGGGCGGCTGCGAAACATGGGAACAGGCAGAAGCAATGTTCCAGCGAAAGGCGGTAGCTCATGTACTGCGTAAATCCGGAACAGAGCCCGAGGATATCGACCTTATTTTCGCCGGCGACCTGCTTAACCAGTGCGTAAGCTCGTCCTACGGACTTAAGGAGTACTACATTCCGTTTCTAGGAATTTACGGAGCCTGCTCCACCTTTGCAGAGGGTCTGCTTCTCTCGGGAGCAATGGTCAACGCCGGTTATGCCGAAAGAGCCATCGCTGTGACATCCTCACATTTCAGCTCGGCAGAACGGCAGTTCCGTTTTCCGCTTAATTACGGCGGAGTCCGTCCGCCGACAGCGCAGTGGACCGCTACGGCTTCGGGCGCCGTGCTGGTCGCAAAAACGGATAAGCCGCCGTTTATCCGCGCCGCAACGGCAGGAAAAATCGAGGATATGGGAATAACCGATATCAACAATATGGGTGCCGCCATGGCAGGCGCTGCGTACGATACGCTGTCGCGGCACTTCACGCATATGTGCAGCAAGCCGCATGACTATGACCTTATCATCACCGGCGACCTCGGTCTTGTCGGCAGCGAGCTGCTGATAGACCTGTTCAAGCGCGACGGCGAGGATATCAGCAAGCTGCACAAGGACTGCGGACTTATGCTGTTCGACCGCAGCACACAGGATGTTCACGCAGGCGGCTCGGGCTGCGGCTGCAGCGCCTCGATGATGTGCGGTCACTTTTTAAAGCGTATAGAGTCCAAAGAACTGCGGCGCGTGCTATTCTGCGCCACCGGCGCGCTGATGTCAACTACGACGATACAGCAGGGCGGAAGCATTCCCGGAATTGCACACGCAGTCGAACTGACCTCATATTAAAGGAGCGATAAAATGGATATGTTTTTGGAATATGTGAAAGCATTTGTGGTCGGCGGTCTTTTCTGCGTTGTCGGACAGCTGCTGATAGATTTTACAAAGCTTACTCCGGCAAGAATACTCGTTTCATATGTCGTGGCAGGAGTATTCCTCGGCGCAGTGGGCATATACCAGCCGATCATCGACTTCGCAGGCGGCGGTGCGACCGTGCCGCTTACCGGCTTCGGCAGCCTGCTTGCAAAGGGCGTGAAAGAGGCGGTGGATAAGGACGGACTTATCGGCGCGTTTACCGGAGGACTTACCTCAGCCGCCGCCGGAATAACCGCCGCAGTATTTTTCGGCTTGCTGGCAGGTCTGTGCTTCAAAAGCGGAAGCAAGATAAACGAAAAGTAGCGCAATATATAACAAGAACCTGAGAAACCGCAGCGTTTCTCAGGTTCTTTAGTTTACTTATTGCCGAACATTTGTCGGTTTTTCATCCTCCATGCAGGACGGATATACAGCAGTCGCCGGATATTATGCGTATGTGCTGAACAATGCGCCTGTTGAATAAGCATAATTCTGCGTGCTTGCAGAGGTGTATCCGAACAGACCCGAGCTTCCCGAAAGACGGCGCACTTGCTCTGCCTTCTGATATGCCTTTTCGGCAAAGCCGTAGTCGCCGAAGGTCGTTTTAAGATCGGTAGCGGACACCCTGTCCATTTTCTCTGCGGCAAAGGTCAGCTTGTTGTCGCTGCCGACAGTTATACCGGCACGGCGAAGCGAGCTTGAATACACCTTCGCGGTGTTGACCATTACAACGCCCTTTTGCAGAACAGCGTCGCTCTGCGCATTGCCAAGATTATCCACGAACGAGTTGTAGTCCTTGACAAAGCCCTCGATAAGCTTCTGCGCCTCTGCCTTGTCGTAGTCCTTGCCGTAGGAAAGACCCTCCGCAAAGCGGTCGATAGCCTCCGCCGAACTCATCACATTGCTGCACGAGCCCTTAAGCGATACCTCCGCGTCAGCCTTTTCTTCCTCTTTTTTGCCAAAAATGGAATTATACAGCTTTTCGTATTCCTGCTGAATATACTTATCGCCATGCTTTACAAGATTATCCAGTGTATTGTCCGCCGAAGTGCTGTCAAAGACATTCACCTTGTTTTTGGAGGGAGAAACCATAGAATTATACATCTGCTGCCTTGTGTTTATGACTGCCATTTTATACTGCAGCGATGCCATCGAGCCTATTGTTGCCATATTGCCACCTCCTGTTCATAGTTGGAATTATGTGATAGCCGATTGCCATGTACGATAGTTCTGCATACCTGACGCCGAAGCAGACAAAGAAAGCCGAAGCTGACGAAGTATGCGGCTCTGCCAAAGCCGAAGAGAAATGTCCGCAGACGAGTAAGCAAGGCACAGGCGTGCTTTGTGCACGTCAAGCCGAAGCTGACGAAGTATGCGGCACCGCCAAAGCCGAAGAGAAATGTCCGCAGACGAGGAAGCAAGGCGCCGGCGTGCTTTGTGCACGTCAAGCCGAAGCTGACGAAGTATGCGGGCATTTATCGAAGGCTTTTATTAGCCGACTCCGTAGGTGCGTCTATACTCCTTCATCTTGTCAACGTACTCAGCGCCTGGAATAACCCCTTTCTCAAGTGCGTCGATGATATCGTTGATAGTAACAATGGAGAACACCTTAACGCCGAACTCCTCATAAACCTCCTGAACAGCAGATTTGTCGGAGGTCAGACCCTTCTCCATTCGGTCAACAGTGATGACCATGCCCTGCAGGTCAATGTCTGCCGCGCCGGTAAGCTTGGGAAGAACCTCTCTGAGAGCCTTGCCGCTAGTCATAACGTCCTCGATGATGACTACCTTTTCGCCGTCCTCAAGGCTCTTGCCGACAAACATTCCGCCCTCGCCATGGTCCTTGACCTCCTTGCGGTCGAAGCAGTAGTTTACATCCATGCCGAACTTGTTGTACAGCGCTGTACAAGCAGCAACGGAAAGCGGAATTCCCTTGTATGCCGGGCCAAAAAGCGTCTGCGGAGTAAGTCCGTTTTCCTTTATGCACTCAGCATAGAATTCGCCGAGCTTAGCAAGCTGTGCGCCGGTCTTGTAGTTTCCGCAGTTGATGAAGTAGGGGGCAAGCCTTCCGCTTTTGAGGGTAAACTCGCCGAACTTCAGCACGCCGCTGTCAACCATGAATTTGATAAAGCTTTCTTTGTATGTCATTATTACTCCTTCCTGCGCCGCACTGACAGCGCAGATAAATATTTGTAATTTGTACGCACAGAGCAAACCTATAATTTGCGGATGTGCGAGGATTTATAATCTCAGAAATATTGTTCTGATTAATTATACCATACTACACTTAATTTTGCAAGAGATTTTGAGGGCTTTCCCACAAAAAACAAGCTGAAGAAGATAGAGCTGCATACAAAATCCCGTATCCATCAAGCCGTCGGATACGGGATTTTCTTACTTTACACAGATTTTACATTTTAGGACTTTCAGACTTTACTCTGCGGCGATATAATTCTATCTGCAAGCAAAAGCAAAGAAAGGATATGTGTATTATGAAAAAAACAATCAGCATTATAGCGGCAGCACTTATTTTCTGCGCAGCCCTCACCGGCTGTTCCTCACAGAAGGAATCGGTAGCCACCGACGGCTCGACCTCAATGGAGGAGGTTATCGGCGTTCTCGGCGAAGCCTTTGAAACCCAAACGGGAATTACCGTAACCTATAACCCGACAGGCTCGGGCTCGGGCATTAAGGCAGTTGCGGCAGGCAGCTGTGACATCGGGCTTTCAAGCCGTAAGCTTAAGGATGAGGAAAAGTCCCAGGGTCTTTCCGAAACAATTCTTGCCTACGATGGTATCGCTATTATCGTAAACCCCGAAAACCCCGTAGATGACCTCGACATTGAGACCATCGCGAAAATCTATACGGGAGAAATCGGAAACTGGAGCGAAATCGGCGGAAAGGACGCAGAAATCGTTCTTATCGGCAGAGAAGCAGGAAGCGGTACAAGAGACGGCTTCGAGTCCATTACAGGAACAAGCGACAAGTGCAAGTACCGTCAGGAGCTTACCTCAACGGGCGACGTAATTACAACGGTTTCACAAAACCCCGACGCAATAGGTTATGCCTCCGTAGCTTCCGTAAAGGACAGCGTAAAGGCGCTTAAGGTCGGCGGTGTTGAAGCCAACGAGGCTACGATAAAGGACGGCAGCTATGTCGTTCAGAGACCCTTTGTGCTTGTTACAAAATCGGATAAAAAGCTCTCCTCTGCGGCACAGAAATTCTATGATTATGTAACCTCGGAAAAAGCAAGAGCAGCAATCTCCTCCGCAGGGGTTGTAGCGGCAAACTAAGGCTTATCTATGAAAAAGAACCAAACTCTTGAAAAAGCCATACACGGCGTGTTTCTGATACTGGGACTGCTTACGGTGGGAAGCGTACTTCTGATAACGGTTTATCTTATAATTTCGGGTATCCCTGCCATAAAGGAAATCGGGCTGTTTGACTTCCTGCTTGGAAAAGAATGGGCTTCCACCGCCCGGACCCCGAAATACGGAATACTCCCCTTTATACTTACCAGCGTTTACGGCACGGCAGGAGCAATTGTCGTGGGCGTCCCTGTTGGCTTCCTGACGGCGGTTTATCTCTCCAAAATCGCCGGAAAAAGGACAAAAGCCTTTATGGAGAGTGCGGTAAGTCTGCTTGCAGGAATCCCGTCGGTTGTATATGGCTTAGTGGGTATGCTGGTGCTTGTGCCCGGTATAAGAACGCTGTTTGATGTACCCGACGGAGCAAGCCTTTTTGCAGCGATAATCGTTCTTGCGATTATGATTTTGCCATCCATTATCAAGGTTTCCATGACCGCTCTCGAGGCAGTACCAAAGGAATACGAGGACGCCTCTCTTGCCCTGGGCGCTACGCCAATCGAGACCTATTTCAGGGTGTCTGTTCCTGCGGCGAAAAGCGGTATTGCGGCGGCGGTAGTTCTGGGCGTAGGCAGGGCTATCGGCGAAGCTATGGCGGTTATGATGGTATCGGGAAATGCGGCGAATATGCCCTCCCTTTTTGAGAGCGTTCGTTTTCTCACAACAGCGGTAGCAAGCGAGATGTCCTATTCAAGCGGCTTACAGCAGCAGGCGCTTTTCTCAATAGCCCTTGTGCTGTTCCTGTTTATAATGCTTATTAACGCTACCCTTAACTTTTTTCTTAAAAAGGAGAAAAACTGATGCTTAGCAAAAAAAGAAAACTGTATATCTGCGCATTAAAAGCGGGTATGTATATTTCTACGGGGCTTACCGCAGCCCTTGTAGTTTTTATTGCGGCTTATGTTTTCGTTAAGGGTATTCCCAATATTTCTTGGGAGCTGCTCTCCACAAAACCCAGCTACATAAGCGGAAATATCGGCATACTGCCGGATATTCTCAATACCCTGTATATCGTGCTTATGACCCTGATAATTGTTCTTCCTCTCGGGGTCGGGGCGGCGATTTATCTTACCGAGTACGCCAAAAACAAGCGGCTTGTTGCGGTTATAGAATATGCGGCAGAGACCCTTTCGGGTATTCCCTCGATTATATACGGTCTGGTGGGTATGCTGTTTTTCTGTCAGTTTCTGGGGTTTAAAACCTCAATTCTTGCAGGAGCATTTACTCTGGCGATTATGAATCTGCCTACAATTATGAGAACAACTCAGGAAAGCCTTAAAACCGTACCGCAAAGCTATCGGGACGGAGCATTCGGCTTAGGAGCAGGAAAATGGCGCGTTATCAGAACCGTTGTGCTTCCCGGCTGTGTTGACGGAGTTATCACGGGCAGTATTCTTTCCGTGGGACGAATACTTGGCGAATCGGCGGCGCTTTTGTTCACCGCAGGCTTTGCCCATGCTCTCAACGGAATTATCGAGGGGCTCTCCGCCCCCGGCGCAACTCTTACGGTAGCCCTTTATGTCTATGCAAAGGAACATGGGGAATTCGGCGTAGCCTTTGCTATTGCGGCGATACTTATGGTGCTTACAATGCTGATAAATCTTTCAGCAGCACTTGTAAGCCGCTATTTCAGCAAAAAGCGCAGTCTTTGACCCGAAAGGAAATACAAAATGAGCAATATATTAACAGCAACCGATCTGAACTTATGGTATGACAAAACTCATGCTCTTAAGGATGTAAGCATTGCTATTCCAAAAAAGAGTATTACTGCCTTTATCGGACCCTCGGGCTGCGGAAAATCCACCTTTCTGAAAACCCTCAATCGCATGAACGACCTTATCCCTACGGTGAGAATTACGGGCGAGGTGCGCTATAAAGGAAAGAATATCTACGACAGCTCTGTTGATGTCAATGAGCTTCGTCGGGAGATAGGAATGGTTTTTCAGAAGCCTAACCCTTTCCCTATGAGCATATACGATAATATCGCCTACGGACCGCGGATCCATGGAATAAAAAGCAAGGTTAAGCTGGACGAAATAGTGGAGCAGTCCTTACGGGACGCAGCCATCTGGGACGAGGTAAAGGACAGGCTTAAAAAGAACGCCCTCGGAATGTCGGGCGGACAGCAGCAAAGGCTCTGTATAGCAAGAGCTCTTGCGGTAAAACCGAAAATACTGCTTATGGACGAGCCGACCTCTGCACTCGACCCGATTTCGACCTCAAGGATAGAAGAACTTGCAATTCAGCTAAAAAAGAGTTATACTATCGTTATAGTAACTCATAATATGCAGCAGGCAGTCCGGATTTCCGACAATACGGCGTTCTTCTTACTTGGAGAGCTTATCGAATACGGCAACACAGAAAAGCTGTTTTCACAGCCCGAGAAGAAGAGTACCGAAGACTATATTACAGGAAGGTTTGGATAATGAGAAGTAGATTTGATGAACAGCTTGCCGCCCTTAATACGGAGCTTATCGGTATGGGCGCGCTTTGCGAGGAGGCTATCGCTCTTGCCTCAAAGGCGCTTTCTACGGGAGATATCTCCCTTTCGGAAAGGGTAGCGCCCATATCCTCGGACATCGACCGAAAGGAACGCGAAATCGAGTCCTGCTGCCTTAAGCTTTTATTGCAGCAGCAGCCCGTAGCAAGAGATTTACGGCAGATTTCCGCCGCCCTTAAAATGATCACCGATATGGAGCGTATCGGCGACCAAGCAGAGGATATAGCGGAGATCATCACCTATCTTGAGGGCAGAACTGCCGAGGAGACGGTTCATATACGGGATATGGCGGCTGAAACCATAACAATGGTAACGGACAGCGTTGACGCCTATGTAAACCGGGATATTGAACTGGCAAAATCCGTTGTCGCCCACGACGACAGAGTTGACGATTATTTCGGCAGGATAAAGAAAAACCTTATAAAAATGATAGCCGATAATCCCGAAAAAGGCGAATATGCCCTTGACCTGCTTATGATTACAAAGTATTTCGAGCGTATCGGCGACCATGCCGTAAATATTGCCGAATGGGTAATCTTCTCGGTGACAGGGGAGCATAAGCTATCATAAAGGAGTTGATTTTATGATATGGTGCGTTGAGGACGACGCAAGCATACGGGATATAGAGGTCTACGCCCTGCAATCCATGGACTTTGAGGCAAGAGGCTTTGAGGAGGGCGAAAGCTTTCTTAAAGCCCTTGATTCGGAGATCCCCGACCTTATAATTCTTGATGTAATGCTGCCCGGAAAGGATGGCATTGAGCTTCTCAAAAGCCTCAGAGCCACAAAGAAATACGCCCATATTCCCGTAATAATGGCAACAGCTAAGGGCGCGGAATTTGATAAGGTACAGGGGCTTGACCTTGGCGCAGACGATTATCTTGTTAAGCCCTTCGGTATGATGGAGATGATCTCTAGGGTAAAGGCGGTGCTTCGCCGCTGTGCCCCGAAAAAGGAAAGCAATATCCTGTCGGCGGGAGATATCCGGCTTAATTCCGAGGAAAGAACGGTAACGGTCGGGGGAACGAGAATTTCTCTTACATATAAGGAGTTTGAGCTTCTTGCCCTATTTATGAAAAATCAGGGAAAGGTATTCACAAGGGACGTTCTTTTTAACGAAATATGGGGCTCGGAGTTTATCGGCGAAACAAGGACGGTAGATATGCATATAAGGACCCTGCGGCAGAAGCTCGGCGACCGCTCCGAAATGATAGAAACGGTCAGAAATGTGGGATATCGTATGGAGGCAGGCTATGACAAGTAGGATTTTTCGCTCCATCTTTTCTACCTCCGTTATTGTTTTAGCGGCAGCCATTATAATAATAACCGGCTTTTTGTACAGCTATTTCAACTCAATTCAGGTAAAGGGGCTTAAGGACGCTCTCTCCGTAGCTTCGGCAGGAACAGAACAGATGGGGGCGGACTATCTCGTAGGCTTAAGCGACCATAGCTACCGCTTCACTTGGATAGCCGCCGATGGAGAAGTTCTTTTCGACTCGATGGCGGAAAAAGCACAGATGGATAATCACCTTGACCGCGAGGAAATCTCCGAGGCATTTATGTCAGGCTGGGGCAGCAGCACCCGTCACTCCGCGACGCTTACCGAAGAAACCCTATACGAGGCAAAGCTCCTTTCTGACGGAACGGTGCTGAGGATTTCAACGGACAGGGCAAGCGTGCTCACGCTGCTGCTGGGTATGCTTCATCCGATAGTTGTCGTTATTGTAATCGCAGTGGTTATTTCCGCCATACTTGCTGATAAAATGGCTAAAAGGATCATTGAACCCCTTAATAAGCTGGATCTTGATAATCCTACGGAAAACAATGCTTATGAGGAAATTTCGCCTCTGCTCATTCGTATTCATAAGCAGAATATGAAAATCGAGGAAAAGGCAGCTGAGCTTAATCGGAAAAAGGAAGAATTCGGACTTATTACGGATAATATGCACGAGGGGCTTATTCTTCTGGATAAAAGCAGGTGTATACTCACAATAAATCCTGCCGCAATGAGGCTTTTCGGAGCAGGAGAAAACTGCACGGGCAAGGATTTTCTTACAATAGAGCGCCGTACAGATGTGAGAGGTGCGATAGAAAATGCCGCAGCCAAAGGTCACAGCGAAATAAGGATAACCCGAAGGGATAGGGAATATCAGCTTGACATAAGCAGGATCGAATCCGAGGGCGAAATCGCAGGCGTGGTGATCCTCTGCTTTGATATAACCGAACAGGCAGGCGCCGAAAGGCTAAGACGCGAGTTTTCCGCCAACGTTTCCCACGAGCTTAAGACGCCTCTCCAGTCTATATCGGGAAGCGCAGAGCTTATCGAAAACGGCCTTGTAAAGCAGGAGGATCTGCCCCGGTTTGTGGGGCATATCAGAGATGAAGCCTCGCGGCTTATACGGCTTGTGGAGGATATAATAAAGCTCTCACAGCTTGACGAGGGTAACGAAATGCCAACGGAAAAGATTTCGCTTCTTGCTCTGTCCGGGGAGGTCTGCGGCATAATCGGCGACAGTGCCAAGCAAAGAGATATCACTCTCAGCGTTTCGGGGGACGAGGGCTATATCCTCGGCGTAAAGCAACTTATTTTCGAGATTATCTATAACCTTTGCGATAATGCCGTAAAGTATAATCGGGACGGCGGCAATGTGTTTGTGAAAATCGCCGAAACCAAGGACGAAACCACACTTGTGGTTTCCGATACGGGAATAGGTATTCCTGCCGAGCATCAGCAAAGAGTATTCGAGCGCTTCTACCGAGTGGACAAAAGCCACTCCAGAAAATCCGGAGGAACAGGTCTGGGTCTTTCAATAGTGAAGCACGGGATCATGCTGCATAACGGAAAAATCACGCTTAAAAGCGAGGAGAATAAAGGTACCGAGATTACGGTTATTTTCCCGAAAACAGAATAAAGCAATAATCCGCAGAAGCTTAGGAACACAAGCGCCTGCGGATTTTCCCGTATGTACGACCCCAATCACCGGCTCGGACTGCCCCCTTTATACGACAGTACAAAAATTTCCCTATGGCATGAATTAAGCAACAAACCGATGTCGAGCAGCAAGCAGCAAAAAACGTTCCATTGTCTATACAGTTTTTATAAAACCGCTTGCAGCAAGGCATACATACAAATTTCACAAACAACAACATAATTGTTGAAAATTAATTATGCATAAATTTCCCGATTAACCTATTGACACGGTAGGCAGGTTGTGTTATAATAAGCTCATACCAAATGAAAGGAAGTGCTCGGTATGACTATGATGATGTGTATGATGTGCCAATTTGTATTATGTAGCCGTACTGTGCAATAACATTCCCGATTATTCCTTAACGAATAATAGCGGCAGGCGCAGTAGTGCTTGCCATTTTTTATTGCAGGAGGAAATCAAGTGATTGAAATAAAAGGACTCAGCAAGACATACCCCAACGGAGTAACCGCTCTTAAAGATATAAACTTAACCATAAATGATGGAGAAATCTTCGGGATAATCGGTCTTTCGGGGGCGGGAAAAAGCACCCTTATCCGATGCATAAATTTCCTTGAAAGACCTACCTCGGGGCAGGTTATTATAGACGGACAGGATTTGGGAGAGCTTTCAAAAAAGGAGCTTTTGAAAACAAGACAGAATATCGGAATGATTTTTCAGAGCTTCAATCTTCTGAACCAGCGGAATGTAATAAAAAATATCTGTTATCCACTTGAAATTGTGGGAGTGAAGAAATCCGAGGCGGTAAAGCGAGCCTATGAGCTGCTGGAGCTAGTGGGGCTTTCCGATAAGGCAAAGTCCTACCCCTCGCAGCTTTCTGGAGGTAAGAAGCAGAGAGTCGCTATCGCAAGAGCTCTTGCCGCTAAGACAAGCTACCTGCTGTGCGACGAAGCAACCAGCGCCCTCGACCCGGACACAACAAACTCTATCCTTGAGCTTATAAAGAAGATCAATAAAACCCTCGGCGTTACGGTTATTGTTATAACCCACGAGATGAAGGTCATAGACAAGATTTGCGACAGCGTAGCCGTTCTCGACCAAAGCACGGTTGCAGAGGTAGGAAAGGTAAGCGACGTTTTTGCGGCGCCAAAGTCGGAAATCGCAAGGAAACTGGTTCTTCCCGAGGCAAAGGCAGTAGAGGAAATATCGGGCGCAAGCAGGCTGCGGATCGTGTTTAACGGCGAAAATTCCTTTAAGCCTGTTATCGCAAATCTTATTCTTGAATGTGGCGTGCCCGTAAATATCCTTCACGCAGACACTAAGGACATCGACGGAAAAGCCTACGGTCAGATTATACTGGGACTGCCCGAAAGCGATAAAGCGGCAGAAAAAATCAGCGCTTATCTTAATGCAAACAACATTAGTTTTTCAAAGCTTTAAGGAAAGGAGAACGGCAAAATGAACAACCTGCTTACCCAGCTGATCGACAACGGAGTTTTACAGCTCGGCGTGTTTGAAACCATATACATGACCTTTATTTCAACGTTTTTCTCTTACCTTATCGGTCTTCCTCTCGGTGTTATTCTGAGTATTACCGAAAAGGGCGGAATATGCGCTATGCCCTGGCTGAATAAGCTGCTTGGATTTGTTGTCAACATCTTCCGAAGCATACCATTTGTAATACTTATGATTGCAGTGCTTCCTGCCGCAAAGCTTATCGTAGGAACAAGCCTAGGCAACAAGGCTATGATAGTAACCCTTATAATCGCTGCAATTCCATATGTCGCAAGAATGGTCGAATCCTCAATAAAAGAGGTTGACAGCGGCGTAATCGAAGCGGCGCAGGCTATGGGAACCTCCTCGCTTAAAATAGTATTCAAGGTGCTTATCCCCGAAGCGAAACCCTCGCTTCTTGTGGGTTCGGTAATCTCTCTTGTAACAATTCTCGGCTACTCGGCTATGGCGGGAACAATCGGCGGAGGCGGTCTTGGAATGATTGCTATAACCTACGGCTACCAGCGTTTTAACAACAATATTGTGTGGATATGCGTATTGCTCACTGTGATTATAGTTCAGCTTATTCAGGAAATAGGCACTTATATCGCAAGAAAAACTGACAAGCGCATTTCAAAATAGAACAAATAGGACAAGGAGGCTGATACTGTGTGGTATCTTCTTGAACGACTTTTAAGGCAGAATTTCAGGTTCGGGCGAATGTGTAAGCTTTGTTTCACGTTATGACAGGCAGACTGCCAACAAATAATCAAAAACTAAACCAAAAGATATAAAAGGAGAATTTTTATTATGAAACTCAATAAATTAACATCTACCATTCTTGCATTAGCACTTTCCGCACTGGCTTTAACAGGCTGCTCCTCAAACGGCAACAGCGCATCAAATACGGATAACACCGCCTCCGCAGGAAACAACGCTTCTGCCGAGGACAAGGTTATAAAAGTCGGCGCAACCTCAACCCCTCACGGCGAAATCCTTGAATATGTAAAGAGCACTCTTGCGGAACAGGGATACGAGCTTAAAATTACAATTTACGACGACTATGTACTGCCCAATAAGGCGCTTTCCGACGGTGAGCTTGACGCTAACTACTTCCAGCACACGCCCTACCTCAACAGCTATAACAAGGCAAACGAAACCGACCTTGTTTCCGCTGCGCTTATTCACTACGAGCCATTCGGACTTTATGGAAACGACGTGGCAAGCGTCGCCAATGTGGAAGAGGGCGCAAGCATAATTATCCCTGCCGACGACAGCAATGAAACAAGAGCCCTGCTGCTTCTTGCACAGGAGGGACTGATTACACTTCCCGAGGGCGCAAACGCTGTTGACGGCGTTACAACCCTTGACATTGTAGATAATCACGGCTACAAGATTACAACCGTTCAGGCGGACACGGTAGCAGCCCAGTTCAACAACAGCGACAAGGGCTCTCTCGCCGTAATCAACGGTAACTATGCTCTTGCAGCAGGGCTTAACATAAACGACGCTCTTGCAGTTGAGGACGCTTCCGGCTCTGCGGCTCAGACCTACGCAAATATTATTGCAGTAAGAAAGGGCGATGAAAATTCAGCTAAGATAACCGCCCTTGTCAATGCCCTTAAAACCGATAAGGTTAAGCAGTATATCGCCGATACTTATAGCGGCGCTGTAATTGCAATATTCTGATAAGTATTTTTAAACAAGCGCAAAACCTTCGGAGTAAGCCCTCCGAAGGTTTCAGTCTGTCAGAAAAGTCCCAACGGGACTTTTCTGACAGGTTCTCCGCAAAAGCGGAGGTCGGAATGGCTAACGCCATCCCGAGTCGTC
>JBJESD010000061.1:0-3081 GCA_051882595.1 Oscillospiraceae bacterium | reverse complement strand
CATCTTATATTTTCTGAACACACTCTCTATCTCGGTAAGTACAGCCTTATCCAGCCTGTACTTGGTGACGCTATCGTCCTCATGCCACCATTCGGTATTCGAGTATGTCAGGATAACCTCGCCGTCGATGACGCTTATCTCAGTGGTACTGTGGCCGCCGGTCATACCTCCTGCACATGAATATCTGAATGATATCAGCGACTTGTTCTTCACGTCAGGGGCTTTGCCGCGTCCAAATAATCCGAACATAAATAACCCTCCTGTAATAAGCAGCATTATTCTCTGATACATCCTGCTTTTTGTTGTCCTCTTTGCTTCGGCAGCGCACATAACGGGGGATAGGCATAAAAAAGTATCGGATAAATCCTTGCCGCTGACCTTTGTATTGAAGCTTTGAGGTTCGTTCATCCATAAATCCCGGGTATCAATCATCATAGATATATCCTGCCTAACTAATGAAATAATTATATCAAATTTCTCATGAAAAAACAAGATATCCGCATTTGTTCGGCGCATTTGGTGCTGCTTTGACTATATGTTTATTTGAATGTAATACTGCGGTTCAAGCTTGCGGATTTGCAAATTGGGTTCACAGAACGCTTGGCGGAAATATAAAGATACTTGCCGAAACAAAGACTTCCAAAATGGCTGATTACATATGGAACGGAGAACTATGGGACTTGAAAACAGCAACAACAGAGAAATCTGCAAACGGATTAATTAGGAAAGGCTTACAGCAAATCGCTCAAAATCCGGGAGGATATTCCTTGATTATGGCAGCAAAAACATTTCTCTTGATGCACCGGAAGAATGCATAAATAAGAGAATGCAGTGGCATAAAGGATTTGGCGTTGACATAATGATAATTCAAATGGCGAAGTTACTAAAGAATTAAGATACAAAAAACAGAGGACACGCCCCCACCATAATAGCGAAGGAATACCTTCTATAATTATTATATCACTTTTTTGATTTTTATCAACACTTTTTCGCGCGGTGCTATTCCACCGCGCGAATATCGCCGAGTAGAGAAAAGGTTATCTCATTAGTTTCATAAGCTGAAGATTGTGGTTTCGATTCCCGTACGGGTCACCATAAGCACAGCTCACATTTGGCTTAACAGAGCCTTTTGTGGGCTTTTCTTTTTGCCCGGAAACCGCTGATGGGTCTTATTTGGGTCTTATTTTGCTCAAGCCCCTCTTTTGGTAAAGTTGAGCGCCTCCGCAACGGCGTTGCAAGCCTTGACTTGGTTTTCTCGGAACATATGCCCGTAGATGTTCAGGCTCGTGCTCACCTGCGAGTGTCCGAGTATTCCCGAAACGGTTGTCGGGTCAATGCCTGCGCCAATCAGCAAGCTCGCGTGAAGATGTCGAAATTGGTGTATTCCATAAAATGGGAAATCGCGTTCTTCGCAAAACTCTTTCAGCCAACCATAAGGCGTCTGCGGATTCATCGGCATACCGTTCCATTTCGTGAACAATCGGTCATTCTCAACCCACTTATTACCGAGCCGCTGTTTCTCGCTTTCCTGTTCTGCTCTGAATTGCTTAAGAATTTCAAGCACTTCGGGCGGCAGCTTGATGAAGCGCACCGAGTTCTCGGTTTTTGTAGTGTCGGTGTAAATACCCCTCGCCTTCGTGTAGTTCGACGTTCTCTGAATGTGGACTACTCCTGTTTCAAAGTCAATGTCCTTCCACTCCAAGCCAAGCATTTCACCACGGCGCATACCGCTGTAAATGTCCAGCGTGAAGAAAGTACGCCATTTCAGCGGTGCTGTTTCCAGCAGTTTCAAAAATTCCTCCGTTTCCTGTATTGAGAGGATTTTGCGCTCTTTCTTACTGCCTTTCGGGATTGTTACACGGCGGCAGGGGTTGTCCGTGAGCATATCCATCTTGATTGCGTAGTCAATCACGGTTGAGATGAACGAAAGATAATGCACCATTGTCTTATGGGAAAGCGGTTTTTTCGTAATCTCGTTTATGCCGTCCTGTGCAAGGGAATTGATGAATTTCTGAATTAGTCGGGTGGTTATCTTGTCAAGCCGAATGTGCCCGATTGCCGCATAAACCCGCTTGGTTAGTTGCCTTTGCCGTGTGTAGGTCGTGCTTTTGAGGTTGAGCTTGGCGTATTCCTCAAACCATTCCTCGGCGAAGGCTTCAAACTTTACTGCCGATACGATTTGCCCACGCTTGCACTCCTCCTCAAAGAGAATTGCCTGTCGCTGTACCTCCTTTTCGATTTGTTTTGCGGTCATTTTCTCGTCGGGCGTCCAGGTCATACGCTGAAAAACCTGTGTTCCGTCTGCCTTGTAGCCGCAGGATACCTTAATTCTGTATGAGTTGCCTCGTTTTTCGATTGATGCCATTAGTTTACCTCCTTGTCGGTCAACCATTGGCATATTTCTGCAACTCTATTTTACCACTTTAAAGTGTGATTTGTCAAGTGCTTTTTGACGATATCATTGAGAAATATGCCTTCGGTTTGTGTTTGGTTTTCGTCTGTAAACAAATTTCTCAATCTGAAGAAGCGTGACAGGCTGTCCAGACAAACGAGCCTATTGGCGCTTCTAACCGTCATTAAGAGCCGTTATGCAATACCGTTGAGATACGCAATCAAAGCGGCTTTGGGAATAAGTATCTTCCCGTTTTTACCCTGTCCTGCACGGACAAATGGGATTTCGTTTTTTGCAATAAGTTGACGAATTGTAAATTCGTTCAGCCCACGGATTTCCTGCGTGCATTCCTTTATGGTCAGCATTTCGACAGGCTGCTCGGTTGAGCTTGCGATAGGAATTTCTTCCTCATCAAGCAGCTTGCTCAAAAGCGAGGTAACCTTTGCGAGAATGTCCTGCTTCTTGGCTTGCGTCATATTTCCGCCTCCTTTCCGATTATCTTTTATGCTGCTTCCGATTAACAGTCTGCATAGGCTGTTCGGAAGAGTTTTCTTTTTTCTGCTCTGCTTCTCTGCGCTCACGTTCGGCTTTAATAAGATTATCTATGTAGTTGCCTTCCACGATTTCCTCATAGGTGCGTATCACATTCTCAATTTGTGAAAGCTGTGTTTTCAAGTCAATATCATCTG
>JBJESD010000060.1:0-14002 GCA_051882595.1 Oscillospiraceae bacterium | reverse complement strand
TGGGGTTGGTGGGGGCGTGATTTTTGCGGGCGGTTGCGGAGGGGACCCTAATTATACGGAGAGTATGTTTTTTGGACTGTCACTCAGACAGTTCATTTTTTCTGTCCTTGCCTGCGGCGTGGCGGTGGGTTTGTATTTTCTTCTCCGTCCACGGTTTGGAACGGAAACGCTCAGTTGGGTTTGTATCTTAGGTGCATTCCCCTTTGCGGCTATGGGCTTTATCAAATACAACGGTATGACCGCAGAGCAGTTTGTCTGGGCGTGGATTAAATCGGAATTTCTGATGCCGAAAAAGCTGATGTTCCTGCCAGATAATCTCTATTACGAAACGATGAAGCCGACTATTGAAGCCTATGAAAAAGGATTGGCGACAGTACGGAAAAAGCAGAAAGGCAAGACATCGAAACAAAAGAAATCGAAAAAGAAAAATGCGAAACGCAGCAAGGAGGTAAACAATGCTGAGAACTCTTAAAAATCTGTTCAAGCAGGACAGGGAAAAGTTTGTTGTGCCAAAGTCGGTACAGAATGTTATCCCGATTAAGACAATCTGGGAGGACGGCATATTCCTTGTCGGCAGGAACAAGTACGCAAAGACCTTTAAATTTGAGGATATAAACTATGCCGTGGCAAGCCGTGAGGATAAGGAAGCAATGTTCCTTGAATACTCGGAGCTTCTTAATTCCCTTGACAGCGGTGCGACCACGAAAATCACTATCAACAACCGTCGCTTGAACAAAGCTGATTTTGAACAGACCATTTTAATCCCAATGGCTGATGATGGTTTAGATAAGTACCGCAAGGAATACAACAAAATGCTTCTGGATAAGGCGACAGGGGCTAATTCCATCGTACAGGATAAGTATGTAACCGTATCTGTCTGCAAGAAGAATATCGAGGAAGCCCGAAACTACTTCGCCCGTGTGGGTGCTGACCTTATCGCCCACTTTAACCGTCTGGGGTCGAAGTGTGTGGAACTGGACGCAGGCGACAAGCTGCGTATCTTCCACGACTTCTACCGTACAGGAGAAGAAACAGCGTTCCACTTCGATATTACCCAGACGATGCGGAAAGGTCACGATTTCAAGGATTTTATCTGTCCCGATACCTTTGAATTTGAGAGCGACTGCTTCAGAATGGGTGACAGATATGGGCGTGTGATTTTTCTCAGAGAGTATGCGGCATATATCAAGGACAGTATGGTGGCGGAGCTTTGTGAGTTGAACAGGAATATGATGCTGTCCGTTGACATTATCCCCGTTCCCACAGATGAAGCCGTGCGGGAGGTGGAAAACCGTCTGCTTGGTGTGGAAACCAATATCACGAATTGGCAGAGGAAGCAGAACCAGAACAACAATTTTTCTGCCGTTATCCCCTATGATTTGGAACAGCAGCGAAAGGAAAGCAAGGAATTTTTGGACGATTTGACGACCCGTGACCAGAGAATGATGTTTGCCGTGCTGACGATGGTGCATACGGCAGATACCAAAGAGCAGCTCGACAATGATACAGAAGCTCTCTTGACTACCGCAAGAAAGCATTTGTGCCAGTTTGCGGTGCTGAAATATCAGCAGATGGACGGATTGAATACAGCTCTGCCATTTGGTGTACGGAAGATAGATGCCCTGCGTACCCTCACAACAGAGAGCCTTGCAGTGTTTATCCCGTTCCGAGTGCAGGAAATCTACCACGAAAATGGTGTGTATTACGGTCAGAATGTCATCAGCAAAAATATGATTATCGCCAACCGCAGGCAGCTCCTTAACGGCAATTCCTTTATTCTCGGTGTGTCGGGTGCAGGAAAATCCTTTACCGCAAAGGAAGAAATGACGAATATCATTCTGACCGACCCTAATGCCGATATAATCATCATTGACCCAGAGCGTGAATATTCCCCACTTGTGAAAGCAATGCAGGGAGAGGTTATTCATATCTCTGCGACAAGTGAAAATCACATCAATGCTATGGATATGAACTCCGATTACGGTGACGGTGCAAACCCTGTCATTCTGAAATCGGAGTTTATTTTATCCCTTTGCGAACAGCTCATCGGCGGCACGAACTTGGGAGCAAAGCAGAAATCCATTATTGACCGATGTACGGCAAGCGTGTACCGCTACTATCAGCAGGGCAACTATATGGGAACGCCGCCCACATTGCAGGACTTCCGTGAGGAACTGTTAAAACAAAATGAGCCAGAAGCACAGGAAATCGCCCTTGCGATTGAGTTGTTTACGGACGGCTCGCTAAACACCTTTGCAAAGCATACGAATGTTGATACCCACAGCCGTCTTATCTGCTATGACATTCTGGATTTGGGCAAGCAGTTACAGCCTATCGGTATGCTTGTGGTGCTTGACAGCATCTTAAACCGTATCACGCAGAACAGAGCCAAAGGTGTTTCTGCCTTTGGCTCTGTTCTGCGTGATACGGTTTAAGATGCTTGTGGTGCTTGACAGCATCTTAAACCGTATCACGCAGAACAGAGCCAAAGGCAGAAACACCTTTATTTTCATTGATGAAATCTATCTACTCTTTCAGCACGAATACTCTGCTAACTTCCTCTTTACCCTCTGGAAGCGTGTGCGTAAATACGGTGCGTACTGTACGGGTATTACGCAGAATGTAGACGACCTTTTGCAGAGCCATACCGCAAGGACGATGCTTGCTAACAGCGAATTTATCATTATGCTTAACCAAGCGTCCACGGACAGGCTTGAGCTTGCCAAGCTCCTTAATATCTCCGACCTTCAGATGAGCTATATCACGAATGTCGGTGCGGGACAGGGATTACTCAAAGTTGGCAGCTCTCTTGTGCCGTTTGTAAACAAGTTCCCACGCAATACCGAGCTTTACAAACTGATGACGACCAAGTTCGGTGAGGTCTAAGAAAGGAGGTCCTTTATGGCTGATATTAAATTTCGTGATACGGCTCATCGTGATTTTTTTCTGGAAAATATGATGAAATGCAGAGTGAACGACTGTTATCACAGGGCATTTTTCTATGTGATGGGTATCGCTTCAGAAACGAGGGCGAACATCAACCAGATGTTCAATTTCAAGGAGGACTGTATCGAGCCAGAGGGTATGCACGGCGGCTGGCAGACAAGCGGAACAGTCAAGGTCTGCCATCTTGCTTTTAACCTTTGGAACGGGTATGCAGAGGAAGGGCGGGAACGGTATTTCACGCCAGAGGAGTTGTTCTGCTGTGAGTTTGCTCCCTACTTTATGGAGGGTATCAAGGTCAGATACCCCGAATATTGCAGGGAGCTTCCTGCTCCCAGAAAACAGACGGAAATTTCAAGATAAGAAAGGAAAAGCCTATGAAGAATTATAAATCTATTATTTGTGTTGCAGCCGCCGTGTGCCTGTTAGGTACGGCGGCTTTTTGCGGCTTCCGTATTTACTATCACTATGCACAGGTGGACGAGCAGACGGAAGCCTTTGAGGAGATTGCCGAGATGGTAGAACAGGCTCCCACGGAGGAAACCGTGCCAGACGATACCCCTGTCAGCGAGGGAGAAGATGTGCTTGCCAAGTATCAGAAATTGTATTTGCAGAATGAGGATATGGTCGGTTGGATTTCCATTGCCGGCACGACAATCAATTATCCTGTGATGCAGAGCAGGAACAATCCGAATTTCTATCTGAAGCACAATTTTGAAAAAGAGTACAGTGACTTAGGTACGCCTTATGTGCAGGAGAATTGTGATATTGCCGAAAGTGACAATCTGGTTATCTACGGTCATCACATCAAGGGTGGCAAGATGTTTGGAGCGTTGGAGGATTACAAGTCCAAGAGCTTCTATGAGGAACACAAGAATATTCAGTTTGATACCCTCACAGAGCAGGCAGAGTATGAAATCGTTGCTGTATTTAAGACTGTGGCATACAGCTCTGAGGGCTTCCGTTACTACGACTTTGTTGATGCGGAAAATGAAGAAGAATTTAATTCCTATGTCGGGAAGTGCAAGGAGCTTGCTTTGTATGATACAGGTGTGACCGCTGAATACGGCGACAGGCTCATTACCCTTTCCACCTGCGAATACTCCGCACAGAACGGCAGACTCGTTGTAGTGGCAAAAAAGGTCGGCTGATTTGAACGCAAATCCTCTGGGAAAGGAGGTTTTCTATGGCTGATATTAAAACCAGAGATGCGGTTAAAGGCACGATAAAGACCATAGATAAAGCCGCCATAGCCAGTGAGCGTATGAAGTCTGCCTATGTGGGGATAAAGGACAAGGCAGAACAGGGATATTACTCTGATGAAAACTCTGCCACAGAATATGCTGCGGACAGGATTTCTTTTGCGGCAGACCGTGTAAAGGACGAAGGTATCCACCAGTTCAATAAGCAGGGGCAAAAGGCAGTCAAGATAACGCAGGAGAATATCGGTAAGGCAAAAGATAAAATAACCGATTTCAAGCAAAGTCGGGCTGTCAAAGCCGCAGAACAGAAAGCAGCACAGAATATGTCAGAACAACACGGCTTGCAGATCCGTCACGGGGCTGCAAGCCGTTCCTCTTCCCCCGATGTTTCCCAGACAGCAAAATTGCAGTTGATAAAGACCCGACAGCAGGGGCAAAAAATGATTAAGACCACAGCCCGAAATGCAGAAAAAGCGGTGAAAGCAACTGCTAAGGGAACGGTCAAGACTACCGAAAAGGGAATTAAAACTGCACAGGCAACTTCTAAGGCGGCAATCAAAACGACAGAAACCTCGGTAAAAACAGCACAAGCAGCGGCAAAGGCTTCTGTGAAAACTGCTCAAAAGGCAGCACAGGCGGCAAAAGCCACTGCAAAGGCAACCGCCGAAGCAACGAAAGCTACGGTCAGAGCCACCATAGCTGCGGTCAAGGCGATTATTGCAGGAACAAAAGCTCTGATTTCCGCTTTAATTGCAGGTGGTTGGATTGCAGTTGTGATTATTCTCATTGTTGTCCTGCTCGGCTGTGCTGTTTCCCTGTTTGGTGGCGGAAGCGGGAGCAACGCCTATACCCCTGTCAGTGCAGAGGTGGAAGCCTATGAGCCTTTGATACAGAAATATGCCAAACAGTATGGTATTCCCGAATATGTGGAGCTTATCAAGGCGGTAATGATGCAGGAATCTGGCGGGCGTGGACTTGACCCCATGCAGGCGGCTGAAGGCAGCTTTAACACAAGGTATCCCCACGAGCCGAACGGGATACAAGACCCAGAATATTCGATTGAGTGCGGGGTACAGGAGCTGAAAGCCGCCCTTCTCTCTGCCGAGGTGGAAAACCCGATTGACATGGAGCGTATCAAGCTCGCCTTGCAGGGTTACAATTTCGGCAATGGCTATATCTCGTGGGCTAAGACCAATTATGGCGGCTATTCCTATGCCAATGCGGTGGAGTTTTCCACCATGCAGGCGGCACGGTTAGGTTGGGACAGTTACGGCGATACGCAGTATCCCGCCCATGTGCTGCGGTATTATCCATACGGACGGGCATTCACAAGCGGTGGCAACCAGGCGATTGTGGAGGTCGCTTTGACACAGCTCGGCAATGAGAGCGGTCAGCCTTATTGGAGTTGGTATGGTTTTGACGGGCGTGTGGAATGGTGTGCCTGCTTTGTGTCTTGGTGTGCCGACCAATGCGGATATATTGACAGTGGACTTATCCCTAAATTCGCAGGCTGCGTGGACGGTGCAAACTGGTTTAAAGGTAACGGACAATGGAAAGACCGAAGCTATGAGCCGTCGGCAGGCGATATTATTTTCTTTGATTGGGAAGGCGATGGAGAAACCGACCATGTAGGCATTGTGGAGAAATGCGAAAACGGTGTCATTTACACCGTGGAGGGTAACTCTGGCGACGCTTGCAGACAAAATCAATATACGGTTGGAAGCAGCTCCATCTATGGCTACGGCGTTCCTGCCTATTAAAAATGGGCAAAAGAAAAACCAGAGGTTTATTCCTCTGGCTCTTTTGCCTTACATAGTCCGCTGACAGTTGCTTCAACTATGGACAGCTCTTTATCGTTTAGTTTGTCGAGTTCTGCGTCTAAGCGTCTGCGGACGGAACTTTTCTTGACCTCATTATCTGGGAATATGTATTCATCAACCGATACACCGAATATCGTTACAAGCTGAATGAACAGCTCCAGACTTGGCTTTTGCCCCTCATTTTCAATCGCTTGAAGATGCCTTGGGTCATAGTCAATGATACGAGAAAGCTCATCTCTGGTCATACCTTTTGCAGTTCTTGCTTTCTTGATTGCCTGTCCTATCGGTGTAAAATCGAAGTCAAAATCATTGTTTCTTGCGTCCATAAACTCACCACCTTGTATCAATATAATATTTCTATTATATTTTACAGAAATGAGAGTTCTTATTGAACGGTCTGAAATCCCTTGTAATAAGAGATATAATTTCTATATACAAGAGATAAAAGCTCATATATAAATACCGATGCACCTATAAACAGTGCATCGGCTCTGCTTTTATTCTTGTATTGGCAATGTGACTTTTACTGAAAAACCGCCATAGGAGCTATGCTCGATAATGGTTGTTCCGCCGTGTGCTGATATAATCTGCTTTACAATAAGAAGTCCTAAACCGTGGCGTTGCTCAGCTGTATTTTCGTCACAGACCATATAATGCGGAGCATTATTGAGCTTTCCTATTTGCTCGTCAGTAGCTCCAACGCCGTCATCAGAAACACCTACTGTGCATTTGCCGCTGTCAGCCGTAACGCTGACATAGATTTTACAGCCCTGTTCATTATGATTGATGCTGTTTTGAATGAGATTGCTAATCGCTCGCTTTAGTAAGTCCTTATCGGCATTTACAGGGCATATGGTTAAGGCTTCGTCTGTTTCCCATTCAATCGGATATTTGTCCTCAATATCCATGTTGATAAAATCAACAACTACCTGCCGAACAATAGCAATTAGATTTTGCTTTGCAGGATTTATTGGCTGCATATTGTACTCTAATTTGGACGCAAGATTAAGGTCATTGATTAAGTTCTGTATACGCTTACTTTGTCTTACAATGACTTCTGCCTTTTGGCGTTCTTCAGAAGTCAAATTTGCATCGTCCTTTAGTTGACCTGCATACCCCATAACCATAGATAACGGAGTTCTGATGTCATGAGAAACTCCTGCAATCCAATTCGCTCTTGCAGTTTCCTTTTTTCGTAGTTGATATTTCTGACTTTGAAGAATATCAGAGGTACGATTAATGTTTGCGGAAATTTCGGAAAGCAAACCGCTTTCTTTAATCTGCACAGGCTCTCCAACAGATAAATCCTGTATTCCCTTTGTAATGGGCTTGACCGATTTTAAGAGTTTTGTATTCGCTGTCACATAGATAATAAATATTACGATAACATTGATTATCAATGCCGTAAGGACAGTTTTAGGCAAGTTAGCGATTAACTGATAATCCCAACTCGACCACATATGTTTCCAAAAACTCTTTTTTGGATAGCCAAGCACCACAAGCCCGTTTTCTGCTTCGCCCGTAAAGGTTGGATAGTCACTTATATAACCACGGGTTAGGCTTGCAATATCTGAAAGAGTGTATGTCGTAGGTACGGTGTCTGGTAAATTATCTGTTTTCCAGACTACCTGCTTCGTGTCATTGTCAATGAAAATGCCCCAGACATCAGCTTCACTTAATTCAAGAGCCATTTCGTCTGTCAGTACATAATTTCCGTCCTCTGTCTGATGTAAGGCGGTAACGACTTCTTCAGCAGTTTTCCACGGTTGGGCATTGGGTATCTGCCTCATTGTAAATATAACTAACAGGACAATATTTAAGATGATTAAAAGAATTGAGCTGAAAAGTAAAATGCCGACAAAACGGCGTATTAGTTTAGGTACACTTTTCATATCACTTACCCCCGACAATCAGCTTATATCCTAATCCCTTAACCGTGATTAAAGATACGGGGCGTGAGGGATTTAATTCGATTTTTTCTCTGATACGTCTTATGTGAGCCATCAAAGAATTTTCATACCCGAAAGGGTTTTCGCCCCAAGCTGCTTCACACAGAGCATCTATTGTTACGATACGACCTGCATTGCGGTACAAGACAGACAGAATATCATGTTCTTTTGCGGTCAGAGCAATATGCTCTCCGCCTTTGATTACTTCTGCACGGTCAAAGTCAATTTCGCTGTTCTGTAATTTTATAAGAGGATTTTCGTCTTTATAGCTTCTGCGTAAGATAGCCATTATACGAAATGTCAGCTCCTTTGGCAGAAATGGTTTAACCACATAATCATCTGCACCAAGACCAAAGCCTTTGAATTTGTCCTCGTCCTCTCCACGGGCAGTTAAAAATAATATGGGATATTCACCCTTTTGCTTTAGCTGTTCCATTAAAGAAAAACCGTTACCGTCTGGCAGCATTACATCGAGGATTGCAAGTTCTGGTTGGAAGTTATCTGCCAAAGCAAGTGCTTCTTTGATAGTTTTAGCAGTTGCTATATTATTAAAACTTTCCTCTTTTAAAATTGATACAACCATATCCAAAAGCTCCTGCTCATCATCAACGAGCATCAGGCGTTTGTTCTTCAAATATTCAAAATCCATACGGACACCTTCTTTCTGATTAACATTATAGCATATAAATATGAAATTTTATAATGTGCGAATAAATGTAAGGTAGATGTAAGGTAGAGAGAATGTTGCCGCAAGGTTGGAATTGTAGAATGAAACCATATCAAGAAAGGAGCAAACAGATATGAACATCATTGAAACAAACAATTTAACAAAATCCTATGCAGACTTTACGGCTGTATCTGGAGTTAATCTTCATATTCCAAAAGGAAAGGTTTATGGTTTCCTCGGTCCGAATGGAGCAGGCAAATCCACAACAATGAAAATGTTTCTCGGACTGACGAAACCTACAAGCGGCTCTTTTGTGATTGACGGAAAGAAATATCCTCAAAACCGAGTTGAGATTTTGAAAGAAGTCGGGTCTTTCATTGAAGCCCCTGCCTTTTACGGAAATTTAAGCGGCAAGGAAAATCTGGAAATTGTATGTAAAATTTTGGGATTACCAAAATCAGCCGTTATGGATGCGTTGGAACTTGTCGGGCTGACACAGTACAAAGACAGACTTGCAAAAAAATATTCGCTTGGTATGAAACAGCGATTAGGACTTGCAAGTGCATTGATTGGCAGACCGCCTATCCTTATTCTTGACGAGCCGACAAACGGACTTGACCCCGTGGGTATCCACGAAATCAGAACGCTTATTCGTTCTCTACCACAAAAATTTGATTGCACGGTTTTGGTGTCCTCACACCTACTTTCCGAAATTGAGCTTATGGCAGACAACATCGGTATTCTCAATCACGGACGGTTACTGTTTGAGGGAAGTCTTGATGAACTGAAGCAGAGAGCCGTATCACAGGGCTATCCTACGGATAATCTGGAAGATACTTTCCTTGCACTTATTGATGCCGACAACAGACAGAGAGGTGGTGCAAGATGACCTTCGGTTTGGAATGTAAAAAGGTTAAACGGACAGGATTTATCCCTACATTCATTGTAGGCGGTCTGCTGGCTGCGGCAGTTCCTGTTGTGAATATGGCAGTTCGTTCAGAAACTTATCTCGGACTTGAAAGCTCTCCAATTCAAATCCTGATGGACGCCAACTGGCAGATGATGGCTATGCTGAATGTTCTGCTCTTAGTGGCAGGTGCGTGTTTGATGTATCATACCGAGTATGCAGATAATGCTATTCAAAAAATGTGTATGCTGCCCATCAAAGAACAGAATTTATTCTTTGGCAAAACTGTTTTGATTGCGGTTATGGGAATAGTCATCTTAATATTTGAAGCTATTGGTATTGCCTTCTGTTCTACTCATTGGTTTGAGCTTTCGGGCAATTCTGCATTGGAACTGCTGAAAAGTTTCGGATATGCCTTTGCCTTGATGTTGCCATCAGTGTTGTTATCACTTTTAATTGCATCGCTTTGTCAGAATATGTGGGTATCACTTGGCATTGGAGTTATTTGTGTGTTTATGGCAACAATGCTTCCTACCGATAAATTTGTTTTATCCATATTTCCATTTGCTTTGCCGTTTCAGACATTCGCAGGAGCAACAGGAAATGTTATCCGAAATATGCTGATTGCAAGCGTGGTTGAAACCGTCATTATCGCTATTGCGGAAGTATTACTTTTGAAGGTAAGGAGGTCTATGGAATGAATTTTCTTTCATTACTCGGCGTTGAGTTTAAGAAAATACGCCGTTCTAAAATAATGCTGATTTTATCAGTAGCGGTAATTGCCCTATGGCTACCATCAATTTTTAATGCGAATATGAACTTTCAAATGCAAGCAGAGGGCATATCTCCAGAATATAATTTTTTGATACAGGGCTTTCTCGGAATGTCGTGGTTTATTTTTCCCGCAAGTATGGTTGTTAGTACTGTTCTGCTTAACCAGACCGAAAGAAGCAACAAGGGTATTTTGAAAATGCTTGCCCTGCCTATTAATACAGCGAAATTATGTATGGCAAAGTTTGTGGTGCTGCTTTCTTTGGCAGTTGTCCAAGTCCTTATGTCAGTTGGTATGTATTACCTGAGTGCCGCTATTGTGACAGGAACGCAGAACTATAATTCTATCTTGTCGCCGTTATTTGTAATTAAGGAAGCAGGACTGTTGCTTGTGTCATCTATACCGATGCTTACCTTTTTCTGGCTTCTATCTGTCTGTATTCAGACGCCGATTTTCTCTGTCGGGATAGGACTTGCTTCGATTGTGCCGTCCGTATTAATGATTAACACGAAAATCTGGTTTGCGTATCCTATGGCTTACCCGTTCTTTGTGGTAACGGCAGAGTACGGAAAGATAGCGTCTAATCTAAATACAGCACAGGTTGAGTTAGTTCCGTGGCTGCCTGTTGCTGTTTGTATCACAGTAATTTGTTTATTGATTGCCTGTTCCAATTTCGGAAAGGCTGAAAGGAGATAATCAGTATGAAAAATAAAATTTTAACTACTATCAGTACCATTATGCTTTTTGTTCCGTGGACTATCCTGCCGCTTAGAATGTTCGATTGGGCGTTAGAGTCACCCGTAGCTGAAATTATGATTTCCTGCTATGCGGCGTTTATGATATTCAGCGGAGTGTTTACAATCATATCTTATGTTAAGGCAAAAGTGCAGAATAATTTGATGAAGATTTGCTTGATTGTGAACGGTCTTTATGCAGTTGGCGGCGTTGCTGTATTCGCTATGATGGTTTTACCGAAAATTATGTAAGGAGGTATACAGAATATGAAAAGAGCAAAAGTAATTATATCCCTGATTTTGGTTTTGTGTTTAACCTTTTGTGTTGCAGGTTGCAGCTCCAATCACGACGAAGGAAGTTTGAAAGATAATCTGATTGACGGATGGGATAATTGGTTGCAGTCTTTTAGCAAACACGCATTAACAAAGGAAAAAAACCTGCAAGGCGAAAAGGATAAGGGTGATGACGCATACACCGGTACTTATACAGCTACCTATGATGAATTCAATGGGAAAGAGTTTATCTTCGGCGGAACAGCTTTGGAACGAGCCAACGGTAATCAACTTACTGTGACCTATACTCTAACCATAGATGAGGGTACGGCTGAGTTGTATTGGATTGCAGGTAGTGATGAATATACGATTGCAAATGACAATTCAGAAGATACAAAGGAGTACACCATTTCCTCTGGAGATAACTACATCGTCCTTAAAGGAGAGGACTTCAGTGGTACTCTGACATTGACAGTAGAATGACAGGCTTGTATTTCAGAAAATGTCTATCTTATACCATAACTGGTATCAGCGTGATCCTAATCGGAATACTGCTGATACCAGTTGGCATATTGCTTATGCTTATTTTTATTCTATGGACTTCTACGGATGAAATTTTACGATTGTTGGAGGAAAAAAATGAATTATGAAAAATGGGCGTTTCACGACATAACCCCTATTTCCAGACAACTTATCCAGAAGCTGATATATGCCATTTTGAGTAATGAGATTTCCTCTGGGGATAGTATTCCGTCTGTTCGTGAAATGGCTGAAATATTACATATCAATCCAAATACCGTTTTGAAATCTTATAAGGCGGTAAAACAAGAACACCTCATTATTTGCTCTAAGGGCGGAAAGTATTCTGTTACGCAAGATTATGATTGCATACAGCAGGTAAAGCAAAATACCATTAAAGAACTTTGTTGCTCATATTTGAGCAAGATGTTTGCATTGGGATTTAGCAAATCCGAAGCTATTGAACAGTTACAAAATTACTGCGATAAGCTAAGTTGTCATCAATAAAGAACTATTAATAGAAAGGCATAAGCCCACCAAATAAAAAAAACGGTGCTTTGGTGGGCGGCTTTGTCACGCCCAGATAAAATTCCAACTGCCCTCTAAACTCGTTTTTTTAAGGTTTGGAGGGATTTTTTATGTGTTGGTCAAGCACGACCACCACGCTGCTTATCAGAAGCAGCAGCTATTTACATAGTGTCACGCAGAAGTAAGGATAACTTATTAAAAAAAGCCTTGCTTGCTCGTGGCACTTTTCTACTTTCCAAGTAGAAGTCACATATCCATATCATAGAGATAATTATGCGTATTGCCGTAGAGGTTTTAGTACCTTTGCGGCTTTTTGTTTATTGCTTTTTATCAGAACGCAGGAGAAGCCTGCTTTTGGCGTTGGCTGTCGAAGCCCACCTCAATCTGAATTTACTTAAAAAATTCAGATTGGAGGTACACATTATGGCTTACAACAAAGCCAGAGAAGAAAAGAAATGGCGGCTCTGGAAAGAAGCCGAGGAAAAGCAGTTACGGAGCTTGGGGGTTAGCGAAGACACTATAGAACAGCTCCGTGTTCATGATTGGGCGATTTTTAATTCTGACAGACGGTACTATCAGCGTATGCAGGAAGCAGGTACATACCTTGATGAAGTCGCAGAGGATACAACACCACCCGAAATAAAAACGGTTGAGGACTTTTTGGATAACATCGAAAATCAGCAGCTCTACCAAGTTTTGATTAAAGTGGACAGGCTTACTTTGCAGGCAGTTCTGTTGCAGTTACAGGGATTTTCTATCGCTGAAATTGCTCTGATGCTCGATATGAAAGAGTACACCGTTTATAAGCGGTTGAGCAGGCTCAAAGAAAAAATAAAAAAACTTTTAGGATAGTGTCCAAAAAAGCACTTTCCCACGGGCTACAGGGTGAGAGGACAAAAACCTCTTACCCTGTTTTCCTTTGTGTGGCGAAAACGGGATAGCTCCTTGACAACCGAATACCCATTCGCCAAATACTTTCTCTTTGTGATTGCGATGAGCATAAGCGTGTGCAGCGGTACGCCACGACCTGCCGAGCGGCAGCGAGCGATTGAAAGGTGGTGAGCCTATCTTTACCGACTCAAAATATCGGGCAGCTCCCGATTTCGCCATAACCCACAAAGAGGATAATGATACTCCCGTCCAGTCACAGTCCGAGCGTGAAAAAACCGTCGCAGGCAATGAGGGCGGCTCTGTCAGAACGACAGTTGGGGTGGAACTCCCGTGGCGTCAGTTCGCTGCTGACCGTTTGGCGACTTCCCATAGCATTTCGGGGTGTCGAGGACAAGTTGAAATGCTTCTATCATATCAGCCAAACGAAAGGCGGTCATAAGAACAGAGATATTGTTAAGATACTTCCGACCTTAAATACTTCCTTGCGTTTGGCTGCCTACATAGGCAGGAAGCACCTGTCTAAATCATATTGGGAGGTCAAACACAATGGAAAGAATTATTAAGCGTGGCGACATTTACTATGCGGAGCTTAATCCCGTTATCGGCTCAGAACAAGGCGGCACAAGACCTGTACTTATCATTTCCAATGATATAGGAAACAAGCACAGCCCGACGGTAATCATTGCAGCAATTACGAGCCGAGTACACACAAAAGCAAAGTTGCCCACACATACCGCAGTAAGTAATTAGGCTCCCCTCCGCAACCCCGCACCCCAAGAAACCCCTGGCTTTTCGCC
>JBJESD010000059.1:0-49979 GCA_051882595.1 Oscillospiraceae bacterium | reverse complement strand
ATAAGGAATTCGTTTATTTTGTCGATCTTTCTTATCGCCTCGTCCAGCGCCGGGTTTGTTCCGTGCTTATACGCGCCGATGGAGATAAGGTCGTAGTTGTTGTTGTAAAGCGACAGCAGGTTTCTAAGCTTTCCTGCGGCATCCTTGTGCTCGGGAGCAGCTATCTCCGACATAAGTCGGCTTACGCTCTGAAGCACGTCGATAGCGGGATAGTGGTTCTGCGCCGCGATCTTTCTCGACAGTATGATATGACCGTCGATGATACCTCTTACGGTATCCGCGATAGGCTCGTTTGTATCATCACCCTCGACAAGCACCGTATAAATGCCTGTGATAGAGCCCTCGGGGAAGTTTCCTGCCCTCTCGAGCAGCTTCGGCATATTGCTGTAAATGGATGGCGTGTAACCGCGCGCTATGGGCGGCTCGCCCACCGACAGACCCACCTCGCGAAGCGCCATTGCATATCGCGTAAGGCTGTCCATCATCAGCAGCACATCCTTGCCCTGCTTCATAAAGTACTCTGCGATAGCCGTTGCGGTCAGCGGACACTTACTTCGCATCATTGCTGGCTGGTCTGAGGTCGCAACCACCAGCACCGACCTTGCCATACCCTCGGGACCGAGGTCGCGCTCGATAAACTCGCGCACCTCTCTGCCTCGCTCGCCGACAAGCGCAATGACGTTGATATCCGCCTTGACCTTTCGGGCTATCATGCCCATCAGCGTGGATTTACCGACGCCCGAGCCGGCGAAAATGCCCATTCTCTGACCCTTGCCCATAGTCAGCATTCCGTCTATCGCCTTGACGCCAAGCTGTATCGTTTCCTTGATAGGCGGTCTTGTGAACGGGTTTACGGGGATTCCCGTGATAGATATGGTATCGGGGCAAATCGGCTGCTCACCGCCGTCAAGCGGATTTCCGGCAGCGTCCACGATTCTGCCGATAAGACCGTCGCCGACCTTTAGCATAAGCTTATCGCCCGTGTTGTCGACGATGCTTCCGGGACCTATGCCCTCTATCTCGGTATAGGGCATCAGCAGGATGTTCTCCTTATTGAAGCCCACGACCTCCGCGTTGATGAAGGACTGCATATCCTTTGAGTATATGCGGCAGACATCGCCTATATTACAGACAGGTCCGCTTGCCTCTATTGTCATTCCGACTATCTTCTCGATTTTGCCCATGTAACGGAAGGTGTCGTATTTAGTTAATTCATCTCTGAAAGCAGAAAAATCCAAATCCTGACCTCCGTCGGTTGATGTTATTCTTCATCTCTGGGTTTGGGGTCGGATTTTCTCCTTGTCGACCTTTTTCTCGGCGTAAGGAATTTTCCCTCTCCCAACTCCTGTATCATACGAAGCTGCGTATGAATGCCGGCGTCGGTGATCTCTCCGCCGCTCTCAACGATAACCGTGCCCGGTTCTGCGTCGGGAAGCAGCTCGACCTCGACGTGCTGTACACCGCCGCACAGCTCCTTGAGATACTCATAGTCTGCGGCAAGCGTTTCCGTCGCACCGTTTTTGTCCAGCGTTATACGTATCCTGTCGGTGTTTCTGAATTCCTTTGCCGCTTTTTTAATAAGCTTTTTAACCACCGTGCTGTCCTTTGCGGTAAGGCTGTCCAATGTGACCTTATTCGCGATCATCATAACGGTGTCAAAAATGTCGTTTTCGTACTTTGCAAAAAGCTCGTCCTTTTCAGCGTTGATGCTTTGTGCATACGCTTTCGCGCTGTCAAGGATATCGTGCCCCTGTGCAAGACAGGCTTCAACTCCGTCCTTTTTGCCCTGCTCAAAGCCATCTGCACGCGCCTTGATAAACACGCTGTCCTTTTGCGCCTGCGCGTCGGCAATTATCTCCTTGGCGTTCTTGTCAGCCTCATCAATGATGCTGTCGGCACGCCGTTTGGCTTCGAGTATGACCTCCTTGCCCTGCTCTATGTAGCGCTCCTTGAGTGCGTCAAGCTCCTGATGCTTTCGCTCTGCCTCTGCCTCGCGCTCCTCCAGCAGCTGCAGCCGCAGCTCAAGCTCTGCCGCAAGATCCGGCTTTGCCTGTGTCGGTGCGGAAGCTGTCTGCTGAACCGGCTCCTCCTGAGCCGGTGCAGGACGGCTGATAGCTATCCGGTTGGAGATATCCACACCGCCGCCGCAGATTACGGAGTTCCTTTTAAAAACCGCCAAATATATCCCTCCGTAGTTGTGTTTAAGCAATTATCTCGTCGCCGCCGGAGCCGTGTGCGATAGTAACGGCACCCTCCTGCTCCAGACGTCTGATTACCGCAACGATACGCTGCTGAGCCTCTTCCACATCGCGCATACGGACATTGTGCAGATACTCGATATCCGCCTGCAGGCTCTCTCTCGCACGGGAGGAGATGTTTGCGAAGATGCACTCCGCAACCTCCTGCGTCGAGCCCTTGATAGCGATAGCAAGATCCTTGGGGTCGATCTCCTTTGTAAACGCCTGAATAGACATAGCGTCCAGATTGACGATATCCTCGAACACGAACATCTTCTGCTTGATAAGATCCGCAAGCTTCTGATCCCTTGCAGAAAGCTCGTCGAAGATGAACTTCTCAGTGGCGCGGTCTACGTTGTTCATGATCTCCGCAACGTAGTTGATACCGCCGACCTCCATGGAGTCCATCGTAACAAGGCTTGCGAACTTCTTTTCGAGTGCCGCCTCGATAGACTTGATGACCTCCGGTGAGGCTCTGTCCATTCGGGCGATACGCTCAACTACCTCCACGCGCTTATCCTTAGGCAGCTCGGCAAGGATAGCCGACGCCTGATCGCTTCTTGCATAGGAGAGGATCAGCGCGATAGTCTGCGGATGCTCGTTCTGAACGATAGCGAGCAGGTTTTTATAGTCTGCTTTTCTGACAAAGTCAAAGGATTTTGTCTTAAGCTGTTTTGTAATTCTCGCAAGCAGATTGCTTGCCGCCTCCTGACCAAAAGCCTTTTCGAGGATCTCTCTCGCATAATCCACGCCGCCCTCGGCAACGACCTTCTGCGTAAGGCAGAGCTCATAGAACTCGTTGAGTATCTCCTCAACGACCTCAATGGGCTGGTAGCCGAGCCTTGCCAGCTCTACGGATACAGATTCCACCTCATCATCCGCAAGGTGCTTGAATATTGAGGAAGCATTTTCGGATCCCATAGAAGCAATGACCAGAGCGATCTTCTGCGAAGCGCTGAGTTCTCTGTCTAAGTCTTTTGCCATTTATATCACCCCCACCGGATGTTATTCTTCTCTTAGCATATTTCTGATAATCGAAGCAACGATTTCGGGATTTGTCTTTGCAAACTCGCTGATCTCTCTCTTGAGGATCGTTTCCTTGGAGTCCTTGTTTGCCTCCTCGGTAAGGCTCGCGATATTGAAGTCCACTTCCTCGGCAGGCTCTCCGGGCTGTGCGCTCATGCCCTCTGCAAGCTGGGCATTTGCTGCTGCCAGAGCGGATTCCTGTCTGCGTCTGATCTTCTTCTTTCTGGAGCTGCTCATAAACAGCGATACTATAAGCAGTACGATGAGCAGAATGCCCAGTCCGATAACCACAAACAGCAGCATATCGCGGTATGTATCGACCTCGTCTGTCCAGACATTGATTCCGCCGTCGCCGATAGTTGTGCCGATGTTGCTGCCCTTAAGCACAAACGGCATATTGTAAACCGAAACGTTTGATATATCGGTGCCCGCAGCCTTAGCAACAAGGTCGCACAGCGACTCGCGCTCAGCTTCGGTCATGTTGGTCTGGTTTATCATAAGTGCAACGCTCAGCGTCTGGATCTCATATCCGTCCTTTACGAGCGAGGTCTTTATATTGGAAACGCTGTACTGAGTTTCATCCTTGTCATAGACATAGCCCTGACCGTCCTCAAGCCCGATGTACTCGGGATAATCCGGAGATTCGTCCGCATTGGGAGTAACTCCGACAAGACCGCCGTCCTTATCAAGATAGCCTGCCTCGTAAATGGACTGAGTATGGTTCTCTACGCCGGCAGTCGTTCCCTCAACCGGGATGAACTCCTCTTCATCCCTTGTCATCTTATCGTAATTGAGTATCGCGCTCACATTGAATGCGTAGTTGTTCTCGCCAAAGCTCTTTGTGAACATATCGCCCAGATCCTCTTCAAGAAGCTCCTCGAACTCCTTCTGGAACTGAAGCCTGCGCTTTGCAACATCGACGCCGGACGCGTCCACATCCGATTTATCGTCATCCTCGGGTGCTATCCACTGATACATATTGCCGTCGGTGTCGATGATAGAGATGTTGTCGTTGACGAGATTTTCAGCGCTGGTGGTAACTGCGCGGTACATTGCGCGAACCTCGGCATTGCTGAGCTGCGCTCCCTGGTGGAGATTTAAGATAACGGAGCAGGATGACTGTCCCTTATTCTCAAGCAGAACATAATCCGAGGTCTCGGGAAGCACCAGCGTAACTGTCGCGGCGCGTACATCCTCAAGCGAAGCGAGCGCTGCGCCGATGCGGCTCTCAAGCTGCTGACGCTTGACCTCACGCTTGTCCGAATCGGTAGACCAGAGGTTTACGCCCTCGTTCCATATCTCATAGTCGGTGGACGATGACGGATATCCCTGAATATACATCTGCATACGAAGATAATCCACCTGCTCCGCAGGCACGATAATGTCGCCGTCGTCCTGAACCGTAACATCCGTGATTCCAAGCGCTGTTACAGCAGCGGCAATCTTGCCTGCCTCGGTCTGCTCAACGCCGGAGAAAAGCACTGCGTCCTCCTTGCGGTTAAGCAAAATAACAAGAACTATAATTATCGCGATCACCGCAATCGGCACGGAAATAAGCAGAACCTTTGCCATAGTCGAAGCGCCGCTCCACTTTTCCTTTACGGTAGTGACCGTGGTTTTCAGCTTTTCATTCATTAAATAAAGACCTCCGAACAAGAATCCGCGCCGTAAAGCCTGACAGCGCAGAACCTATCGCTTTATAAAGCATATTAAACCTGCATACTGATTATGGTGTTGTACGCGCTGAGCGCCTCGTTTTTTACCGCTACGAGCAGGTCAACTGCAACGGCTGCCTTTTCAATGTTCGACTGAACCTGTGCAAGGTCATCGATATTGCCGAGCATGATGTCGATTGCGTCGCGATCCACCTGCTCGTTAGTTTCGATAACGTTGTCCACAAGACCCCTGAAGATATCGAGGAAGGAAGCGTCCTCGGTCTTTATTGCAAGGTCATCCTTTGTGATATCCATAGGCGTCATAGCCTTCATAGGCTGTAACGTTGAAATCGGTATAAAATCTATCATTTCAGTTCATTCCTCTCAGAAAAATATCAGCCTTTTCCTATATTAAGAGCCTTCTGTGCCATCGCCTTGACCACCTCAAACACGGCAAGGTTAGCGTCGTACATGTTCGCCGCCTCGATTGCGTCCAACTGCTCGGTAGCTACGTCAACGTTTGATTCGTATATGTAGCCGTACTCGTCGGCAAGCGGATGCGAGGGGTCGTAGACCGGCTCAGCCGGAGTTTCATCCTCAACGATCTCGCGGCACTCTACGCCGCGGTACTTTATGTACTTATGGAAGTGAGCCTCGCCCGTGCCAAGCTTTGTGCGCAGCACCGACTTAAAGGACTTGTCCTCTCCGAAAACCACCATCTGACGCTTGTAGGCTTCCTCGGGAGTGGTCGCAACGTTGTCGGCATGTGCAACGTTCTGCGAGATAATGTCCATTCTCAGCCTCTCGGCGGTCATGCCCGAAAGCGGGATATTAAGCGAACTTAAAAAAGCCATTTACCGCACCTCCGTTACTTTGTTACAAGCGCGCTGCGCATTCTGGAGAAATTTCCGTTCATGGCGTTTATAAGCGCGTCGTACTGGATCTGCGCATTGGCAAGCTCAGCCTGCTGGGTATCGGTATCGACATTGTTTCCGTCGAACTGATCGCGCGTTGCGGTATCAACGACAACGCGGTGCGACAGGTTAAGCTCCTGCTTTATGCTGCCGTTTGCACGCAGCTTTTCGCGCAGAACGCCGCTGAACTCGAGATATTTGCAGTTATAGTCGGGCGTGTCCGCATTTGCAATATTCTGGGCTATGATCTGCTGCTTATGCCAAAGAACGTTCATGCCCTGCTCCACAATGCGGAATGCCGTAGTATCAAATAGTGCCATATTGCTTCCCCTTTTTTAATAAAACGCTTGATTTCGTGTTTAGTCGAATTTGTTCATCATACTTTCCGACGCAAGAACGGTCAGAAAAGCACAGCAACGCATGGTTACTCGTATTATAATTATACTACATTCGCGATGATATTGCAACTTTTTTTTAAAAAAACTTAAAAATATATTACCGATTTTTATGTAGATATTTTATCAAATACATACAATTTAACCTGAAAAATGTAAATATATGTAATTTTTACCTCGCTGATTGTTGCTTTTTTACAAAAACGCATACAGATTTTCTACAAATAGCGCACTGTGCAAAAAGAACGAAAGTCATCTCGCGGCAAAATTCAGCAAACAGATATCCGAAATCATAGCCGGCAGCGGACAGGATAAACCCACAAAAAAGAGCTTCCCGAAAAATCGGGAAGCCCTGAATACTATTTGTTGCGTTCTTTTATCGCACGCTCTATTTCTCTGCCTGCATCGCGCTTTGCGATGTCATCGCGCTTATCATGCAGCTTTTTGCCCTTGCAAAGAACGACCTGAACCTTAACGCGCGAATTCTTGAAATAAAGCGAAATGGGAATAAGCGTATAACCGCCCTGCTTTACCTGACCGAAAAGGCGCATGATCTCCTTTTTATGCAAAAGCAGCTTGCGGACGCGGTAGGGGTCGCGGTTGAAGATATTGCCCTTTTCATACGGCGAGATGTGCATATTCTTGATGAACGCCTCTCCGTCGTCGATAGATATCCATGAATCCTTCAGGTTAACGCCGCCGGCACGGATAGATTTTACCTCTGTTCCGAAAAGCTCAATGCCGGCTTCTATGCTCTCAACGATGAAATATTCATGTCTTGCCTTGCGATTTTCCGCAATGGTTTTTAAATTCATTTTGCCTCCGTGTTTCAAGCGCCATCAGAACAGTATCGGGAGCATTACTCCATACCGATGCAGTACTTAAGGATAGCCACTGCGTCATCCACGCGCACCCAGCCGTCGCCGTTTACATCTGCGGCTGCCTTTGCGCAGTAGGTAGTAAGCGCCTCTTCGCCGACGATCGCACGGAGTATCTCAACCGAATCCAGAGAGGTAACGTTTCCGTCACCGTCGCAGTCGCCGGGAACGATGATAGTGTAAGCAACATCGCTGTTCGGCGCAGCGGCAGTCATACCCGTTGCGATATAGGAAGAATCAAGCACCCTTGAGCCGTCTGCCGCAAGAATAGTAACAGCCTCGCCGTTTTCAACGGAGCTTCTGAAATCTGCAACAGAGTACTTTTTCTTGAACTTGCCTGTGATGGTAAGCTTGTCATGATTGATGTTGAAGTTGGAAGAAATCATCTGGAAGTTCTGAAGAACAGAGCTTATGAAGTAATCTCCGCCGTTATCGACAGTGAACTCGACCTCGCCGTTCTCGATGGTGACTTCCTTGACAAATTCGGATTTTTTAGCGGATGTGTTCCACTTGTACAGACGGTATGTACCCTGAGTGTAAACTGCCGAAACATCCAGTGTTACAACGGCGGTGCCGGGGAATGCGCCCGTCTGTGTGAACGTGATAAGCTGGTAGTCGCTTGCGCTGCCTACCTCATAACGGATGTTCTCCTCGTACTTGGACTCGTACTTTATCTCGGGGTCAAAGTCTGCCGGAGTTGTGATATCGTTGCCGTTGAACACCCATGAATACTTGTATCCGCCGCGTGTAACGCCCTTTGCGGTGACGGTCTTGTCCTCGCCGTAGATAGCGTCGAACTTGCTCTTGAGGATCTTCTCGGGCTTTACCTCGAGTGTGGCGGTAAGGGCTGCCTGTGCATTCTGGAAATCCTTGATGGCTGCATTTGCCTGCGCGATCGAGGCGTCGGGATTGTCCAGGCACTCCTGCATTGCATCAACAGCCTTCTGGAACTGCTTCCAGCTGGATGTGGAATAATCCTGCTCGTTGAATTTCTTTGCTATCGAAATAAGCTCCTTAAGGGTGCTCTTGGTAGCGTCGGTAACGCCGACAACAAGGTTATCCTTAGCCGCGCTGAGGTTGTCAAGCGCATTCTTGAGCATATCAATATCAGCCGCGGAGTACTTAAGTATGGTCTGCGCAGACTTAAGCGCCGCCTCGTAGGATGTCCAGCTGGTTGTGGTGTAATCATTCTTATTCAGCGAACCGCACTCGCCGACCAGTGTTTCAAGACGTACCTTTACGGATGTGGGGTCGTTGCCGTCCAGCAGGTATACCTTGAACTTTGTGGCGGTGTTCTGGTTGGAATAGGCAGTATAGATGCCTGCCTCGCCATTGATGGTACCGGTCTTGATAACGCCGATTACCTCGTTTCCGTCCTCGTCCAGGACTTTGTTGCCCCGAGCGTCGGTAAGCACGCCGAGGTACTTGTCAAGGTCGATCTCTACATACACCTCAGTGTTCTTTTCAAAATCCTCGTCCCTTTTCTCTTCCTCTGTCATGTTATAGGTAGGAAGCGTGGGGTCATAGAAGAAGTCGGGCAGCTTTGTGCCATCGTTCAGCTTTATTGTTGACAGAACCTTGTCCTTAAATTCATTTACGTCAACAGTATCACCGATCATGAAATAATATGTAGAATTTCCGAGCACGACCGAGCGCTGATTTGTGGTAGCGATAAGGTTGTTGGAAATATCCTTTTTGGAAATATCCATGCTGACAAACCACGACGGAACCGCGGTAAGGTAGTTGTCGCTGATATCAACGGAGGTCAGCGCTACGCAGTATGACATATCAAGATAGTTGACATCCGCGCTGCGCAGAAGGTTCTCGGACAGGTTGAGAGTGCGCATACGGTGGCAGTACTCGATTACCTTGGGAAGTCCGTCAAGCTCCAGTCCGCTGAGGTCAAGCGTCTGGATCTTCAGAAGATCGCCGTAGGTGAACTCGTCATAATCCTTTCTCAGCTGCTTTTCAAGGACAGTGACAACCGCTTTTGCAAACTCGCCGTTGTTGTCATAGAACAGATCTGCGTCTACAAGCTCCTCCTCACGGTATGACGTATCCAGTGCAACGGACGTCAGCGAGAAGACAGGAATCGTAGTAGCCGCGATACTTCCGGCAAGCAGGGCAGAGAAGAGTCTTTTCTTAAAAGTCATGATTTTACATCCTTTCTGAAATATATATTCCCCTGGTGCTGTTAGATTATATCTATACATATTGTATTATATCACATAAATATTCAATTTGCAATACAAAAACCGAAATTTAGTAAAAAAATTCTGCATTTTTTTATAAATTTCGGTTATTTTTAAGTATTATCCAAAAGCGTTCCTGATTTCAGACGGTTATTCCGGTTTTGGCTCATCCTGTTTTTCGTCCTCCGCTTTGACCATGCGGCAGATACGCGAGTACAGAAAGGCAAGCACGACAAGGATAAGCTCCGGAATAGTCTGCCAAAGGCGCGAAACCACCGAGATTATCACCGCCTCGCTTTCGGGCATTATCAGCATCAGACCGGCAACGATGATTCCCTCTCTGACGCCAAGACCTGAGGGCGCAAACACCGCAAGAATGCCCATAATAGCGGAAACTCCCCATATTCCGGCACAGAAAAGCAGGTGCGACGCGTCCACCGTCGGATATATTGATTTTGTAAGGATAAAGAAGCCCACGCCGATAATAAGCCAGTTTCCTATAAACAGAAGCACCACCTTAAGCATCTGTGAGTATTTCATCGGGATTTCGAGGTCTTTCTTGAAAACCTTTCCGATGATACGCAGAAAAAAGTTGATTATTTTAGGATGGATACATACAAAAAAGGCAGCAATCAGCAGCAGAGTAACCCACTTATAATCCTGAAGCAATGAATTCGGAAAGAACAGCAGCGACACTATAAACAGCATTGCAGCGCCCAGCAAAGTGCAGACATTCTCTATAAAGAAGCAGACCGTCACCTTGGAGAGCGGCGCATTCTCCTCCTTGTAGTAGGCAAGACGCGCAGCCAGCATAAACACCTTTCCCGGGATATATTTGCCGAGGATAGAGTACAGATAGCTTGTAACTGCCTTTCGGTAGGGAATGGCGCATCCGTTGATTTTTGTGATGTAGTGCCACAGAGAAGCAAGCGTTATCTTATAAACAAAGTAGAACAGCATTGAGAAAACAAAGATACCGATATCTACATTCCTTATTTTCTCCGAAAACTCCTCGCGGTTCTTTATGAAATACCATGTCAGAAACACAATAACAAGCGCGCCGAAAAGCCACTTGCAGAATTTCAGAAGCTTCTTTTTGTCAAGCTTAAAACTCATAACTCACCTCTCAGAAGCTCAGCAGCACGCGGATGAAGCACATATAATAGTACACAAACCACGTCGGCATTTTTTCAAGCTTTTCAAGCTTGTTCCGACTGAATTCCATATTGCGCCAGCCGAGATACCACGCAAGCCGGTGATTCCATCTGCATTTTGACGAAGTATCAAGCGGCACCGATTTTCCCTGCTTTGCAAACATTTCAGCCTTTGCTTTGGCGAGATTAAACTTGAATACAAGCGCGCGCTTCTGGCTGCGCAGCATCCTTGTATCATCGATTCTGCGCGCGATAACAGCGCCCGAAGCCACCGCCGAGTTGAACATCCGGAGCGCCCGTTCGCTGCGGATAACACAGCTTGTATGCTTTATGGGATTTTTCTTCATCTCCTTAAGCCAGATGTCGCCGAAGCTGATGTCCGCAGTATTGCAGAAGTGGTCCTGACACACCATGCAGCTTTTGCGGCTGAAGAAATACGCATTCTTGTACGCGCATATCGTCTTGGGATAGGACAGCGTCCTTTCGCTTCCGTCCGCATACACCACGGTGGAAGCCCCTCTCCAGTGGCCGCGGCGGTAGAAAATGCGCACCGCATTCTGGAGCGGTATCTTTTTCTTTCTCAGCGGAACCAGCGTTGCATTTTCGCTGTGGCTTCCGCTGCAATACAAGCCTATTTTAAGCGCCACCTTTGCCCTAAGCTCCGGTCTTTTCTCAAGCAAAGCGGAAAACGCCCTCATCTGACAGGGGACAAGCACCACGGCTATTCTTCCGTCAAACTGCTCCAGCATATCAATATGCTTAAGCAGCGGCATATACATATATACGGAGGACGAGCACTCCATAAGCTGCTCTTTTGTAGTAGCTATGAATGTCTTATAGGTCAGCTTGCCATCGCGGATTTCGCTTCTTGTCACCCATGCGCCGTCTATCTGCTTTGTTTCAAGCAGATGACACAAAAGCGCCGTGACCATACCGCCGGAGGCGGCATTTGCCCGTATCCTTTCATCCGCGGCATAGCCCATGCGGCAGGCGATATGCTCGCCCATGTACTTTTCGGGATCGTTAAAATCCAGAAGCTTCACCTTTTTCGGCTTTGCTGCAACGCTGTCAATCACCTGCGAAATGCAGCGGATGTTGTCCAGTGAGCTTTCAAGCACCGCAGGCAGGTTTTCGGCTATTTTTGCGCGGATAGCGTCGTTTTCGCCTATAAATGCAAGGAATTTTTCCTTAAGCGCGCCAAGCTCGAGTGCGGAGAAATCCACCGCATACTCGCCCAGCCCGAACATATCCAGGACTTCCTTATATTTATGGCTCCAGCCTATGAGAAGCACGGGCGTGCATTTTTCCAGCGCGCCTATCATCGCATGAAATCTCGACGCCACAAGACACCTGCTTCTCGCAATCAGCTCGCGGATTTCCTCGGGAGCCATCTCACGAGGATACCAGCGTATCATATCCTTGTTTTTAACGGAATTATAAACATCGGTGCATATGATAAGGTCATTGTTTCGCGGCTTTTCACTGCCCTCTCGTGCCGCATTCGCGATAAGCAATACATTGTAGCCCTGCTCGTTCAGCCAGTCGGCAAACTGCACCATGCAGCCCTTGTAGTCTACCCCCATTTTCTCGCATTTGCCCTGCACAACGCTGCTTACGGACAGCGCCACAACATTGTCGTTATAGAAGCTGTCGCCCTCGCAGAGCTTTTGCACCTGCTCTGCCCGGTATTCGCTGTCCGGCATGGAAAATGCGCCGTCTGCGCACAGCCTGACATTCTCGGTTATGCCGATAGAAGCAAGGTTTTCCTGCGTTATCCTGCCCCTTGCGCATATCAGCTTTATTTTCGGCAAAATCCACTTTGCAAGAAACCTGTTCCAACCGTTGCGGAATGTGCCGAGAGCCTGCGAATACTTCACCACCGGCACACCGCAGAGCATAGGCACCGCCGCACACACAAAAGCATAGGTATTCATGATAAAGCCGCGGCTGTCAACAAACGAAATCCCTGCCTCGTCGATTACGATATCCGCCTGCGAATATGCCTTTATTATCTTATTCATTCTCAGAAGCCTGTTGATTCCCGGGATAAACCTCAGAAAGCTGTACAGCACAGCCAGCGGAAACGCGATAAACAAAAGCTTTTCGGGCTTTGCGTTTACCACGCGGATGTTGTCATATTTCTCGGGCATCTGCTCGATAAGCCTGCGGTCTGCGGCAGGATATGTAGACATAAGCAGGATATCCAGACGCTCTCCGTAGCGCTCTTTAAGCTGCTTTATTGAGCTTTGCAGCATAGCCGCCGCGCCCTTGTTTCCGCTGAAGCAGGCTGCGGTGATGGCAATTGTAATAGGTCGCATATATCATCCTCTTTTCAGGTTTATTGCATACAAAATTCCGCGCAGTAGACCGCGCGCAAAATAAGTATATCATATATGCAGCAGTTTGTCAAAGGGAAATTCGGATAAAAATGCAGCCAAAACCTGCGCCGAAAAAAGCAGGGGATGCAAAGCACTGCACCCCCTCTTAGTTATGACATCACATCGGCACGACCGTCTGTGATACTATTTTTTCAATAATCTGCTCTGCCGCACCGCTTCCCTGCTGCGAGGATGCAGCGATTATCCTGTGCGCCAGCACCGAAACCGCAACCGCCCGAACATCATCCGGAGTCGCATAACCGCGCCCGTTCATCAGCGCCATTGCCTGCGACGCCTTATACAGCGCGATAGAGGCTCTGGGGCTTGCTCCAAGCTTGATGAGCTGCGGAGTGCTGCGCGTTGCCGAAACTATCGACAGCAGATACGCCTTGACGCTTTCGGATACCGTGACCTGCTTTACAGCCTCTCTCAGCGCTAGCAGCTCCTCAAGGCTCATTACAGCAGACACCTCTAAAGTCTGAGGAATGATTTCCAGCATAGCCATCTCTGCCGCGCGGTCGGGATATCCGATAGAAAGGCGCATCAAAAATCGGTCAAGCTGCGCTTCGGGCAGATGATAGGTTCCGTATGTTTCGATAGGGTTCTGCGTTGCAAGCGTCATGAACGGAACGGGCAGCCTGTGCGTTGTTCCGTCAACGCTTATCTGCTTTTCCTCCATCGCCTCAAGAAGCGCCGACTGCACCTTGGGAGAGGTACGGTTGATTTCGTCCGCAAGAAGAAAATTGCACATGGCTGCGCCCGGTCTGTACCTGCTTTCACCCGTGTTTATATCAACAGTGGTATAGCCGACCACATCCGACGGCATAAGGTCGGGAGTGAACTGAATTCGCCCGAAGCTTCCCGAAACGCTTTTGGCAAGGGTTTCCGCGAGCAGGGTCTTGCCTACGCCCGGGACATCCTCGATAAGCACATGACCCTCTGCAAGCATTGCGCAGACTATCATCTCGATGACATTGCGCTTGCCGAGAATTACTTTTTCGATATTCCCGATAAGCTGTTCTATTTTTTCATTCATATCAAAGTTTACCTTTCCTGGTGTTGAATGCACACTCAACCGCCAAGTATAACGCAAAACGGCGCGGCAAAAAGCCGCGCCGCAATAATGGCGATATCAGCCAAGCAGAGAGTGCTCGTCAGAAGCGTCGAACAGGTGGATCTTGTTGGGATCCAGAGCGAGCTTAACAACATCCTGAGGACGAGCTGTGCATCTGGAGGATACGCGAGCTGTCAGCGGGATACCCTCACAGGTGAGGTAGAGATATGTCTCGGCACCGAGCATTTCTGTTACATCAACAGTAGCCTCGATGATACCGTTGTTCTTAGCGTTGGAAATGAACATTTCCTCATCGTGGATGTTCTCGGGACGGATACCGAGGATAACATCCTTGTCAACATAGTACTTGAGAGCCTCGTTGTCAGCCTTAGCAGCAGGCAGCTCAACGAAGAACTTGCGGCCTCTGGAGGTCTTGGTATCCTCGGAGCCGAACTCTACTGTGTACTTGCCGTCTCTCATCAGAAGCTTTGCGTTGATGAAGTTCATCTGAGGAGAACCGATGAAGCCTGCAACGAACTTGTTTACAGGGTTCTCGTAGAGGTTGATAGGAGAATCGATCTGCTGGATGTAACCATCCTTCATAACTACGATTCTGTCACCCATCGTCATAGCCTCTGTCTGGTCATGTGTTACGTAGATAAATGTAGTACCGAGCTTCTTGTGGAGCTTGGAGATCTCGGTTCTCATCTGTGCACGGAGCTTAGCGTCCAGGTTGGAAAGCGGCTCGTCGAGAAGGAATACCTGAGGATCACGAACGATAGCACGGCCGAGCGCAACACGCTGTCTCTGACCACCGGAAAGAGCCTTGGGCTTTCTGTCGAGAAGGTGAGCGATATCGAGGATCTTAGCAGCCTCTTCAACCAGCTTCTTGATCTCGTCCTTAGGAACCTTACGGAGCTTAAGACCGAAAGCCATGTTATCGAATACTGTCATATGGGGGTACAGAGCGTAGTTCTGGAAAACCATCGCAATATCTCTGTCCTTAGGAGCAACGTCGTTTACAAGGCGGTCGCCGATGAACAGCTCGCCCTCGGAAATCTCCTCAAGGCCGGCAACCATACGAAGAGTTGTGGACTTACCGCAGCCGGAAGGACCAACGAGTACGATAAACTCCTTGTCCTTGATGTTCATGGTGAAATCGGAAACGGCAACAACGCCGCCGGGATAACGCTTGTATATGCCTCTGAGTGATAAGCTTGCCATTTTAATATGACCTCCTAATGTACTTTTTTGTTAATTATTTTACTGTTTCTAACGAAAAGAGTAAAATCTTCACGCCTTTCGGCACCAATAATATAATACCAAATAACGCCCAAAAATAAAAGAGCCTAAGTCAACAAATATTTTTTGATTGGTTTATATAATTTCACTAACAGCTACAAAAAAACCAAAGAATACAGCGCTTGTGATAGTCTAATTGCACAAAAAACGCTGTTATTTCGATACATCCAAAGCAGCGAGGACTATTTTTTCAGCTAATATTACAAAAGAATTCAATCTTTTTTGTGCATATCACTACAAGATATTGTGTATATAACAGCGGACAATGAGCATATAACTTATTTATCGCAAAGCATTTTGTACCAACATATAAAAAATACCGTCATTTTTGTGCAAAAACACATGGAGGTAAGCATGAAACATTCATCACACAACAAGCCGCGCTCCGGCGGATGCATTATGGCAGGCGCACTTCTGCTTGCCGCAGCCGGAGTGTGGGGAGCCATTAAGCTGTCAGAAAAGGATAACGCAATTCCCGGTGCCACCAACGGCGAGCGGATAGCTTTCATAAACGCCTGCGGCTGGCAGACCGAAGCCACCCACTGCGACCTTACCGAGGTGCGCATCCCCACAAACTTTGACGAGGTCTATGAGGAATACAACAACCTGCAAATACTTCAGGGCTTTGACCTTCGCCCATACAGAGCGCACTCGGTGAAAAAGTATACATACCTGATAACCGATTTCTCAGCGCACGGCTCCGACTCGGCAATGACGGACATCTACGCAAACCTGCTTGTGGAAAACGGCAGTATCATTGGGGCGGATATCTCCTCCGCAGAAGCCGGAGGGCTGGTCACCGTGCTGTATCACGAGGACGAGTGAGCCTGCGTGCCTCCCTCTCTTCCGGCCCTGCGCTGCTGCGCCTCGCGCCGCGAGAAAACACATCCGCAGTAATCCTGCCGGTACAGGTCATACTGCCGCGACAGCTCAATTGAGCGCTTGTAGCCGTTGTTTTTCTTGAAGTCCGAGGGAAGATGCCTTACAGGATATATCTCCGAAAGCTGCTCGCCTATCTCGTTGAGCTTTGCGGCATTTTTCATCGGGCTTATGGAAAGCGTCGAGCAGAAGTAATCAAAGCCGTACTCCGCCGCGTACCCTGCAGCCCTCTCAAGCCGCAGACGATAGCAGGCAAAGCAGCGCTCTCCGCCCTCCGGCACATTCTCCAGACCCTTTACAACGGAATAAAACTCCTGCGAATCATAGCTGTCGATCACTACGCTCACCGGGTTTTTCAGCTGCATCTCGGATACAAGCCTTTTCTGCTCTGCGGCACGCTTTTGGAATTCCTCCTCCGGCGCTATATTGGGGTTATAATATAATATGGTGACATCAAAATACTGCGACAGGTATTCTATGCAGTAGCTGCTGCAAGGCGCACAGCAGCTGTGAAGCAGCAGCGACGGCGTTTTGCCATTAAGCTTGGATATCAGATTTTCAAGCTGTTTGTGATAATTAATCATATTTCCTCCGATATAGTCCGCCGCGCACACGGCAGCTGAATTTATGATTATACATATATTTTAACGCCCAAGCTCTGCAAAGGCAATATAAAAAATGTCAGTCAGCCGATTTTTTGTTTATTTTGCCTATTGAAAACGATTTACTTTTAGTGTATTATATCAATATAGACTAACTATGAGGTGAGCCGTTTGAATATTACCATAAAGGATGTCGCAAAAGCAGCTAATGTTTCTGTTGCCACCGTTTCGCGCGTGCTTAACAAAAAAGCCAACGTTTCCGACGAAGCTGTGCAGGCGGTCAACCGTGCCGTCGAAGAGCTGGGCTACAGCCCGAATTTCCTTGGGCGCGACCTTAGAAAGAACGAAACAAAGCGAATCCTCGCTATAATAGCCTCTACCGAGCAGAGCTTCTACTCCGATGTGCTGCGCGGTATGCAGGACGCCGCATATGCTCAGGGCTACGATGTGCTTATCGCCACGACAAGAGACGACCCCGACCACGAGATGCACCTGCTCAATATGCTTTTCTCCAAGGCGGTTGACGGTGCAGTGCTGCTTGCACCAAAGCTGAGTGCAGACACCATCTCCGACCTTGCGCGCAAGTACCATCTCGCCATGTGCCTCGAGCGGCTTGAGGGCTGCAAAATACTCTGCGTTACCATAGATAACGAGCAGGCAGGCTACGACGCGGTAAAGCTGCTGCTTAACAAGGGCAGAAAACGCATAGGACTTATCAGCACAAAGGCGCGAAGCCAGTCGTCGATAGACCGCGAAAACGGCTACCGCCGCGCGCTTGCGGAAGCTTCCATTCCCGTCGAAGAGGAGCTTATATACTACGGCGATTACGACGCCGACAGCGGATACAGGGGCTGCGAACAGCTTATGCGCCTGCGCGAACGTCCGGATGCGATATTCTCGATTTCCGATACTATCTCTATCGGAGCGATGACCTATGCACTGCGCAACGGTATTTCCGTCGGAAAGGATGTTCTGTTCTTCGGCTTTGATAACATCGCATACTCGCATATGTTCATCCCAAGATTGTCCACGGTTGAACAGCCCTGCTATCTCCAGGGAAAGACCGTCATAGAAAAGCTTATCGCAAACATCAAATCCGACGAGCCGGATTACTCCACCTACAAGCTGCCGCATTCGCTTATTCTGAGAGAATCAACAGGCGACAGCAGCTATTGACCCGATATCACATACCGCCCATGAGCCTTTATCATGGGCGGCGTTTTTATAAAGCAGACCTACCGGACATATACACTGCGATATTCGACAGATATTGTCCGATTGATTTCGAATTAATTTCTCATACCCCTTGTATTTTTCATTAAAAGATGGTAAAATGTAAGTTGAGATATTATTTGTGCGGCGGAGAATGTTACATGAATGAACGTATTGATTATCTTAGGGACAAAGCAAACAGACTTTCACTAAATCCCGGCGTTTATCTCATGAAGGATAAAACCGGCAAAATAATATATGTGGGCAAGGCAAAGGCGCTGAAAAACCGCGTTACCTCGTATTTCAGAAGCGACGCAAGCCACAGCCCCAAAACCATCAAGCTGGTCAGCAATATATACGACTTTGATTTTATCGTCTGCCCCAGCGAGCTTGACGCACTTGTGCTGGAATGCAGCCTTATCAAGCTGCACAAGCCGAAATACAACATCCTGCTTAAGGATGACAAGGGCTACAACTATATCAAGATATCACACGGGGCATATCCGCGCATTAGCTACGCACTGAATACAAGCGACGCAAATGCCGACTACCTCGGTCCGTTCACCAGCGGCTTTACAGTAAAGCAGGCGGTCGAGGAGGCGAACACCATTTTCATGCTGCCTACCTGCCGCAGAAGCTTCCCCATGGATTTCGGCAAGGAGCGTCCCTGCCTTAATATGCACATCAAAAAGTGCATGGGCGTATGCCGCGGCAAAATTTCCTCGGATGAATACAAAAAGATAATCGAGGAAGCCCTTGAATACCTGAAAAACGGTTCGCAGAAATCCGTAGAGCAGCTTCGCGAGGAAATGGAAGCAGCGTCCGAAAATCTGGAGTTTGAAAAGGCAGCCAAGCTGCGCGACAGGATACAGGCAATTGCAAGGCTGCACAACTCCCAGAAGATCTTCGACTACAAGACGGACGACTATGATATCGTCGCGCTTGCCCGCAACATCGACCTTGCAAGCGTTGCGGTGGTAAAATACCGCGGCGGAAGACTGGTGGACAAGGAGAATTTCTTCATCGGCGACGAGTATGACCCATCCCTTATGCGCAGGGACTTCCTGCTAAGCTACTACCCCGACCGTGACGAGATACCCAAGGAGATATACATCGACGGTCAGTTTGAGGATATGGATATCGTTGCGCAGCTTCTGCGCGACAAGATAGGTCACGCCGTAAAGTTCGTGGTGCCGCAGCGCGGAGAGGGTCTGGCTCAGATCGTTCTGGCGAAGAACAACGCAAGCGAGTATCTCGCACTCAGGGTCGGCAGAACCGCCAAGGAGATAAACGCGCTCGAGGATCTGAGAGATCTGCTGGGGCTTGAAAAAATACCGCTTTGTATAGAAAGCTACGATATATCCAACTTCGGCGAAACCGGACGCGTCGGCGGAATGATTGTCTACCGCAACGGCAGACCGTTCAAGGCAGGCTATCGCAAATTCGGCATAAAGGAAGTCGTCGGCATTGACGACTACGCGTGTATGCAGGAGGTTCTTCGCCGCAGGATGCAGCGTTACCTCGACGGCGATGAAAGCTTTTCTCCGCTGCCCGACCTTATACTGCTTGACGGCGGAAAGGGTCATGTCGCAGCAGTCGCCAAAGTGCTGGACGAGCTTAATATAAGCGTCCCTCTGTTCGGACTTGTAAAGGACAGCAAGCACCGCACACGCGCCATAGCAAAGGAGGGCGGAGAAATATCCGTCAGCGCAAACAAGGCGCTTTTCAAGCTGCTGACAAATATCCAGGACGAGGTGCACCGCTATTCCATATCATTCCAGCGCGCGAAGCACAAGCAAAAGACCTATTCCCTTGAGCTTACCGAGGTCAAAGGAATAGGCGAAGCAAAGGCGCGCGCCCTGCTTAAGGAGTTTAAAACAAAGCAGGGACTCAAAAACGCCACCGCCGAGCAGCTCAGGCTCGCCGCAAAGATATCCCCCGAAACGGCGCAGGAGCTGTACGAATTTATTCAGGAGAGATTTTAATGAGAGTTATCACAGGTTCCGCAAGAGGATGCAAGCTTATCACCGTCGAGGGGACTGATGTAGTACGTCCAACCACCGACGGCGTAAAGGAAGCCATCTTCTCGGCAATTCAGTTTGAGATAGAGGGACGCACTGTGCTCGACCTTTTCGCAGGAAGCGGTCAGCTTGGCATCGAGGCGCTCAGCCGCGGCGCAAAGGAAGCGTATTTTGTAGACTCGTCCTCAGCCTCGATAAAAGCAGTTAAGGAAAACCTGCAGCACACGAAGCTAGAGGATAAGGCGCACGTCATAAATATGCCGTTTTCCGCCTTTCTCAAAAGCACGCGTGCGACATTCGATATCGCGATACTGGATCCGCCCTACAACCTTAAGATCATCAACAAGGCTCTGCCCTTTCTTGAGGAACGGATGTCGGACAGCGGCATAATCATATGCGAGCACGAAAAGGAGCTGACCCTGCCGCACGACCTCGGCAGATTTACCATAGCAAAGGTGCTTCGCCACTCACGCACCGCCGTTACCATCTACCGTCCGAAAGCACCGCAGGAGCAGGACGACTGACAACCAAGCGAAAGGAACAACAAAATGAAAACAGCAATTTATCCCGGAAGCTTCGACCCGGTTACAAACGGACATCTTGATATCATCACGCGCGCTTCAAAGATGTTCGACAAGCTTATCGTGGTAGTGTTCATAAACCCGTTCAAGACATTTGCATTCAGTATACCCGAAAGATGCGATTTCCTCCGCCGCGCGACCGCACATCTCCCGAATGTGGAGATCGCAAGCTACGACGGACTTCTCGCAGACTACTTCAACACGCGCGAGGACGTCGATGTGATAGTCAAGGGTCTGAGAGCTACCACCGACTTCGAAGCAGAGTTCCAGCAGGCGCACACCAATAAGGACCTCAACCCGAAAGCCGAAACGGTGTTTATACCGGCAAGCCAGAACACCACATTCATTTCCTCCAGCATGGTAAAGCAGGTCGCAATGTTCGGAGGAGATGTAAGCAAATACCTGCCGGAATGCCTGCACGAGGAGATAAAGCAGAAGCTTATCAGCCAGTTCAACTCAGCACGGAAAAACACAGAAAAAACCAACTGATAAAATACCAGCAGAAAGGACGAAAAAATCATGGATTACAGCCTTTTAGACCTTATCGAAATGCTTGACGAGGTAGTCAGAAAAGCAAAGCCTGTTCCGCTGTCCAAAAACAGCATGGTGGATGTTGCGCAGATAGACGAAATCGCAACGGAAATGCGCCTCGTGCTGCCGAAAGAGATACAGCAGGCACAAAACGTTGTGGCTGATAAAAACCGTATCATCAACGACGCAAAGCGCGAAGCGGAGGACATCATCCGCAAGGCAGAGCAGCGCAGAAACGAGCTGCTTGACCAGAACGCCATCATGAAGGAGGCGCGCAAGCGTGCGACCGAAGAGATAAGCAACGCACAGGCACGCTCGAAGCTTATCCGCACCTCAACAAACGAGTTCACCGACAAAATGCTTGCCCGTGTAGAGGAGCTTCTCGCAAAGGATATCAACAACCTGCGCATCATGAGAAAAACGCTCAACTCCGGCAACGATATACAGGCAGACCCTGCAAAACAGCAGCAAGCCCCCAAGCAGCCGCCCAAAGGATGATTGCACGATATTACCGTAAACCTCTATCAACAATACATAGCAAAGAGCCGCCCACAAAATGGGCGGCTCTAAATATATGTATCAAAATCAGTTGCCTTGCACAGCGGAAACAATATACTCTACCGCATCCTCCATCGTACCCTGAGGATATGCCGAGTAATCCGCACCCGTCGGGTTTTCGATGAACTCGGGCAGCAGGAAAACCTCCATGCCGAGCTTTGCCGCCGCAGTATCCTCCACTGCGTTGTTGCCGACCATGATGCATTCTGTCGGGTCAACGCCGAGCTTTTCGCATATCTCCTTGAAATACTCGGGATTGGGCTTGCAGAATGAGCTGTTGTCGTAATGGGTCACAAGGTCGAAATCCTCCGGCTTAAGTCCTGCCCAGTTCATTCTTGTATACATTCCGTTCGCAGGAAACAGCGGATTTGTCGCAAGCACCAACCGCAGCCCTGCGGCTTTCAGGCGCTCAATAACAGGACGGCGGTCAACCTCATACGCCAATATGCTTTTTACCCTGTCAAACTCCGCAGTGTAAAACTCATCGCACATCGGCTTTGCGTCGGGCATTCCATCAAACATAGAATTGAACACTTCCCAGAAAACCTCGCTGTTGACGCGTGCGCCATCGTTTTTCATCATCGCCTTTGTGCCTGCCCATACGGCTTCTACCGTCTTTTTGGGGTCGTATCCCAGCGGCGCAAGCTTTTTGCAAAGCTCGCCGAAGTATTCCTTTACAAAGGTCTCCTGTTCAAACGGCAGCAAAGTGCCGTCAAGGTCAAACATCACTGTTGTTATCATCGGTTTTCCTTTCTTCCCTGCGTTTTGCCATAATCTCACGCTGACGCTCTATCTTCCTCTGATAGGTTGATATCGCGCTCTCGTCCGCTCTGTAAATCGTTATCGCAGCAGTCCACATGGTTGCGGTCGCCTTTTTGCAGCTCAGCTTGATAAGGTACTTCCCGTGCTTCTCACACTCGCAGATATTGGATTTTCTTCCTCCGCCAAAGGACAGCCACTCGTTGTTTTTCATTATCTCCTGACAGTCGGGGCAGCATATCTCGCGCACCCTCGGGTCGCGCAGCACTGTGCGATAGTCCGCGATATTCTTTATCACATCGCGGCGCAGCGGCACTCTTGCGCCGGATGACATACACGAGTACTCCGCAAGACCTTTTTGCATATCAAGGCGGCAGCACACCTGATAGGTGAACCACGCGTCGTTCATCGCGTCATGCGCCTGCGCGTCCATCGGTATCTGAAGCCGCTCTACCGCGTCGGAAAGCGACCACTGTGTACGCTCGTTGTCGATCTGATTTTTATAGATAAGCTGCAGGTTGATATAATCGCTGCCCCATGAGGTATCCATTCCATGTACGCCGAAATTATCCGACAGCATCGCAATGTCGTCAAAGCCCCATGTAATAAAGCGGAAGTCATCCCCGCACCACTCCTTGAAGCGCGCGAACGCCTCGGGGAACTTCTCTCCCTTGGCAAGCTGCTCATTGGTGATGCCCGTTATCTTTTCGACATGGGGATTCATTTTCCTGTAGAACTTCGGCGCGATATTGATCTTCATAGTATCTATAAGCGCGAAATTCTCATCCGCCTTAACCGCGCCTATCTGTATGATCTCTCCGCGAAGAATAACCGGCGACTGCACTACCTTTGTGCGGTCCGTCGCCTGATTCCACTCGAGATCGAGGATAATATAGTTCATCAATATAAACCTACTTTATAAATAAATTGCCGATAAAGTGAATGTGCTGCATTAAAGCATAAGCTTTCCGCCAACGGCTTCCTTTCGCCACTCGACATACTCGTCGTATGTGCCCAGCCTGTCGTAGCAGCCCTTTTCGTTTATCTCGATAATGCGGTTTGCAGCCGTCTGGAGAATTTCATGGTCATGAGAAGCAAACAGGATGTTTCCCTTGTACTCCGAAAGACCGTTGTTTACCGCTGTGATGCTTTCAAGGTCAAGGTGGTTTGTGGGACGGTCAAGGATAAGCACATTGCTCTGGAACAGCATCATGCGCGAAAACATACAGCGAACCTTCTCGCCGCCCGAAAGCACGTTTACGGGCTTGAACACGTCATCGCCGCTGAACAGCATACGTCCGAGGAAGCCGCGCAGATAGCTCTCCGTTTCGTCCTTTGAGTACTGCCTCATCCAGTCGAGTATGGACAGCTCGCAGTTGTTGAAATACTCGCTGTTGTCGTTGGGGAAGTAGCTTACCGATGTGGTGCTGCCCCACTTGTAGCTGCCCTCGTCCGGCTCCAGCTCGCCCACCAGTATCCTGAACAGCGTTGTAACGGCGATCTCGTTGTTTCCGACAAAGGCTATCTTGTCATTCCTGCCCACCGTGAAGCTTACATCGTTAAGCACCTTTACGCCGTCAACCGTCTTGGAAATACCCGAAACCTGCAAGATATCCTTTCCCACCTCGCGCTCGATATCAAAGCCGATATACGGGTACTTTCTGCTGGAAGCCGGAAGCTCCTCGACCGTCAGCTTGTCGATAAGCTTGCGGCGAGATGTCGCCTGCTTTGACTTGGATTTGTTAGCAGAGAAACGCGCGATGAAGTTCTGAAGCTCCTTTATCTTCTCCTCCGCGCGCTTGTTCTGCTGCTTTATCATGCGCTGGATAAGCTGAGAGGACTCGTACCAGAACTCGTAGTTTCCGACATACATCTTTATCTTGCCGTAGTCGATATCAACAATATGGGTGCAGACATTATTCAGGAAGTGACGGTCATGAGATACAACGATAACAGTACCGAAGTATTCCGCCAGAAAGTCCTCCAGCCACGAAACCGCGTCGATATCAAGGTGGTTAGTCGGCTCGTCCATAAGGATAATATCGGGATTACCGAACAGACACTGCGCAAGCAGCACCTTGACCTTTTCGTTGCCGGTAAGGCTATCCATCTTCTGATAGAGTATCTCCTCGGGCAGTCCCAGTCCCTGAATAAGCTTGGATGCGTCGGATTCCGCCTCCCATCCGTTAAGCTCGGCAAACTCGCCCTCAAGCACAGCGGCACGGTCACCGTCCTCGTCGGAGAAATCCTCCTTTGCATACAGCGCGTCCTTTTCCTGTATGATATCATACAGCCGCTTGTTGCCCATGATAACCGTATCCTGAACGGTGTATTGGTCATAAGCGTAATGGTCCTGCTTAAGCACGCTCATACGAAGTCCCTCGGACATGGTAACGCTGCCCTTTGTGGGCTCGAGCTCGCCGCACAGCGCTCTTAAAAAGGTGGATTTTCCTGCTCCGTTGGCGCCGATTACGCCGTAGCAGTTGCCGGGAGTAAACTTTAGCTCAACATCCTTGAACAGAAGCTGTCCGCCGAAGCTGATACTGAGGTTGGAAACGGTAATCAAATCTATTCTCCTTTGTTTTGTCTGTATTCAATGGTTATCCGGCTGCATCATGCCGTGCAGCCGGGCAAGGTATTATTTCTGTCAGATTGCTGCAAATGCCTGCTCAAGGTCGGCGATGATATCATCCACGTTCTCAAGACCCACGGACAGACGGATAAGTCCGCCGTCGATGCCTGCCGCAACAAGCTGCTCATCGGTGAGCTGTCTGTGCGTTGCGGAAGCAGGATGAAGCACGCAGGTGCGGATATCCGCAACGTGCACCTCGTTGGAAGCAAGCTTAAGGCTGTCCATGAACTTTACAGCAACGGAGCGTCCGCCCTTGATAGAGAACGAGATAACTCCGCTTGTTCCAAGGGGAAGATACTTCTTTGCAAGCTCGTGTCCCTTGCTGGAGGGCAGTGCAGGATATGCGATGAACTCTGTCTTGCCGGTGCTCTCGATATACTGTGCGACCTTAAGTGCGTTCTCGCAGTATCTCTGCATACGAACAGCCAGCGTTTCCAGTCCGAGATTAAGCAGGAACGAGGAATGAGCCGCAGGATAGCAGCCGAAATCTCTCATAAGCTGCATTCTTGCCTTTACGATATACGGAGCAAACGCATAGTCTCTTGTGTAGACGATGCCGTGATAGCTCTCGTCCGGCTCGGTCATGCAGGGGAACTTGCCGTTTGTCCAGTCGAACTTGCCGCTGTCAACGATAACGCCGCCGACCTGCACAGCGTGACCATCCATGTACTTGGATGTGGAGTGAATAACGATATCAGCACCCCACTCGATAGGACGGCAGAGGTAAGGAGTAGCAAATGTGTTGTCGATGATAAGCGGAACACCGTGAGCATGAGCTACCTTTGCCCACATCTCGATATCCAGAACCGTGATGGCAGGATTTGCAAGCGTTTCACCGAATACAGCCTTTGTGTTTTCCTTGAACGCAGCAGCAAGCTCCTCTTCGGTCGCGTCATGCTCAACGAAAATACACTCGATGCCCATTCTCTTAAGAGTTACGGCAAACAGATTGATGGTTCCGCCGTAGATAGAAGCGGAAGCAATAAAGCTGTCGCCTGCCTGACAGATATTGAGGATAGACAGCAGCGAAGCAGCCTGACCGCTGGAGGTGCACATAGCAGCAACTCCGCCCTCAAGCGCAGCGATTTTCTTCTCGACGCAGTCTGTCGTAGGATTTTCAAAGCGCGAATAGATAAGGCTCTTTGTCGGGTCGTCAAACACTGCCGCAACATCGTCGGTAGAGTCGTAAACATAGGTAGTACTCTGTACTATGGGCATAACTCTGGGCTCGCCATTTTTGGGGGTATATCCTTCATGCAGGCATTGTGTTTCAATTTTCATAATATTCATCCTTTCCTTACCGCAAAGCGGAGCAAAAATAACCATACATATTATTATAACATACTTTTCACCGTTTTACAATAGCGAATTTCTCATAAGCATAACATCAACTTTGCGCATATTATTGGTTATAATCACATTATTACCGTGCCGAAATCCACAGCAGAAGCTTGCAGCGGTAGGATTTAGTACGAATATAGCGAATATCATATCCGGATAATGCGTCTTGCTATCCCCCTCATAAGCGCAGGCATTCCTTAGCGATTATACTAGGCATCAATGCACAACCGCAATTGCAGATAATTCATCAGCCATATCGCAGCCGAATCCGAATATCCCGACACCCATCAATCCGCTCTTTAAGCCATATTCCCCACAAAAACAAAAAACCGCCCGAGCTATTGCTCAAGCGGTTTTGCCCACAAAACGGCTTGCCATAAGGGCAAGCCGAGCCGAACGTTTGCCCACCAAATAAAAAAGACCGCCATCAAAGCGGTCTTTTTTATTTGGTCTGAGTGACAGGATTTGAACCTGCGGCCTCTACCACCCCAAGGTAGCGCGCTACCAATCTGCGCCACACCCAGATATCCAACGCATATGATTATATCACGAAAAGGCGGTCTTGTCAATAGGTTTTTTCATAAAAACCAATATTTTTTGTATCACATCACATTATCGGCAAAAAATCCGCAAAGCGAAGCGACTGCCGCCGGAGTTATTCCGGCGGCAGTAAGCTGTATCCGCACTGCAAAGCATTGTCGCAAAATCATTTCTCGTCTGCAATTCCTACAAGCGACGCAATAAATTCGGGATACTTAAAATAGCACGTTGTCCTCGAATATTCGCCGCCCGAGGTGTCCCAGAGTACCGGACACATTTTCCTGCTGTATGCGGCATTGGCTACGTCCATCATCCATAGCTCACGGGTCTCACGAGTCTTGTTTCCGCCAAAGCATCCGAATTCGCCCACTATTACCGGAATGCCCTTGCTGATAAAGCTGTCCTCCATCATATCCATCCACATATTCAGCTCTTTGTAATCCTCCTCGCTGCCCCAGTCGGTTCTCGCCTTGCCCCATTCAACATCATGTGTGATGAGCGTAAGCGTAGACGGTCCGTAATAGTGCACCGATACCGCCATACGGTTTTCGGGGTCGTCGGGCATTACAAACAATGGGTCGCAGGCGCGTTCAATCGAAGTCCAGTAAGAAGCTATCAGCAGGTGCCGCCGCGCATTGTTTACGCCCGTGCTGCGAACAACATCAACGAATTTCTGGTTTATCGCGTTGAATATCGCATACGCTTCTTCCTTGCCGTCGGTGCCGCCGTACTGGTTCCATAAGCCGTCGAAGCCGACCTCGTTCATCGACTCGAACATCAGCTTTTCTCCGTATTTGTCAAAGCGGCTGCATATCTGCGTCCATACGTTCTCGTAAACGCGCATCGCCTTGTCGTAGTCCTCGGGAAACTTCTCCGTCCAGCCGTCGTGGTGTGAATTGAGTATACAGTACATTCCGCTGTCAAGTATCCATCCGACAACCTCATCAATTCGGTCGAGGAATGCAGGGTCAATATTTCCGTCAGCGTCCATCAGGCTTGCCCACGAAACGGGCAGACGCATAACTCCGAAGCCTGCGTCGGCATATCCCTGAATAGCCTCTCTGGTGATTATCGGGCTGCCCCATGCACGCTCTACATCGCTGGGAGTTCCTCCGGCGGAATACCAGTCGCCCATGCAGTCAAAGGTGTTTCCGAGGTTTATTCCAACGCCCATATCACGGACGTACTCCATAGTTGTACGGGTTCCCATATCAAGCAGCGGTGCAGGGTCATCCCCGATATCGGAATAGTCGATTTCGCTGTCCTCCGCGGCAACGCCGTGAAGCTCGCTTGCGATCTGTCTGATGACCTTTCTGTCCGTGCCTGCCTTTATCCTATACTTCGTGCGTGAATAGAAATTATCGTTTACATCCCAGATAACCGGAACAAATCCGTTGATAAGCAGCTTTCGCAGGATATAGTCAACGCATTCCGACGAGGTGGTATACATCGCGCTGCGGTCGAAGTTCGCCTTTGGATAATTCACCGAGGTTTCGCCGACAAACACCGGAATATTCTTTTCGGAGAACGCAGCCTTAAGCTTTTCTATCTGGTTGTCAACATAGCTTATCCACTCGCCTCCGCCTATCTTCTTCTGCCAGTACATACTGTTATCGACATAGTGGACGGATACCATCAGTCTGTCGGGGGTAGTATCTGTCGGCATGATAAACTCGGGCGAGGTCGTTCTGTCGATGTTGGTGAAATAACCCGATACGATAAGTACGCGCTCAGCATTTTTGCCGCCCGTTGCCCTTACCGCGTCCACAAAGGTCTGATTAAGGGTGTTCGTCATGTGATAGCCCTCCTGCGCGCTCAGTCCGGAGAGTTCTCCGCTCTCGTCAAACCGGTCTCCGCCAAGATATTCGTTATAACCCTCAAACATTACGGTATAGGGATAGTCCTTGAAGTATTCCGCTATCTGAGTCCAGAGGCGAGTGAATATCTCGCTGCATTTCTCGGTAGAATTGCGGCGGATGATAAACTCGTCAAAGTGATGGATATTAATTACTGCGTACAGTCCTGCGTTGCAGCAGTAATCCACTATTTCGCGCACTCTGCCTATGTATTCGGGATCGATAGTATATGTTCCGTCGTTTGCCATCATGTTGCCCCAGAAAACGGGGATTCGCACGGTGTCAAAGCCCTCTGCCTTTATGCCGTTTATTACCTCCTGAGTGGTTTCCACCGCGCCCCAGCAGGTCTCATAATCAACAGGTCGGTTTTCGCCGACAACGGGTATCCACTCGTAAGTCGCCTTTTCGCAGTCGGTCGCTTCATAGGCTTCCATTGTGTTTCCGAGATTAAGCCCCATTCCCATGCGGCTCGCAGCTTCGCTTGCAGTTATCGGTTTGTCCTTTTTGAACAGCGATGTATTGCAGCCCGTGCAGGTGCAAAGCATCATTACCGCAAGAAAAGCGGAAAGTATCTTTTTGATCATAATTCTTCTCCTATCAGCCCTCATAAATGCCCAAAAATGAAATCGTCGGTTCTGTTCTCGAATCGGTTATCCGTATGCGAACGCTGTCCGCCGTGATACCGTTAAGCGGCACTATCCGCTTATAGCCGATAACCGTTCCGCCGTATACCTCGGTGAATACCCCGTCATTTCCGACCTCGACAGTGAAGCCCTCCACACGCTGACCCATACGGATATTCTCTTTCAGCACGATGTTTCCGACGCTGACAGGCTCGCTCCATGAGGCGGTGATAACGGCGGTATTCGTACCCTTGTCAGCAATGAAGCATCCGTCATAGCTGTCGCAGCGCACCTGCTCTATATCGCTTCCATCTGCACAAAGCTGCGCCTGCTCAAGCAGATTTGTGCCGAATGCTTTTCTCAGATATTCGCCCAGCTCTGCAAGGCGCCTGACATCGTTATCGTGCAGCAGACCCTCGTTTGTGGGCGGTATATTCAGCAGAAAGGTCGCGTTTCCGCCTACCGAATTGTTGTAGATGTTCACCAGCTCGTCAAGGCTTCTCACCTTGTCGTTCTCGCCTTCGTGCCAGAACCAGCCGGGACGTATCGAGGTATTCACCTCTGCCGGATACCAGATGAGCTGCTGCTCGTTTTCCAGTATCTTACGGCTGCCGAGGTCTGAATCACGCGCGTCCACCCTGCGCTGACGGAACTCGTCGCTGTCCGTGTGCTGACTGTTTTCGGCGATTATCTCGCTGTTCTTCGCGCGTTCGGGGACCACGCTCCATTCTGCGGCACGGGTATATCCTGCCTCGTTGCCGCACCAGCGGATATCCGGACCGCATACGGAGATGCAGGCATTCGGCTGAAGCTGCCTTATCACGCTGTAATACCTATCCCAGTCGTAGTACTGCTTTCTGCCGTTGGGACCCTCGCCGCAGGCGCCGTCAAACCACACGGAAAAGACCTCCCCATAGCCGGTAAGCAGCTCGGTAAGCTGCCCCACAAAGAAATCATCGTAAGCCTTGCCCTGTCCGTAAAGCGGACAATTCATATCCCACGGCGAGAGATACACGCCGAATTTTATGCCATGCCGTCTGCACGCATCGGATACCTCTCTCACTACGTCGCCGCTGCCGTTCTTCCAAGGCGACGAAGCAACGGAATGCTGTGTAAGCTTTGTCTGCCACAGGCAGAAACCGTCATGATGCTTGCAGGTGAGGATAAGCCCCCTCATTCCTGCTGATTTCACAGCTCTCACCCACTGCTCCGCGTCCAGCCTTTCCGGGTTGAATATCTCCGGGCTTTCCGCACCATCACCCCACTCTCTGTCGGTGAAGGTGTTAACGGTAAAATGTATAAACGCATAGAATTCAAGCTGCTGAAAGCGTATCTGCCGCTCGTGAGGCAATACCGATGCAAGTTTTTCATCCAATGTCATTGTAAAATCTCCTGTGTAAAGCATTATTTGATGATCTGAATTTATTATATTATCCGATTGCCGCTAAGTCAATAGAAGATATTATCATTATATAACAATATGAATATAGATGAGATATTTTTTGAATTGTCCGCCTAACTTTAGTGCGCACAAAACGAAAGCAGCACATTGCTGCGGTGCTTCGCTTACTCAAGCGCAAATGATTTGCCCTCTCCCCCGAACGTGAGATAGACAGCATTCACGCCGTCCGGTATATACTCCCGGCTTGGCAGATACGGATTATAAGCAGGTGTTTTTTCCTCTCGGATACCTCTGTTCTGCATTAATGGAAGCTATTCCTTTTTCCTGCAGACCGCTTTTATCAGTATAAACAGGAGCACAGCAGCCGCGGCGGAAATGCAGATGATTATTATTACTTTGCCGGTATTATTGCCCGAATTGTCCGAAGTGCCGCTCTCGGTCGGTGTCTGACTGCTGTCGGAAACTGTGGGCTGTTCGGTTGTGCTCGTTATTTCGGTTTGTGCATTGTTTTCGGTATCAGGCTCGGTTTGTTTATAGGATCGGTTGTCGATCACCGCCTTGACCTTTGCATAGCAGCTCAACAGCTTTTTCTCGGGCGTGCCCGCATCAGCGCTGAGCTCTTTCAGGGTTTCAAGGTTCTTTCCGAACTCCTCGGCGTCTTCCTCGGAAAGGGTGGAAACATCCAGCCTTTCCGCCTGTTCAATAACCTTTTTCACATAGTCGGAGGTCGGAACATTGTTGTACATTATCTGCGAAATCGTAAAGGTCAGCGTCACCGACGTCGGCTTGTCTATATCCGTGAATACCGCTGTATGGTCGGAGACCGCAACTCCCTCGATGTCGTTGCCCTCCCATGAGTTGACGGGTCTGCCCGAATCAAATACTCCGCTGCCGTTTATGGGATTAAGCAAAACGATCCTGTCATCCGAAAGCTTCATCTCCTGACCGTTTATTTCAACCTTTTCCCACTTAAGCCTGCAATGGCGGAATGCGGACTGCGGTATAGCTCCGGAATGAACATCAACGTCCTTTAAATAAATAGCCGTGAGGTTGTTTATCGTATCAATGCCGAGGCTTTTTGCCGTCTCGGACTGATGCTGTGCGATATCATAAGTCAGCGTGTAGGTTCCGTTCTTGGTTATCTGCACAGTTTCACCTATCTCATTGTCCCAGTAGTTGTGTGCAGCGTCGTTGTAAAGCACGAATATTCCGACATTGATATATCCGGGACCATCCTCTTTCTTTTCGCTGACCGTGATATTGATGGTTTTTGAAGCTCCGCTTGCGGAAACGGCAGTGATGCACGCGGTTCCCTCGCCCTGTGCAAAAACGCGTCCCACGCTGTTTACCGTTGCTGCCGCTTCGTTATCCGAGGTATAGGTCAGCACCTCCCCGTCGCAGTAAGCGTCAAGAAGCGCCGATGCATTAACGACCAGCTCTATGCTGTCAGAGCCCGATATTTCGGCAGCTCCGTCGGTACTGTGCACGGTTACCGAGATCTCCTTTTTCACAGCGTTGGCATACGGGTCTGCATTATAATGCCCGTAGTAGCCGTACTCTACGGTATTCAGTGCATAGGCGGTAATGGTGGTGGTTCCTGCCCTTTTCGCAGTTATCCTGCCGTTGGAGACCACCGCAATGCTGTCATCATCGGTCGTCCACACAAGCACATCGTTTGTGCCCATGGGGGAAACCACAGGCGAAAGGGTCTTTATCTCGCCGACCGTCATCTCTATGCTGTCCTCGCAGGATATTTCGGCGAGTTTTGTTTCGGTGACGGTCTTGGGGTGCTGGTCAACACCGCGGCTGCCGCTCAGCCCGTACTGCGAGTATACATCCTCCAGATCGCCGCTGAGGTTTTCCTCGGTAAGGGGCAGATATGCGCCCCTCATAACGCCGCGAAGCTGCGACTGAAAGCCGGGCTTCAGATCATCCCTGCTCCAGTAGGAGGCATTGCCGCCCTCAATTCTGCCGTTCTTTTCAAAAACGCCTATATCCCATGCTATCGCACAGATATTGTTTACCTTTGCATACTTGTACACAAGCTCCGACTGGAACGCCTTTTCGACATCGTTATAGCCTGTTGCGGCAGAGCCGTTGTCCCCTGTGTATGTAGTCCATTCACCAAGAATAAGCGGACAGCCGAGATCCTTGTAGTTGTCTGCAAGCTCTTTTATTCCCTTGTAGCGATTCTCAACACTGTTGTAGATATGCGCAGAATACATCTGATGAGAAACGCCCTCGTTAAGCGGATCTATGGGCATAGTAATTCTGCCGGTATAAGCGAAGTGTCCCTTTGAAGCAAGCCAGCGCTTTGTGTTGTTCGAGCCTGTCGAACGAACCGTGTTCACAAAAAGCTGATTGAAGTTGCGTATGATGTCAACATCATATTCGAACGAACCTCCGTTCCACATATTGCCGTCAGCCTGTGCACTGGTTATCTCGTTCATCGACTCAAAGATAAGGTGCTCGTCATAGTCCTTGAAGCGCTCCGCGATTATCCTCCATACAGCGGCATACTTCTCCATTACCGAGTCGATGTCGTTATTGCCGATGTTCAGCCAGCCCTTGCTCCAGTTTACACCGTCATGATGGATATTGATGATAACATACATTCCGTTGTCTATCGCATAGTCAACGACCTCGTTTACACGGTTAAGCCAGTTTTCGTTGATAATATATTCGCCGGTTTCCTTGTCGCGCGTGATTTTTAATCCCCAAGTAACCGGTATTCTGATCGTGTTGTAGCCTCCGTCGTGCATAGAGGTTATCTGTTCCTTGGTCATTGCGCGCGGCTGCCACGCCCTTTCACTCGGAATCATTGAGGAGTGTCCGTCCATGGTATTGCCGAGGTTTATTCCTGCTCCCATCTCGGCAATGAGCTCCTGTGCTGTCAGCTCCCTGAAAGGAAGCCTGTTGGGGCCATCCTCTCCGACAGTGCTGTACACCAGCTTCGCTCTGGCGTACTCGAGCTGATTGCGTGCGGTATAGTAGAACTTCGCCGTCTCGGAACCCTTTGCGTATTCGGATTTAGCCGCTTCAATTGCTTCCTCAAGCTCTCTGACGCTGTCGGCAGTGTATTCCGAGGTGTCCATGGCTTCAAGGTAAGCTATCGAATTGCCGAGATTTTCCCTGTGAGTTTCGGCGCTTCTCTCCCATGGCTCGATATTGTCCGCGTCAAGCGCGAATGCAGTGGACGCAGCCATCAGCATTAATGCTGCAGCAATGATAAGCGCGACCGTTTTTTTAAGCTTCATAGGAGCTCCTCCTCATGTGCCGTTTTGATGTTTATCCGACTTTGTAAAGCGGTATGCTGCGCACGCAGCAAATCACCGATTTGCGGATGTGAAAGGCATTATAAACGTATAATAAACGCTTACGTTAATTATATCATTGTTTTTATCACAAATCAATAAACAATATTAAAAACTTGTAACAATATGAATATTCCGCTGACAGGCATAGTGCAAAATCATTATATACAAATCGGTCCGTACTGCCTATCTCCGATGTTCATTCCGAAAAACACCCAAAAACAAGCGGCAGTGCATTATCTACAAATGCATGGACATATGAATTCACAATTTGTCTAACTTAATAAAATTTCACTTTTTTAGTTAAAATAGTTCAGCTTGTCGAAAAAGTAAAATATCAGGCTGGCGAGAAGCCCTCAGATGCACGAATAACACTTCGTGTTACTCTGAACGCGCCCTACGACTAGGCTTTGTGCCTGTCGTAGGGCGCAGTGACAACGCAGATGAGGGTTTATCGACAGACTGCACTTTTTTAGTTAAAAAAGTTGACTTTATTCAACATAAATGATATAATTACAATGATATATTACTTTAATGTGAAGAATATTCACATATTTGCTATATCACCTACACAAGTCCATGAATAGTTTCGGCTGAAAAGTTTCTGCCGGCGTTTTCAAAATTGGACTTGCATTGGGGTTTGCGCAGCAGCATATGGTTGGGGGGAACAGGTTTGTCCAGTAAAAAATACCATCACACTGTATGCAAAGCAGCTCGGGATAAGCCGTGTTATTTCTGACCCACTCGAAAATGAAGAAGTCAGAAAAATTCACAGCAGCAACATTAAAGAGCTTATCGCAAAGCTTTCCTGCGCGACCGCCGATAATCCTTTGGTCAACTTAAAAGGTCAGATAACGAGAACCGATAAAGCGGTTGACTGCGAATACCATTGCAGAACATTGTGGACGTCATCCGAAAGCCCGGTGCGCATAGGCATTGCAGGAACAATCGTCTGCCGATAGAATAAAGTAAGGAGCAAAAAACATATGGATTTCACTATACTCACCAACGCAGGGATCGACGTAGACAGCGCCATCGGAAGATTTGTGGGAAACAAGGATCTCTACGCCAGAATGCTGAGGAAATTCCTCGAAGAGCAAAGCTACAATAATCTTGTGAATGCGATCGCAGAAAACAATGAGAGCGACGCCCTCGCCGCCTCCCATACGCTTAAGGGACTGTGCGGAAACCTGTCGCTGACGCACCTTTTCGAGCTTTTTTCCGAGCAGGTCACTCTGATGAGAGCCTCGGAATGGGACAAGGCTGTCGGCATGATGCCCGAGATCAGCAAAAGCTACGAAGAAATCACCACAGCCATAAAGAACTGGCTTGAAACCCTTTAATCACTTTCGGATATAAGGAGAGTATTATGTCAAATGCAAAAAGGCTGCTGATCGTCGATGATTCGGAAATGGACAGAAGAATACTGAGGAATATACTCAGCAGATATTACGAAATCGCCGAGGTAGAAAACGGTTACTCCGCGCTGGAGCTGATAACAAGAAAAGCCTCCAAGATAGACGGTGTGCTTCTGGACCTCTCTATGCCCGTGCTTGACGGCTTTAACGTACTGAATGTTATGAGCGAAAACGGGATAAAGATCCCCGTTGTGCTCGTGACTGCCGAGGCGACCGCCGAAAATGTTCAGCGCGCATCACAGTACGATATTGCCGATTTTATAAGCAAACCCTTTGATTCGCCCACCGTTCTTGAAAAAATCGGCAAGATATTCGGCGTCGACGGCGAGCGTGAAATAGTAAAACCGGATGAGGAATATTTCCTCGGTACCGAAACATACTCGACCGACAGCTATATCTCAAAGCTCACCGCTATTTATGATACCTTTCTGAAAAATTCAGGTCTTGACTCCTCTCATTGCGGCCGTGTGTCAAAGCTTACCGAGATTCTTCTGATAGAATACGGTCTGATGCATAAGTCCGAGATAGATGTCATCGACCTTAAAATGATGGGCAAAGCAGCCTATTTCTATAACATAGGTCTTATGTGCGTTCCGACGGAGTGCTTCATAAACAAGGACAATTCCCATGCCGAAAGAGAGATTTATGAACAGCACACCGTGATGGGTGCAAAAATCGTTCGCCTGAATGAATCCAGCAACTGCAAGCATTTCATAAAAGCGTGCTCCGAAATATGTATGCACCATCATGAAAGATACGACGGAAAGGGCTTCCCTCACGGGCTTAAAGGCAGCGATAACCTTATCCAGAGTCAGGTGTGCGGCTTCGCGATCCGCTTTGACAGGATGTTCAACAAACGTCCGGAATACAACGATATGCAGTTCGATTTCGTAATCAGCGAGCTGAGCTTTGATAAGGGCGCCTTTTCTCCCGAAATGTATGACCTTGTCGAAAAATGCAGATATGAAATAATCAACTATTACAAAAGCCTTGATATCTGACGCAGCAGAGTTCCTTTGCCGCCATACGGTAATCAAAGCGCTTATACCAATGAATACGTCAATGCCGTACAATTGTATTGTACGGCGTTACTGGTTATCGAAATACTAAGATTATGCCCGCGCAGCGAGCATTTTTATTTTGGCAAGAATATCTCTCACAAAAAAATACCGCTGCCCCGTGCTCATGTTCCGAAAGCTGTATCACGGTATATTCCGCGGCTGCCTTTTGTATCGTGCCTTATCGCTGTACATAAGCCTGTCGGCAAGCTCTATAAGCTCATCCACGCCGTCAACCGCATTTATTGACGCGCAGTATATTCCTATGCTGACATTGACCCTATATGGATTTCCGGAGGTGTCGTTAAGCGCTCCCAGAGCAGCAGTAAATGCGTCACGGTAGCGCGCAGCCTCCTGTGCAGCTGTGCCGCCGCATACCTTAGCCACAACAAACTCATCGCCTCCGAAGCGCGAGCAGATTATTTCGCTGTCGTTTTCGGCAGCCATTATCAGAGCGTTTGCAATTATCCGCAGCGCATCGTCTCCTGCGTGGTGTCCGAAATTGTCGTTGATGTACTTCATATCGTTCATGTCTATTGATACGATGAATGCATCCTTTATTTCGTTCTCAAACCGAGTATAGCACTCGCGGAAATTGTTATAAAATCCGTAGCGGTTGTATATCTTTGTAAGATAGTCATGGGTGAACATGAACTCCAGCTTTCTGTTGAGAAAAGCCATGCGCTCATGCATACGAACCATTTCAAGACAGCGGTTTGTAGCCATTGCAAAGCTGTAAGTCTGGTCAAAATACAGCTCGGAGTCAACATAGTATGTAATAAAAAGACCGATTGGATACTCGAGCGAATGAATAGGCATAACGAAAAGTGTTTTGCTTCCGTCAAAGCTGCCCATAAGATCGGGCAGTATGTCCTTCGTCAGGAATTCCGCTCCGTTATACACTGCATCCGATGGGTTGCGCTCGGTGAAAACATACATCCTGTCGGAGTACTCTGCGCTGACTTTATTGATATCAGTGCCCTCAAGCTCCGAAGATTCATTACAGTAGCGGTAGAAATCGTCCGTTATGCACAGCGTGGTGCCGCCAAAGCTTTTTTTGCGAAGTATAGTGCGTGCATTTTCAAGCGTGGGATTAGCGGCTATCCTGTTGCACATTGTGGTCATATCCTCGTCGTACCCTCTGGCATAATTGTATTTGCGCACATAATCGGCAAGGATATGGTTGCTTTTGGCAGAATCGTGCTGAACACATCCGCAGCTTTCGGAGAATACAGGCTTGTATTCAAGGATAACATCATACGGCTCAAGCCCAGGCTCTGTCATTATTCTGTCCAGAACGCCAACTATTGCAGCAGCAAGCTCTTCGTGGTCGCGGATAGCTGTTGTAAGTCTGGGATTGTGATACTTTTCAAGCTCGATTCCGTCAAAGCCGGTGACAATAACGTCCTCCGGAACATTATATCCTTGCTCCGCAAGCTTAAGGCATACTGCCATCGCCATTGAGTCATTTGCGCAGATAAATGCATCCGGTATAGGTCTGCCGCTTGCGAAGAAGCTGTCCATTGCCTGATATGTCGGGCTTTCCCAGAAATCGCCGTACAGGATGTTCTCTTCTTCAAGCTTAAGCCCATGCTCTGCCATAGTTTTGGCACAGCTTTCTATTCTTGTGAGGGCGAAAGAATTTTCCTTCATTCCCGCCATATGTATGATATTTTTGCAGCCGTGTTTGGTTATGACGTGCTCTACGATCTTATTAAAAGCATCGCCGTAATCAAAGTTGATATTAAATGCCTTTTCGCGGTTAAGATCAATGCTTATGACAGGTACGCCCTTTTCAAGACAGCGCTCATATATCCTGTCGAACAGCGGCTGCTGTTTTTCGTTTACTTGCAGCAGCAGCATCGCATCAAGCTTATCATAGCATATTGTATCATACAGCTTTGCAGCTCCGGCGGTGTCTGGAGTGTCGTAGTACAGGTCTTCGTAGCAGTGGAATACCAGCATACGATAATCATCGCGGTCCTGTATTTTTTTGTCCAATTCTGACAGAACAGGTTTAAGGGGTTCTTTCTGCACAGTGGTGCTGCAAAAGCCGATAAGATAACGGTCGTTTATCACGTTTATAACTCCCTCCTGTATGTTATAGAAAAGATGCAATATACTCTGCAATTTTATAAAAACACGTTTACCGAACTGCCATATAGACTCGGCTGTGTCAAAGGCTTAAAGCGTCCGGACAAACAGTACTTGGCAGGCGCTGTTTGCAAAAAGCGGTGGTTTTTTCGGATTAAAGCGATGAAAAGCATTGTTTAAACCTCGTTAGTGTGAAAATGCGTATAGCCGCATTATGCGCTACGCGCAAAACGCCGGTATACAGCCTTACTTCGTCGGCTTTACTCACATTCGGAGCGCCCTACCCATTTTCCCTTTTCTAGCCAGTTTAAAACGGCGCCGCTATAATACCAAACTGCGGTAAAACGTTTACATTTCTCGGTATTATACAACTACATATATTATTTTAGCACAAAGTAATACATAAATCAAGTAGTAATACAATTTTTGGATAAAATAACAATGACATTTTTTAAAAGTCACACCAAAGATAAGGAAAAATCATTACACAACATATTTTCCGATACATTCGTATTGACTAAGTCACAATTTTATTGTATAATTACGATATAAAGGAATCTCAAAAGAACTTGTGAAAAGCAACACCTGCATGACGCTCCGTTTTTTGTAAATCCCACAGAGTAACTCAGCGGAGTTCATCACAGCAAAAGCAAGGATTGCCTGCTGTTCTCGCTCGAAAGTGATTTTTTGATGCGCCAGTAATTATGTTTATCGGAGGTCTAATTGCATGGGAGTGTGTAAGCGATTGATAGTATCGGCTTTGTCCGTGCTGCTGGCATTGGCGGTCAGCGTTTCGTCCGCTGCATTTACAGCGGCATCATCGGATTCAGCGCAGGCAAGCGGCACTGTCCCGCTGACGGTGGCTATGCCTCGTGCCGACCATATTTCAGGCACATATACGGAAAACATCTATGTAAAACTAACCTGCTCTACAAGCGGTGCAAGGATATTCTACACTACCGACGGCTCGTACCCGGGCATACACAGCAACGAATACATCAACCCTATCAGGATAAGAGGCGTAAAGGGCGAAAGCAATACGACCCTGCTGCGTGCCGTAGCTGTAAAGACAGGCTACGAAACCAGCGACGTCGCCGAATACATCTATACTATCGAAAGACCCCTTGAGCCTTCGGTCGAGTATATGGAGATACGCAAGCTGCCGAATAAGGTGAAATACAGAAAAGGCGACGAGCTGAATCTCACCGGCGGCACGATAATCGTAAGCTATGCGGATGGCACCTTTGCAACGCTTGATATGACCGAAAGCATGATATCCGGCTTTAACACCAATACAGCCGGTCAGAAAGAAATCACCGTTTCATACGGCGGATACTCCGATCACTTTACAATTACCGTGACCGGCTCAAGCAGCAACAGCGGCGATGATTACGAGTACAACGAGGAGGATGAACAGGAGGATCTTCGTCCGCAGCTTTCCGGCACTACGATAAGGGGATGGAAAAGCATCGAAAAGGCTTTTGCAGAATCCACTCCTGCATCAAGCCGTATAATCATGCTTAACGACGCCGTAACGGTGCCTGCCGATGTAATCAGAGCTGCGGCAAACAACAAGCTTAAGCTTACCTTCATGGTAGATTCGGATTTTAAATGGACGCTGGACACATCCGCGATAGATACCGCTACAATTCCGGCGATAGGTCTGGGCTTAAGGACTTCGCCGATAACGATGCTTCAGACTGCCATAAATGCGGTGGGAGGCACCGAGGTGCAGCGTATTCATATCAACAGCAAAAACAAGCTGAACGCAGCTCTTTGCCTCGACTTAGGCTTAGCAAACAAAAATAAAATCGCCAGCCTCTTCTGCTATGATACAGACAATGATACCCTGCGGCTGACCGACACCTGCGTTGTGGATGTCTGGGGAAATGTCATGTTCATTCCGGATGTCGGCGGAGATTACATTGTAATATGCGATGATGAAACCAAAATAATCGGCGACCTTGACAACAATATGCGCATAGACGCCTTTGACGCCGCTATGCTTATCCGCATGGTGGTAAACGGAGAAGAGGAAAACAGAAAAAATGATTTTGACAAAAACGGCGTCCTTAACGCGCTTGACGTTTCGGCTATGCTCAAATATATAGTCAACAATCAGATAAAGTAAAAATCAGCCAAAGCATTTTTTGCAGGGTGTATACTCGGCGGTTATGGCTTCATCAAGCGACATTTCGGTGCTGCTTTTCATGCCCGAGCAGTCGGGGGATTTATGATATTTTCCGCTTGAGCTTACATAAACCCTTGTATCATATTCCTGCACAGCATTGCCTGCCTCGGCGCTGTCCGATTCGGGCATTGTATCCGCTGTCGGCTCATATTCCGGGCTGCCGTTTGTTTCGGCAGCCTTTTCTGTGTTCTCAAGAATCACGCAGTCAACGAGAGTAAGCGTGTTTTCTCCGATGCTGCCGATCACTCCGGTTACCGTTATCATATCGCCCTGTGTAAAATCTGCTATATCCGTGATTACAGTAACCTCAGCGTCACTGCAATAGGGCGATGGCAAGACGCCTGCCTCGGTTGTGACTGCCGCTTTATCAATGTCCGGCGGCTCTGTCTGATGCGCTTGGGATGAAGTCGGCTCCTGCTTGTATGATATGGTCATTTCCTTATCGCTGTCTGTGCCGATATTTATCGCAGCACCCCCGATAAGAAGTGCGCAGATCCCACCCGTTATGCACTGTTGCGCAAGCTTTTTATCCACGTTCTTCACATCCGTTCTCTTTATGCCTTACTTTGCCTTAGGCAACTTATTAATCACAATTATACAGCATAATGCGACAAATGTCAAATAATTGGCGCCGCGGTCGGCTGAGATACTATGATATTCACAAAAATACAATGATAATATCATATAAATATCCAAAAAATGTTGAAAATTGTTGCAAAATAGAAACAATTATGATATAATAAACGCAGACGTTTATTATATCAGGCTGTCGATAAAGGCACATCTGCGTTGTCAGCGCCGCTGCGACAGCCACAAAGGCTAGTCGCAGCAACGCTTCCTAGCATCTGTACCTTTCTCGGCAGCCTGGGAAAGATACTTTTTCGACAAGCTCATATAATAAACGTAGACGTTTATTATATGATTACAAATCCTCGCACATATGCAAATATGTCAGCCGCTGCGCGCCTGTGCCGCGAACCATGCGTCACGGCATACTCGGATATCATTTTGCAATCGTGTGAAGCGAAAGGGTGAATTAACATACTGCATAAATTAAAGAAAAACAGCGGCTTTACGCTGGTCGAGATTATAGTTGTTATCGTAATCATCGCTATACTTGCCGCTCTGCTTATCCCGTCGCTTACAGGATATGTTGACATGGCTCATTCCGCCTCAAGCACCGCCAACTGCAGGAATCTGCTTACTGCTGTACAGATATCCATATCCGAACGATACGCAAATCGCACGCTGGATGAGATAACCGATGGTATCGAAGCGCATTCGACAAAGTTCCTGACCGAATGCTTTATGCTTGCGGAGCTTGACAAAAACGGCGCTATACCCGACAAAAGCTTCGCACAGATAACCGTCACCGAAACGGGCAAGGTTAAAAAGCTTATATACACCGACGGACACTATACCGTAACCTATGAAAACGGCGACTTTACCGCCGTACGCGGTGCAGACATCAATTCCAGCACTGTGGAACTAGCAAGTTGAAAAAGCATTTAACGGAGAAGTTAGGTGCTTTTTTTATATAAACGGGAGTTGATATATTGCCTGAATATAAGTATACCGCCGTATTCGCGGACGGCAGAAGAAAAAGGGGCAGATTGGCTGCCGATAACTCGGACGCGCTGAAAAAGCTGTTGTCGGTCAAGGGCTTGTATTTGCTTGATTACAGAGCGGTCACAACGAAAAATGTCGGCATGAATGCAAGACAGCTGTCTGTATTCTGCCGTGAGCTTTCATCAATGCTGTCCGCAGGCATAAATGTAAGCAAGGCGTTGGATATTATCTGCGCCCGTGATATGAGCAGAGCACTGAAAAACGCATTTTCAGCGGTCAACAGGCGCATAAAGCAGGGTGAGTCGCTTTCCTGCGCGATGTCCTCGCAGGAGCGGATGTTTCCGCCGCTGCTTATCAGCATGGTCGTATCCGGAGAAAGCGGCGGCAGGCTTGACAGGGTTCTGTCACAGATGGCAGAGCACTATGAAAAGGAGCACCGCACGCGCAGCGAGATACGCTCTGCGGCGGCGTATCCGATATTGCTTGCAGTGATAACGCTGCTTGTGATAATTGCTGTGTTTACATTTGTTTTCCCAAGCTTTGAGCCGCTGCTTGAGGGCGTAGAGCTTCCAAAACTGACGCAGACAACAATGTTTATAAGCAGGCTGTTTACCGAGCACTGGCTGATAGTTGCAGCGGTCGCCGCCGCAGTGGCTTTGGCAGCAACGCTGGCATCCGGCATATTCGCCGTAAGGCGGTTTGCGGATATGCTTCTGCTGAAAACGCCGATTATCGGAAAGGTCCTCAGAGCGCTTTACACGGCGAGATTCTGCCGCACCTTCGCGTCCCTTTATTCGGCAGGAATACCTGTACTTAACGCTCTCGAGATAGCAGGAGACTCCTCGGGAAGCCCGTATATCCTGCAAAGCTTTGATAAGGCAATGCGTGTGGTAAGGTCAGGCGGAACGCTCTCGAAAGCGCTTTCCGAGGTGGACGGCTTTGACGCAAAGCTAATCGGGGCTTTGCAGGTGGGCGAGGAATCCGGACGAACGGACGAGCTGCTGCTCCGACTTGCCGATTCGTTTGAGTTTGAGGCTTCCGAGGCGGTAAAAAGGCTTATCAAACTGCTTGAGCCTGTAATGATATTTATAATGGCGGCGATAGTGCTTGCGGTAGTGATGTCGGTAATGATACCGATATACGATATGTACAGCAACATCGACGCGGCGAACGGAGTTTTTTCTGCATAAAATGAATTCGGTATATATTTCAAACGAGAAAATTCAGGCGCTTTGCGGCGCAAAGCGCGGAAACCTTTTGCAAATTAAAAGAAGCGTCACATTACCGCTCCCCGATGGCTGCGTGCTTAACGGAACAGTCACGGACCGCGCGGCGTTTTCGGCGCAGCTTAAGCAGCTTGCAGCCGATAATATCCGAGGCAGACTGTATATCACAGTTGACAGCAGCGCGATAAACACAAAGCGAATGACTGTCCCTGCGGTGAAAAGAAAAAAGGATTTTCTGCGCCTGCTGTCGGAGGGCTTTTCCGATATTCCGCATAAAGAGCCCGTATATGACCGGCAGGTTATAGGCAAAACCGAAAACGGCGCCCTCGATATACTTGCGTGTGCCGCAGAGCGCAGCTATATCATGGAGCTTGCCGAGATATTCGGCGATGCAGGCTTTTCTGTCGGCGGCATTGCCCCTGCCCAAAGCGCAATTCTGAGACTGGTCGGGCATTGTAAAATGCTTCGCGGAGCAACCTTTGCGGTTCTGGCAAGGGATGGCTTTTCTGCGGCACTGTACCTGTTCTATGAAGGCGTTATGTATATGCACCGCCGATACAGGCTGATTGCTGCTTCAGGCAGCAGCGAGTATAACACCGAACTGTGCAGACATATCTGCGAGGCGGTTTTGTTCGGAAAATCCGATTTCAGCAAAAAGTCCTCCGGTGTACTTCTGTGCGGATTTGCAGAGTCCGAGCTGTCCGGACTAAAGTCTTGCCTTTCAGCAGAGGGAATGGCTGCCGCTGTATTTCCCGAGCAAAACGAGATACGGCTTTGCGAGGGCATTTGCCTGAGTGACTGCATTTTTGCGGCGGCAAATATGCTGTAATAGGATAGGAATATATGATGCACACAAAAAGAATCAACTTATATCGCTCTGCACGAAAAACGCCCGGCGCAAGCGGCAGGATAAAGGCTGCCGCGGCAGCAGGAGCAATAATAGCGGCGGCGGCAATTATGTGCGGTATAAAGTATCGCGAAACCGCCCGGCTGAAAAGCGAACAGACCTTGTTGAGCAGGCAGCTTGCACAGGTCACCGTAACGGAATATGACAGCCTTTGCGCTGAGAATGAGCTTCTGACAGAACGCAACGCTCGCCTTAAGGAGGACGTTCACAGCAGCGACGAATTGTACCTTGGGTATCCGGCAGATTTGTTCGAGCGCATAGACAAGCTATGCACAAACGGCGTTGAGATCGTGTCAATAATGGCGGACGGCACGGAAATAACGCTTAGGTTTACCGCCATGTCCGCAGATGCAGCAGCTTGTTTTGCACAGTCGTTCATCGAGGAGGAAATCTTCGACAATACGACATACAGCGGTTTTTCAAAGGTCGGCGGCAGGTACGAGTTTGCGCTTGTGTGCTGCATTTCCGACAAGGAGGCGCGCAATGAATAACTCGAAAAACACGCAGGTTAATCTGCTTATTGTGCTTTGTGCGGTTCTTGCGGCAATTCTGATTATGCAGCTTGTGCTGGTACCTCTTGCCGCGAAAAACACGGAGCTTGCGGAAAGCAACAAGAGCGACAGGCTTGCGATAACAATGATACAGCATGAGGCGGAGCTTTGCAATAAGCTAAGGGATGACAATGCGGCTATCGCAAAGGAAAACTCGCAGCTTATTGAACTGATGCGTCCCGAAATGACGACAGCAGAGCTTGATATGCTGCTTTCGCAGCGCTTTTTAGAGTGCGGATTATCGGTCACGGACGCTGTAATTTCCGTTGAGGATTTCGGCGGAATATCAGCAGCTTCTGCACGGTACAGCGGAGAGGGAAGCTACTCTGCGATAACAGAGCTTATATCGGAGATATGCACAGATTCTTCACTCGGGCTTGGGTCTGTGATGTTCAAAACAAAAAGCGGCTTCAGCGCCGATTATCTCAGCTTTGATATTGAGATTATCTGCCGTATGTATGCAAAGGAGTTAAACGCCGGTGAAACGGATTATTAACAACAGGGGTTCGGCACTGGCATGGGGACTATGCATAATGTCCGTTCTGCTTATCATTTCCGCCGCTGTGCTGGGCTTCGGCGTGCTTCAGTATAATCACGCTCTGGACGAAGCGGCAGAGCAGCAGGCACTGCTGCTTGCGCAGTCGGGCATAAGGTATGCAAAGGACAGGATAATCAGCGCTGAAATAACGGGCGACTATTCATGGCAGCCGGACACCGAGGCTTTTTCTCTGGGCATTCTTACAAACAGCGAAACAAGAACGGTATATCTTGACGGCAAAAAACGAAGCGAAAACTGCGCGGTAATTAGATATGAGCTTGTAAATCACAGCGGCGAGGAGCTGCTTAAGGTTGAGTCCTCTGCCGAGATAAACGGCAAGAGCGCAAGCTGCTGCGGACTGTTTTCCTGCGAGGGTGGAATATGGGAATTTCTAGGCTACGAAAACTGATAGAAAACGGCGCTTTCACGCTGGCAGAAAATCTTGTTGCCATGCTGATAGCAGGAATATCAAGCATGATTCTGCTGTCGGCGTTAGCAATGTTTTCAAATTTTTCGGCAAAAGCGCAGGAGCTTTCCGACAGTATAAGCAAAGCGGCGGCACGTCTGTACAACGGCGAAGCGGACGGCAGGATATCACTGCTTCTGCCGGTAAGGATAGAAACCTCGGACGGCTACATATACGAAGATATTAACGGAGCAGACGGCGTTGAGCTGCTTGCGGCGGATATAGGGATATGCAAAGTAACACAAGAAATTCACCTTTACTATTACATAAGTCAATAGCCAAAAAGGGCTTCACGCTCGCCGAAACACTGCTAAGCGCAGCGCTTTTCATCGTTGTCGCCGGCATAGTCGGCAGTATACTTGTAATCAGCATGAAGGTGTTCGCGGTGAATGCGCAGCGCGTCAAGGCTACACTTGCGGCGGACGGAATATTCGACTATATCAGCGGCTGTATTTCCTGCGCAAAGGATATCACCATCAGCAGCGGCGGTGCGGTATATCCGGATGACGATTTCACGACGGTTATCTGCATAAGCGAAAACGGTCGGATAGAGCTTATCGACGAGCGCGGCACCGCAGCGGCTTTCGGCGATGATTTTTTCGGCGGTATGACGGCTTATATATGCTTTTCGCAGCCCTTTGACGAAGAGAATGTGCTGCTCCTCGAAATTGATGTTTCCCTCGATGACAGGCTGCTTTGTGAGCGCAGCGGAGCCATCTGCCTTATGAACGCTGCGCAGGGCTTGGGAAGTGCGGATCTGTCCGGTTCACGGGTGTCAAATCAAAGCGGCGATGTCTGCATAGCATATAATAATATTTAACGGAGAGCGGTATGAATAACGAGATACTTGCACAGGCGCTTTCAGAGAGCGGATATAGCGCAGAGCTTCAGTCTGCTGTGTCAGCGGGCGCGGAGGACATTTTCGGCGCGCTGACAAAGAATGATATCCTCAACGAATATCGTATTTTGGAAGCGCTGGCTAAAAAGATGTGCCTGCGTATGCTTGCCCGTCGGCTTCCCGACGCAGCTACCGACGCGGTAAAACTGATACCGCGCACGATACTCGAGCGTTATTGTATGCTGCCGCTGTCCGTTTCAAACGGCGTGATGAGCCTTGCCGTATGCGACCCCACAAATGTATTCGCTGTCGAGGATATAAGGCAGATTGCAGGAATGCCGGTTGAATTGTGCCTGTGTGAAAGTCGGTATATACGTCAGGGTATTGCATATTACTGCTCGGATATAGAGGCAAAAAACGTTTCCGTATCCTGGGTATCGGGCGGCGAGGACGACTCCCCTGCTGTCAGAGTTGTTGACGCGCTTATCGCAAGGGGATACAGCGCAAACGCAAGCGATATCCATATCGAGCCGTTCGGCGAGCACACCTCCGTTCGCATGAGAATTGACGGCATGATAACAGAGTACGAGCCGCTGCCGGGAGAGCTTCACCAATCGGTGATAGCGCGCATCAAGATACTGTCCAATCTTGATATAGCAGAGCGCAGACTTCCGCAGGACGGAAACATGACCACCGATATCGGAGATATCTCGGTAAATATCCGCGTTTCGCTTGTGCCTACCGTATACGGAGAAAAAGCGGTGCTCCGCTTTCTGGATCGCAGCGAGCTTATAGACAATGCAGAGCAGTTCGGCATGGACGCCGTATCATATGCGAAAATGTCCGAGATACTGTCTGTGCCAAACGGTCTGGTGTACCTTACCGGTCCTACGGGCAGCGGAAAGACGACAACGATGTATCTCATTCTGGAGCAGCTTGCCAAAAAGTCGGTGAACATCTGCACCATAGAGGACCCCGTCGAGCGCAGACTGGCAAAGGTCAACCAGACAGCGGTAAACAGCGCCGCCGGAATTACATTCGGCACAGGGCTTCGCGCTCTTTTAAGGCAGGACCCCGATGTCATTATGATAGGCGAAACGCGTGACTGCGAGACAGCCGAAATATCCGTTCGGGCAGCGATAACCGGACATCTGGTGCTGTCAACGCTGCACACCATCGACGCCGCCTCTGCACTTACAAGGCTTGTGGATATGGGAGTTGCACGGTATCTTGCCGCCGATTCGCTCGCAGGAATAACAGCGCAGCGCCTGCTGAGGAAGGTGTGTCCCGAGTGCGGAGCGTATGTAGAGCCTACCCTGTCCGAACGCAGGATAGTCGGACAAGCCTGCCGCTATATCAGAAGAGGCAGGGGCTGTAATGTCTGCAACTACAGCGGCTACAAGGGACGTGTGGCAATACACGAGATACTGCGGATTGACAGCAGCATAAGGCAGATGATAAACGACGGAGCAACCGCCGCCGAGATACGGGAATACGCCGCGGCAAACCAAGGTATGAAGCCGCTTGCAGCGTCTGCGGCAGAGCTTGCGGCATCCGGTGTCACAACTCCAGAGGAAGTGATGAGAACCGTTTATTTTAATGTCTGAAAGGCTTGATTATTTACAAATAATATGCTATACTGAATTTATTACCAAAAACAACACCCCACAAAGACCTTTTATAGGATTTTGTGCGGTATTGCCTTAACAAAAAATGGGGGATACATATGAAAAAAAGAGTACTATCAGTATTACTCGCAGCTTTGCTGCTAACATCATGCTCAAAAGTCGAAAGCAAGCAGTCCGAGCCTGTCTCGGAAGCGTCCGATTCAAGCTCGCAGAGCGTTTCGGATGTTTCATCGGATTCGTCTGCTGCTGCATCTTCCACTTCCTCCGAGCCGACAGAGGAGGCTGTACCGCCCGAGCCGGAGTTCACCTCGGTAAGCATCGTCTGTGCAGGAGATAACCTTATCCACTCCAACATCTTCAAGCAGGCTGCTGCACGCGCAGGCGGCGAGGGCTATGATTTCAGCTTTCCCTACCAGTATGTACGGCACTATATAGAGGAGGCAGACCTCGCCATACTCAATCAGGAAACGATAATCACCGATATGTTCGAGCCGTCGAATTATCCGTGCTTCTGCACTCCCGAGGCTATGGGACATCAGGTGATAGAGCTTGGCTTTGACGCTATCTCCATCGGCAACAACCACGTGCTCGACAAGGGCGAAAGCGGTCTGCTTGCTACGCTTGATTTCTGGGGCACCAACTATCCCGATGTGCCGGTATACGGCGCCTACAAAAGCGAGGAGGACATGAACAACCTCCGCACACTTACGGTAAACGGCATAAAGTTCGGCTTCTTAAGCTATATGGAGCATACAAACGGCTTGTCGCTGCCTGCGGATTCGGAATGCGAGCTTGTTTATCTCAGCGAGCTTGAGCTGATAGAGCAGCAGATAAAAGCCGCCAAAGAGGAGTGCGACTGCGTTATAATCAGTCCGCATTTCGGAATAGAAACCACAAACGTTGTTTCCGATAACCAGTATTATCTTGCGCAGAAATTCGCCGACTGGGGCGCTGATATCATCATCGGCACACAGCCCCACACCATCCAGACAATGGAGTATCTGGACAAGGCGGACGGCGGAAAGGCATTCGTATTCTACTGCCTCGGCAACTTCCTTTCGTCGCAGGATTACGTTTACTGCATGGTTGAAATGCTTGGCAGAATTACCGTGACAAAGAACAATACCACCGGCGAGATAACGCTCTCCGATGCAAATGCAGTTCCGCTTATCAACCACTACGACTACGGCTTCGCCGATGTAAGGATCTACCCCTTCTCCGAGTATACCGAGGAGCTTGCAGCTTCGCACGGCTGCGAGGGCGCTTCGATGGAGTTCTTCAAGTACCTTATCGCAGAGAATATCCCCGAGGAGTTCCTCTCGGAATAACGGAAAACAGCATAACATGAAAATCCCTCTCATGGAATTATCTCCATGAGAGGGATTGCAGCTTGTCGAAAAACTCAGTTTATGCTCGCGCAGCGAGCATTTGAAATCTATTTTTTGCGAGGGTTTCCCTC
>JBJESD010000058.1:0-3146 GCA_051882595.1 Oscillospiraceae bacterium | reverse complement strand
GTACTGCCAATTGGAAAAGCGGCAGGGTAATAAACCGTGCGTCCGATAACGACCTGAGCAAATGGGTCGCTGAACTTGATATATAATTCGTTGATTATGACAGGCGAGTATAAGGTGCTTGAGTGTTACGAGGTTATTATGGAAAGTATGTAAGACAGAGATCCCCGAACAATTGGGAGTTATTAAGCCAAAGAATTTTCCACCTTTTCACCCTCTTTGTCTACTTACAAATTAATTATAATGTGCTATAATATTTTCAGTAGATCATCATTCGGAGGTAAATACTATGCTGAAACAGATAAATATTGAAAATGCACATCTTCTTCCCGGTCTTTTCAAGGAACGTACCGATGTAAACAGGGCGTATCTTATGGAGCTGAAAACCGAAGATTTGCTCCAGAATTTCTACCTTGAAGCAGGTATACGCACCGACAGAGATGTTTGTGAAATGCATCTCGGCTGGGAATCTCCCACCTGCCAGCTGCGAGGACATTTCCTCGGTCACTGGCTGTCCGCCGCCTCAATGCTTATTGCACAGAATAACGACCGTGAGTTGAAAGCAAAGCTTGATATTATCATCGACGAGCTTGAACGCTGTCAAAAGCTCAACGGTGGAAGATGGATAGGTTCTGTTCCCGAAAAATATTTTGAAAAGCTTGAAAAGAACGAGTATATTTGGTCGCCCCAGTACACCCTTCACAAGACTCTGTTGGGGCTTTATCACAGCGCAATGTATGCAAAAAATGAAAAGGCACTTGATATTTTGAGCAACGCCGCAGATTGGTATCTTGATTGGACTGCGGATATGCAGAATAAAAACCCCCACGCCGTTTACAGCGGTGAAGAGGGCGGAATGCTTGAAGTATGGACTGGCTTATATCAGCTTACGGGAATCGAAAAATATCTCACCCTTGCAGAAAGATACTCTCACCCGTCTATTTTCAAAAAGCTTGCCGATGGCGGCGACCCCTTATCAAACTGCCACGCAAATGCAAGTATCCCGTGGGCGCACGGTGCCGCAAAAATGTATGAGGTCACGGGCGATGAAAAGTGGCTGGGTCTTGTAAAAAGCTTCTGGAAATGCGCTGTCACAGACAGAGAAGCGTTCTGCACGGGCGGTCAGAACTCGGGCGAATTTTGGATACCTCCCCACAAGCTGGGAATGTTCATCGGCGAGCGCACACAGGAATTTTGCACTGTTTACAATATGGTTCGGCTTGCGGATTATCTTTTCCGTTTCACGGGAGAGCCTACATATCTTGATTATATCGAAAAAAATCTTTACAACGGATTTCTTGCACAGCAGAACAAATTCACGGGAATGCCTGCATATTTCCTGCCTATGAAGTCGGGCAGCGTGAAAAAATGGGGCAGCAAAACTCACGATTTCTGGTGCTGTCACGGCACGACGGTTCAGGCACACACCATTTATCCGCAGCTTTGCTTTTACGAGGACTGCGGGAAAAATCGCCTAATTATCGGACAGTACATAAACTCGGAGTACAAGCGCAACGAAAATGTCACCGTTACTCAGAGCGTGGATATGAAATATTACAACGACGGAGCCTCCTTCGACGAACACGATGACAGCAGAATGTCAAGGTGGTATATCAAGCTGAACGTCAAGGCGGACAAGCCCGAAAGATTTACTCTGTCGCTGCGTGTTCCCGAATGGACGCAGGGCGCTCCCACAGTATATATCAACGGCGAGGAAATAAAAAATGTTACTGCCGAAAACGGTTATTTTGGCATAGACCGAACTTGGGGAAATGATACTATAAACATCTATTTCCCTGCATCGCTCACAACATCTTCTCTGCCCGATATGCCGCAGCTTACGGCATTTGCGGAGGGCCCCGTTGTGCTTGCGGGACTTTGCGATAAGGACTGCGGAATATCCATGAAGGACGGCAAACCCGAAAGTGCCCTTGCATACACCACCGAGCATACATACAGCACCTTCCCGTGGCAGCAGAGCGTTTACCGCACGATAAATCAGCCCGAAAATTTCGATCTTGTGCCGCTTTATGATATAACCGACGAGCCATATACGGTATATTTTACAAAGAAAAATTTCAGTTGATATTCTTCCGTCCGAAGGAATTTTTATACTGCGAGGGAGTGATACCCTCAAACTGTTTAAAGACCTTCATAAAATATTTTTCGTCCGAGAAGCCGCAGGAAAATGCGGTTTCTTTTATGGTAATGTCATAATTTGAAAGCAGCGTTTTTGCTGTTTTTATCCGCAGACGGTTTGTATATCGGACGATAGAAACTCCCGTGCTTTGCTTGAACAGCGAGGAAAGATAATCCGCACTATACCCAACGGATTTCGCAAGCTCAGTAACATCAAAGGGGAGATAATAGTGATTTTTTATCCACTCCCTTGCCGATACCACAGCCGAAGGAAGCTTATCAAAGTTATCCCGATAACGGAAATACTCCTGCGATATTTCCATGAGCAGCAGGCTCATTGCATAGTCGGACATATTTTGTGTGTACAGCTTTTCCTCAAGTGACATATCCATAAGCTGATGGAAAAGCTGCGCAGTTCGTCCCGAATCGGACAGAGCCAACGTTTCGGGAAGCAGATATGTATATTCACAGTTTTCATCATTCAACGTTTCAAATCCACAGTCCGAACGAAAATGCGCCCAAAGATAGGACAATCGCCCCTCCGAGGGTCGGTGTCCGAAATGCTCCTCGCCTGCTTTGAGGAAAATATATTGTCCCGGTACAAGAGCGTGCTCAACATTATTTGCGGTGATATATAGCGTTCCCTCGGTCATCATGATAAGCACGTTTTCATCAAAGCAGCGGCGATGATGTACAAATCCCGATGGGCTGATAAGCTGTCCGCAGACCGAGAATTTAAGCGGTTCATTTGTTTTGCAGCCGAATATCCTCGGCTTGTTTTGTAAACTATCTGACATTTTTATTCTCCAAATAAAGTAAGAGTATAAAATTATTGAAAAATTTCCGATCAATTATATTATATCACAAAAAAGTATAGATGTCTATTATTGCAGAATAAGAAATAATGAAGGAGGTTTATTATGGAATATACCGCTTTAGGAAATACCGATATTCAGATATCCAAGCTCTGCATAGGCTGTATGAGCTTCGGCAAGGCAGGAACAATGCAC
>JBJESD010000057.1:0-50030 GCA_051882595.1 Oscillospiraceae bacterium | reverse complement strand
CAGATGATACAAGTTGTAGAAAAGCTGCCGTGAAGGAGGTTTTTAGAGGTTCCCATAATATAATAATCTAGGGGGAAATCATCATGTGCGGAATTGTTGGCTACGTCGGCAGCGGAAGCTGCGCCGAAATCCTGCTGAGCACTCTTGAAAAGCTGGAGTACAGGGGCTACGACAGCGCAGGAATTGCTGTGTTCGACAATGACAATATCGAGGTAAGAAAGGCTCAGGGCAGGCTTAAAAACCTGCGCGAGCGCATGGAAAGGGACGGAGTGCCCTCCGGCTTTGCCGGGATAGGTCACACGCGCTGGGCGACCCACGGCGAGCCGTCGGATGTAAACTCCCATCCCCACAACGGCGGAAACGTCACCATAGTACATAACGGAATAATCGAAAACTACAAGGAGATAAAGAACTTCCTGATTAGCAAGGGCAGGCACTTTGTAAGCCAGACCGATACCGAGGTCGCAGCGCAGCTTCTGGACTACTACTACAACGGCGACCCCGTAGAGGCGATAGTTGAAACCATGCACAACGTGCGCGGCAGCTTCGCGCTGGGAATAATGTTCCGCGATTTCCCGAATACGGTCTTTGCAGTAAGAAAAGAAAGCCCCCTCATCGTCGGCATAGGCAAAGGCGAGAGCTTTATCGCCTCGGACGTCACCGCGATACTCAACTACACCCGTGACTATTATCTGCTTGAGCCCAACGAGATAGCGGTGCTTTCACCCTACGGCACAAGCATATACGACCTGCACTACAACAAGCTTTCAAAGCCGCTTCTCCATGCGGACTGGGACGAGAACGCCGCCGAAAAGCAGGGCTACGCCCACTTTATGCACAAGGAGATACACGAGCAGCCCGAGGCGGTAAAAACCACCATCCGCTCCAGAATAGCGGACGGTCTGCCCGACCTTGAGGAGTGCGGCATAACGCTCGAAATGCTGCGCGGCTTCCGCAGCATCCATGTTGTTGCCTGCGGCACGGCAATGCACGCAGGTCTTGTGGGCAAATATGTGATAGAGGAGCTTGCACGCGTGCCCGTAAATGTGGATATCGCCTCGGAATTCAGATACAGAAATCCGCTTGTCACAAAGGACGACCTTGTTATAATCATCTCCCAGTCGGGAGAGACCGCAGACAGCCTTGCCGCTTTAAGGCTCTCCAAAAGTCTTGGCGCAAAAACGCTGGCGATAGTCAACGCAAAGGGCAGCTCTATCGCGCGCGAGGCGGATATGCTTATCTACACCCTCGCAGGACCCGAGATAGCGGTAGCCTCCACAAAGGCATATATGGTGCAGATAGCCGTGATGTATCTGCTCGCCTTTTCCATCGCCCTTGCAAACGGCGCTATCGACGAGGAGAAGTGCCGCGAGCTTACGGCAGAGCTGCTTAAAATGCCCGAGCGCATCGAGCAGGCAGTAAAGCTGGAGGAGCACGCCCAGTACGCCGCTTCCACCCTTATCAGCGCCGAAAGCCTGCTGTACATCGGCAGAGGACTGGACTACGCGCTAAGCATGGAGGGCAGCCTTAAGCTTAAGGAGATAAGCTACATCCACAGCGAGAGCTATGCCGCAGGCGAGCTTAAGCACGGCACGATTTCCCTGATAACCGAGGGAATGCCGTCAATCGCGGTGGTTACCCAGAAGAGCCTTGTCGAGAAAACCGTAAGCAACATGAAAGAGATGAAAGCGCGCGGCGCATATGTCATTGCCGTTTGCGCCGATGGCATTTCAATAGAAGCGGACGCCGCCGACTATGTGATAACCTTAGGCGAATGTCCCGATATCCTTGCGCCGATGACGGCAGTCGTGCCGCTTCAGCTTATCGCCTACTACACCGCAGTGCTTAAGGGAAACGATGTCGATAAGCCGAGAAATCTCGCAAAATCCGTAACCGTAGAATAACCGGACTTTGTGGTGAAGCCATAACACAATAACCGTGAGAGAGAGCTTATTTCGTCCGGATGTACGCCGTATGCTTTCTCTCAATTCTTTTGTGCAAAGCCGTTTATGCCGCGCAGCTTTATGGCAAAAGCGCAGGCTCTAAATCACAGCGCTTGTCGCCGAAAAGCCGTCGCCGATAAGCGGCTCGCCCGAGGGATACATCACCCTATGAAAGGAACAACACCAATGTACAAGATACTATTCGTCTGCCACTGCAACATTGGCGTCGAATGGGACACAGCGACATCGGGGGCACCGTAAACCTCTTAAAAGGACACACCGCAAAGCAGCCATATACGACAAAGAGCGTTACCGCCGAAAAGCAGTAGCGCTCCTTTTGTATATCTGCCTTAAATACAGGCTATTCCTCACTACCTCCCCCTTCCACAAGGGTAAAGCCTTTATCTCAATCACAGGACAGCTTTTCGGGATAAACCGCAATATCGGGACAGTTAGCGGTATCATACACTCCGCCGTCACCGTAAATAACATCATATTTACCGTCGCCATAGCATTTAATTGTAATATTCTTATAAGTCTCTTCATTCTTACAATGCGTCCAGTTAATATGACAATAGCCGTTTGAGCGGTAAAGTATAGAATCAACCCTTATCGGCGAGGCTTTATCATCGGGAATACCGTTCTCCCGATATCCAGCGAAATCATCGTAATTATCTATAATTACCTTGTATGGGTCAACTCCCGTCACCCTTGTAAACTCGTCAATATCTGCATAAATTGCGCCGTATTCCTTGAAATTACCCTCTGAATCCCGATAGAAAAAGTAAGGCTTCCAGGTATGATAAGGGGCGTCGTAAGCGGATTGGCATAGGGTGAATTGCCCCACTTCATATTCGCTGTAATTAAACATCATTCCCTGCATACTAATTTCCTTAACCTCTTCCGGTTTGCCGTTTCTTACAGTTAAAACAAGGCATGGCTCGCAATTTCCCATTCCGCTGAACACAATCACATCATTCCATATCCTTCTTACTCCATAAGCAAAGTAAGTAGGGCAATACTCTGTAAAATCGAACCCGTTTTCGAAATAACTAACCTCACAATTACTGTTTATAAAGCCCAGCTTTTCATGCTGGAAAAATGCCTCGGGCTTTCCGTCGCCGTCATAATCGTCCATACATAAAAAATCTACTGAAAAGCTTAAATCCAAAGCGGCGCATATCTCTTTATATGTATTTTCAATTCTCTTGTAGCTGTTATAAAGCTCCACAATATTCTCTATTTTATTGGGGCTATCTGCCATTTCATTTATAGTAACGCTGTATTCCTCTTTTTCAAGAATATTAACCACATGTTTCGGATTGATAATGTCACGCTCCGCAAAAAACTCATCGTTTATCTTTTCCTCACCATTTAGCCGTCCATTCTGCACAACTGCGTCATATCTGCCGATTTCGGCGGTAATAAGCTTGTCATCTTCAATTATTGCATGAGTATAGCGGTCATTGCGAAGCTGATTGGAATGCTCGCAGAAATTATGGATAATAACCCCGTCGTACTTGTTAAAAAACTTTGTATATCCGTCCCGGCAGAAGCCGTCAAAGCTGCCGTAATAGTGAAAATCCTCGGCTCTGTAAACCTTGCTTTCCTTTTCTTGTTGTCCTCCGTCGTGGGCAGTATATACGATTTCGGGGACGTTATCGAAATCGAAATCCTGTAAAGTAAGTATAGCTCCGCTTGCCGTGCGGTCAACATAGCTATCTATGAAAAGCTGTACCCGTTTGGAGAATTCCTCTGTAAGATAGCCGTTTTCGTCGATATATTCGCTTTGTATCGGGGGTTCGAGCTTATTTTCAAGGGCGGTAGTTGTTATAGCGGCAGTTGTGGTTGTTGTGCTTTCTGTTTCCGAAGTAGTTGTAACCGCAGTTGCTTCTGTTGTTGTTTCAGATACAGAAGAGGTAATTTCTTCCGTTTCTGAGGTTGAGGAGGGTGTCGTACTATTGTCGCAAGAGCAAAGCAGCATTGTACAGATTAACAATAAAGCAATTCTTTTCATAAACTTCTCCATAAATATCACAGTTTTTAGCCACCAAAAGTGACAAGCTTTCCGAGAAATTACTCTATTTTTATTATATCCTAACGCTAATATGGTGTCAATAGAGTTTACTTTGTTTTTATATCTTTTTCAGAAGTAATACAGCGGTTCGCACAGTTCTGCCTTCACCCGGATTTTATTCTTTTTCGGTTTTGAAACAATCTGGATTATAGGAAATTTGTTTCTGACGAGGATAGTTTTTTAGCTACATTGACGTAAAACCGTATAATATATCATTGATAATGATTTTGTTGTGATTGTGCACAAATAATCTTGCGCTTTGAAAACTAATCTATACTTTTCTCTTGATGTGTGATATAATAAAAATGTACATTTTACTAACTAATGAATAAGAGCATAAAACAAAATACCCAAGTCTTATACTCTGAATAATCAGGAATGATGATAATGCTTGTTTTTTGAAACTTGTCAGGAATGGTATAGAGTCATTGCTTGAGTCAAGTATATAATAATCGCAAAAACGGGAGTAGTAATTTCAAGCCGTTTTTACTACGAATTAGGGGGCTGACTTGCCCTAATCTGCCCCGATTTTCCGACTATGCTCCATCTGTACAGATTTCTACTACAACGAAAAACGGGGCAAAATATGCGGCACGGATGCCGCCAACAGTGTGACAACAAGGACATTGAACACGGCAATTCAGGAGGAATTTCATTTATGTACAAGATACTTTTCGTCTGCCACGGCAACATCTGCCGCTCGCCTATGGCGGAATTCATACTGCGGGACAAGCTCAAAAAGCTCGGCGCTGAGGGAATTGAAGTCGCCTCAGCCGCCACCTCCACCGAGGAGATAGGCAACGGCGTTCATCCCGGCACACGCGCCATACTGCACCGTCTGGGAATAGACTGCTCGTTCAAGCGTGCGCGGCAGATGACCAAAAGCGACTACGCGGAATACGACCTGCTTCTCGGCTGCGACAGCCGCAACATCGTCAACATGAAGCGGATAGCCGGCGCAGACCCCGAGGGAAAAATACTGCGGCTTATGGACTTCACCCGTCAGCCGCGCGACATCTCCGACCCGTGGTATACCGGCGATTTTGAGACAACCTGCTCCGATGTAACAGAGGGCTGCGAGGCGCTGATAGCCTGCCTCGCCGAGCGCGGCATAATCTCATGAGAACGCTGGAACGGGCTCACCCCGTCTGCTGCTTCGCATACATACTGTGCGAGCTTTGCATGACGTTTCTTACGCGCAATCCGCTGCTGCTCGCCATTTCGCTTGTCGGAGCGGCAGCGCTGCTGTCAGCCTGCGGAAAACCGCGCAGTATCGCAGCAATGCTGCTTTTGGTGCTCGTTTGTGCAATAAGCAATCCGCTGTTCTCCCACAACGGAAGCACCGTGCTTTTCTTCATCTCCCACCTGCCGATAACGGCGGAGTCTGTCGCCTACGGCGCGGCGTTCGGGGTGATGCTCGCCGCAGCCGTCGGATGGAGTATCTCCTCTGTCCGCTTCATCACCTCGGACAAGTATATCTGGCTTTTCGGCAGGGCGCTGCCGCTGTGCGGACTGGTGCTAAGCTGCGCGCTGCGACTTGTGCCGCTGTTCATCCGCAGAGCGAGGGACTTCGCCGCCTCTCAGCGCGCTGTTTCCCTGCGCGACAGCCTTAAGGCGTTTTCGGCGGCTGTGGGCTATTCGGCGGAAGAAGCGATGATGTCCGCAGACTCCATGCGTGCGCGCGGCTACGGCACTGCGCGGCGCACAAGCTATTCGCTGTACAGAATGGGCGCACGGGAATATACCGCACTTTGCGCCGTGCTTTTCTTCGGCGGCGGCTCGCTGGTTCTCACAGCGGCAGGCTTTGGACGGTACGATTTCTACCCCGTGTTAAGCGCGCTTCCCTGCGGCGCGGCGGATATCGCGCTGTATATCATATTCGCCGTGTTTTCGGCTCTGCCAAGCTTCACCGCCGCCGCAGAGGCGCTTCGCCGCAGAAAAATCTCATCCACCTGACAGGAGCATAGTATGAACCTTTTTTCGATAAACGAGCTGTCGTTCACCTATCCAAACGGCTGCCGCGCTTTGGACTGCGTTTCCTTTGACGTGCCCGAGGGAGCGTTTATCACCGTCTGCGGTCTTTCGGGCTGCGGAAAAAGCACGCTTCTGCGCCTGCTTAAGCCGGGCTTGGAGCCGCACGGGCACACCGGCGGCGAGATACTCTGCCTCGGCAGCGACATAAAGCGCCGCGACATGAAGCAGACCTGCCGAGAGATAGGCTTCGTCATGCAGAACCCCGACAGCCAGCTTGTCACCGACAAGGTTTGGCACGAGCTTGCATTTTCGCTTGAGAGCGCCGGTCTTGCGCCTGACGAGATACGCCGCCGCGTAAGCGAGATGGCGTGCTATTTCGGGTTCGAGGGGCTGTTCGGGCAGAACTGCGACGCGCTCTCGGGCGGTCAGAAGCAGCTGCTTAACCTCGCCGCAGCCGCCGCGCTTCACCCGAGGGTGCTGCTGCTGGACGAGCCCTCCTCCCAGCTTGACCCGATTTCCTCGCAGAGCTTTATCGACGCGCTCTCGCGGCTTAACCGCGACTTCGGCGTGACTATCATCATCGCCGAGCACAGGCTGGAGGAGCTGCTGCACCTCTCCGATAAGGTGGTCGTGCTCGGGCGCGGAAAAGTCATCTGCGACTGCGCGCCGCGCGATATCTGCAAGGCGCTCCCGGCAGACCACCCCATAATGGCGGCAATGCCGCTTTCGGTGCAGCTTTACGCGCGCGGCGGCGGCAGGGAGAACGCTCCGCTTACCCTGCGCGAGGCAGCTTTCAGCGAATGCTGCCGCAGCGCGCTGTCGCAGCCGCAGTCGGTCAGCGCCGCGCCTGCCCAAAGCGAGCCGCTTATCACCGCGCGGCAGCTCTGGGTGAGCTTTGCAAAGGACCGTCCGGATGTCCTCAGCAATTGCGACATCACGATTTACAGCGGAAAAGTCTGCGCCATTCTCGGCAGCAACGGCAGCGGCAAGACCACCCTGCTTAAATGCCTGTGCGGCAGCATAAAGCCGCTTGGCGGCAAGGTGCGCGTAAAAAAGGGCGTCACCTGCGGCTATCTTCCGCAGAACCCCTGCGAGCTGTTCACGGAGGAAACCGTGCTCGAGGAGCTCTCCCAAGCCGCCGCGCAGTACGAGGAAGCGGCGCAGCGCTTCTCGCTCACCGAGCTGTACTCTGTTCATCCGTATGACCTGTCGGGCGGCGAGCAGCAGCGGCTCGCCCTTGCAAAGCTGATGCTGAAAAAACCGGATGTGCTGCTGCTGGACGAGCCGACAAAGGGCGTTGACGCGGCGGCGAGAATGCAGCTTTGCTCCATGCTGCGCGCACTTGCGCGTGAGGGCTGCGCGATAGTGATAGTAACGCACGATGTCAGCCTTGCCGAAAGCTGCGCGGACGAGTGCTGCCTGCTTTTCAACGGCGAGATAACGACGCAGGCAGAACCGAGCGAGTTCTTCCGCAACAACTATTTCTACACCACCCCCGCCGCAAAACTGCGGAGGATGTGCGGAGAAGCCTGCGAGGGTCACGGCTGACAATTTCTCGCCGGACTGCCAAAATATCATATTTAACGAACAAATCCCACTGCCAAAACAGTGGGATTTCGTTTTATTCAACGGTACTGCTTCTGAGGGCTGATTGCGCCCTGCGGACTAATCGTCGTTTTTGGGGAGCTCTGTCTTTTCCACCTTTTTGTACAGGTAGATGTCATCAGAGCAGGTCAGTTTCAGCCCGTCCTTTATGTAGCTGCGCGCCGCGTGCTGAAAATGCACCGACTTAAGCTGCCCCTTAAGGCACAGCATAACGACAACCGCAATGATAATTCCTACAACAGCGCCTATCACCACAGCCCCGGCGTCAACTCCGCCCGAGCCGCCCTCTCCTGCCGCAAACGCGCAGACAGATATACCGAACATCACCGCCGCCGCGATAAGTAAAGATAACAGCTTTTTCATACTCTCCCCCCTACATCATGCCGAACAGCGCGCCGAGCGCACCGCCGACCGCTCCGAAAATCACCGAGAACAGCCCGAGAAACCGCCAGAACTTGCCCATGTCCACGGGAAGATCGCCCACAAGCTTGCCCGTCTGTCCGTTCATTGCAAAGAGGAAGCTTTGCCCGTTCCATTTGGTGCTGAGTATCCACACCGGACACAGGACATACCTTGTCCTGCCGTTAGTTAGCCGCAGCGACTCGCTCTGCTCCGTCACCGTGTCGTAGCCCGTGACAGTTCGGCGAAGCTCGTCGCGCACGCTGTCCTTTATGCGCGTGTTGGCGCGGTCAACGCTCTGCTCGGCGGTGACGTCGTACTTATCCGCAAGATAGCCGGAGAGATACGCCGTATCGAACGGCTTTGCCTCGGCGAAGCTGTACGGCTCGATAGACTCCATAAGGTCGTCCGGCATTTTAGAGGAGCCGTCCACCGGGACGTTCTCGAACAGGAGCTCGCCTGCGCGCACAACGCTGTAATGCTTTGTTTCCCTGTACCTGTATTTGTCGTCTGTCCAGCTGCGCACCCTTGTCGCCTTGTACATTATTCTGCCGCTCGCCTTTGCGTCAAACATCCAGAACGGCACATATACGCTCTTTATCTCCTCGATGTGGTTGTTGTCCTTGAATGCCGCAGGCAGCAGGAACTTGCCCTCGAGGTGCTTTTTAAGCGCGGCGACTGCCGCCTGCTTATCCAGCTTGAACGGGATTACCATGTCCGGACGAAGCGCGCCGGAGAACAGTCCCGTCATCACCACGGGACTGTCGCAGTAGGGGCAGCTTGTTGCGCCTGTGGTGCGGTCTGCGACGATCTCGCCTCCGCAGCTGCTGCACACATACACCGACATATCCGAGGTCTCGCCCTCCTGCCATGTTCCGCCGGCAGAGGACTGCCACTGCATATCGTCCTGTGGAGTTTCCCTGATAGCGTTGTCGTAGCTTTTAAGCGCCTCCAGCTCGAACATGGTGTCGCAGAACGGGCACTTCATCTGCTGAGAAGCACTGTCAAACTCGATTTTGCCGCCGCAGCACGGGCATATGTACTCAAGTAGATCCGCCATAATTGCACTCCTTTCGTTATACATAGCGTTAATATTATATTATCTTAGACGAGGAGTATATGACAATACTCCGCCAAGCAAAGCCGAATCGCCCTGCCAAGCTTCCCTGCCTAAAACCAAGCCGCTTCGGACCTGCGATGTCAGAAACGGCTTGATGTGATATCATATGCGTTACTCGGTGACGAACTGCTCGACCTCGGTGTACAGCGATACAGCAAGCTCCGAGAGGTGCTCGCTGGAGGCAGCGGACTGCTCCGCGGTCGCGGTAGTCGCGTGCATTCCCTCGTCGATACGGTTCATGCCGATGGTAATCTGCTCTACTGCGACATTCTGCTCGTTGGCAGCGTTTACTATGCTGTCCATATGGCTTGCAACCTCGTTGATATCCGAAGCTATGGTGTGCATAGCAGCACCAACATTGTCAGCGATAGCCGTGCCATGCTTAACAGCGTTGATGGTGTCGTTGATAAGCCCTGCGGTCTGCTTAACTGCGTCCGCGGACATTGTCGCAAGATTTCCGACCTCAAGCGCAACCACCGAGAAGCCGCGGCCTGCCTCGCCTGCACGCGCAGCCTCGATAGAGGCGTTAAGCGCAAGGATATTGGTCTGGAACGCAATGCTGTCGATAGTCTTGATAACGGCGCTGATAGCGTCGGACTTTTCGCGGATGTTCTGAATAGCCTCAAGCAGCTCCTGCATAAGGTCTGCGCCCTTCTGCGCGTTCGCATTCGCCTCGTTGGTGATGGCGAGAACCTTGGTAGAAGCCTGCGCAGTGGCGTTCGCCTTTTCGGTGATGCCGCCGATGGTGGCAAGTATCTCGTCCACCGCCTCCGCCTCTCTGGTAGCGGTTTCGGACAGATGCCTTGAGCCCTCGGCAACCTGCGCCGCGCCCAGCTTGAAGTCATCCACGCTTCCCTTGACGGCGGTGAAGGACTCGTTAAGCGAATGGGTTATCTGCTCAAGCGACTTGCTTATCGCAGTAAAGTCGCCCTTATAGACGATATCCGAGCGAGCGGTAAGATTGCCGTCCGCGATTTTTGCAAGAACTCCGTCGATATCGGAGATGTACTTTTTAAGCTCGGTAAGCGTTCCGGTAAGCGAGTCGGTAAGCACCTTTGTTTCGTCCTTGGGAGCTGTGAAATCGAACTCGGTGGTGATGTCGCCCTCGGACAGCTTCTGAAGTCTGGAAGCAACCACGGTGATAGGTCTGGATATCTTATTGGAAATGCGCAGACCAACCGTTACCGTCACCAGAATAACCAGCAGCGACAGTATGGTGGAAACAAGCGAGGTAGTGACAAGGTTCTTCTGCGCCTTGGAGTAGTCGAGATTTACAGCAAGAATCCAGCCGTCGGTAAGCTCGATCGGGCTGTATGCGGCAAGGTACTCAACGCCGCCTGCGTTATACCGCAGAATGCCCTCCTCGCCGGTAAGCATGGAGTCGGCAAGCTTTGCCAGACCCTTGTCGGGATTATCCTTATAGGAGACATCCTCCATTACAAGCGACATATCGGAAGCCGCTACAACGGTGCCGTATTTGTCGAGGATAACGACATTGTTGCCATCGGTGATGCTGTCGAAGCCCTCGGAAAGGGAGTGCGGCTCGATACCGCCTGTGATGATACCGGTGTAGCCGTCAAATTCTGACGTATACTTCATAGCGAAGATGATCGCGCGCTGCTGCGAAGCGTCCACCTGCGACTGACGCCTTACAAGCGGACTGGAGATAGCGTTGATTCCGTTAAGGGCGCGCTGGAAATACTCGCGGTCTGCTATGTTGGTTTCGGTAAGCGTGTTGCCCTCTTCGTCCGCAAGGTCAAGGAACCTGAACATCGTGGTGGAAGCGATAGTCGCAAGCGCCGACTTTCTCGTTCCGATAAGGATGTTGGGGTTAACAACATTCTCCATCTGCGGATTTGAGCAAGCCGCCGAAAGCTGCTTTGTATATGCCTCGCGCTTTGTTTCAAAGGTTTCCTTATATGCGATAACAAGCGACTGCGCCTGCTCGGTATAGGACTGCTTGTTTGACGTTATGCTGTTGATGATGGTATACGCCTGAAGTATCAGCACGGACGCCACAACGCTGATGATGCTCAGCCGCAGTATGCGGTACTTTATGCGCGTGCTTCCGCGCTCGAGCATTACATCATCCTGATTTGAGCGCCCGAACATATCCTTAAGCCTGCCCATAAAAACGTACAGCTTTCCGTTGTGCTCAGGCTTATTGCGTACCATGCGCTTGGGCAGCTTGGGCAGCTTTGGCTTGCTCTGCTGATTTTCGCCCATAGCCGCAGCCTCGCCGTTATCCTCTGCCGGTACGGATTTCTTCTGCTTATCCTTTTTTGCAGCAGCCTTTTCCTTTATCGGCTTGTCCTTAATGGGCTTGTCCTTTATTGGCTTTTCCTTTTTGGGCTTGTCCGCCTTTGCGGTCTGCTTTGACTTTTTCGCCTTTTCCGGCTTCGCGGTGTCCTTGACGTCAGCCTTTTCCGGCTTCGCAAAGTCGTCTGCTAAGTTCTTCTCCGGCGAGCTTTCCTGCGGCACATCCGGCTTGCTGTCCGACTTTGCCTTTTCGCCGACCGGGCTGTCGTCGGTACGAATCGGCTCGACCTGCTCAACTTGCTCAACCGGCTCAATCGGCTCAGCCTGCTCGACCGGCTGCGGCGCAGCGGATTTCACACCTGCCGATACAGGCATACGCCCGGCAGGCTCGTCGTCCATCGCGTATTTGTCATCATATCCTGCATTTATAGCAGCGGAAGTATTAATGTTATCATCGGGCAAATCAATTTTGATTTTCTTATTCATAAAGACACAGCCCTCCCCATATTATTCTTAAAATAATGATAACATTTTTCATCAATTATTTCAAGTATGTTTGCCATTATTTATATATGTTGCACAAAAAACTTTTGTTTATCTGTGTATAACTCCTTATAATCAATAGGTTTTCCTGCCGCGTCAGTGCGCCGTATTGCCTGCGACAGTCGGTATATTCCTATTCTGTGATTTCCTCGTACATCATCTCGAATACATCGCGCCGTGCGACATAAACATCCTTGACGTCGCTCTGCGCGCAGCACAGCATATCGCCCTCCTTGCCTGCCATATACCCCTCGTAGTCCCACTTGGTGAACACCTTGGTGAACCGCTCCAAAGGCCGTGCCAGTATCACTGCGCCCGAGCCCGAAACGCACTGCTTCGCATACGGGATAAGGCTGTGAGAGGTGCTTTTTTCAAGGTCGATGACGCTGGGCGCATACTCGAACTGCCGCTCGAACGGCTTGTCGGTCGCGGTGTAGCGCTTTTCAAACACCTGCCGCTCGGTGGGATACACCTCGCCCAGAAGTCCAATCATGAGGATGATATTGTCCGATGCCGTTACTGTAACATCGCCCTCAAGCGTTCTTATCTTGCACTCCTTGCCCTCGGGGACGATATCGGTCGAAACCGCATAGCCATAAACAGCAGGCTTTTTGCGATAGCGGCGGAGCCTGTCAAGGTCGGTGCGCTCGTCCGCGTAGTTTACGACATCATAGCCGTCAAAGTACTCGTCCATCTTCGCGAAGAAATACTCGTCCAGCGTCTTTCCCTTATACCGCGCAGAGAAGCTGAGCTCGCTGATATAGCCGCCCGCCTTGCTTAAGTGCCCGCCGCCGTTGCCTATGCCTGCGGTGATAAACGCGGCAAGGTCGTTCGCAGCGACAGCAGGAGTACAGCTTCGTATGGAAAGCTTGTAGCCGCCCATGCACTCGTTGTAGATTACCGCCACATCAATGCTGTCCACCTGAATGACGAAGTCCCCGATAACGCCGAGGATATTCGGGTCGCAGGGCTCCGAGTGAACTATCGCGGTGCGGTGCTGCTCGATATAGTTGTTGTTTGTTATGGCGATGCCTGCGGTCTCAAGCTCGCTTATGCTGAAATTCGCGTACTTAAGCCGTCTTACAAGCATTTTGTCGTATTGCAGAAAATCCACCATATCCCTGTCAAGCGGATGGCTTATCTCGGAAAGCTGGTTGCTGTCCATAAAAAGGCCGTAGTACAGCGCGGTAGCAACGCGGCTGTCGGAGTTGACGTCAAAGCCTGCCTCCTTAAGCATGGAGAAGCAAAGAGTAGCGCAGCTTACAAGATGGCTGCGTATCTCGGCGCGGTCATCCGAGAGCCTGCCGGTCGCATGGTGGTCGATAATCGCGACATTCTGCGCCGCGAACCGCTGAACATTTCCCTCTCCGTACTGGCAGTCCACCGTCAGCAGAAGCTGCGGCGGCAGAAGCTCCGTAACGTGCTCGATGGGGATTTCAAGCTCGGATATCATAAGCTTCATGTTGCTTTTGGATATCTCCAGCCTGCCGCCGTACACAAGCCGTACATCCTTGCCGAGCGAGCTGAAATACCTGTACAGCACATAGCCCGAGCCCACAGCGTCCGCGTCGGGATTATCATGTATCTGTATAACTATCTGATCGTATCCGTTAAGATCCTTTAATGTCATCTCATGCTCTCCTCAATCGGCTAAGGTAATATATTCGCAGGTGAGGTCTATCGTCATCGCCGGACGCACTCCGATGCCCTCCAGTCCCACGGAATCGGTGACCAGATTGTTCCCGTTGTACCCGTTGCCCACTACAAACACCTCGCAGGCATTGGCATAACCGTCATACTCCTCGTGGTCTCTCAGCCACCAGAAATGGCTTGTCACCCCAAGCTCGGTGCTGTAAAGCGTGTACCAATTGGAGCGGTCCTGCTCAACTGCGGCGGCGGTAGGCTTTGCAGCGATCGCTACATCCGCGTCCGTCAGCAGGCTGACTTCGCTGCTGCTAAGCAGGAACACCCTGTCCTCGGTGACCTCGGAGTTGGTCTCCAGCACAGTCGTCAGGATAGCCGAAAGCTCCCCCTTTGTAAAGCCGTTGAGGAAGCCTGCCTCGGTGTTGTAGGCGTTCTTCCCCTCGGACATTGCCTTTGCCTCGGGCGGCTGGTCGGAGTACTGCACATTCTCGCGGTCGGAGTTCAGCCATGTGCGCAGGTTGGAGTTTGCCCAGCTGTTGCTTCCGCGGATGTTGCGCTGAAGCTGCTCATCCAGCTCATTTATCGGCTTGTTCCAGTAGCTCTCCGAGTTATAGCTGTTAAAGCGTCCGCCCTCGGGGGCGTCGTATGCTTTCATCGTCAGGATGTCGTCGGAAATCACCGTCGCACAGCTTCCGTCCTGCGAAACCCCAATAACGCGCCACCTTATCGGCTCGTTGTTGTAGCTGCCGAACACTATCGTGCTACCAAGCTCCACGCTCAGCGCGGCAGGCTTATCCACCAGCACAGCCTCTGCCGTTTCCTCGGCAGGCAGAGTAGTTATGGTCTGCTCCGCCGTTTCCTCGGGAATAGCCGCCTCTGCCGTTGCTCCGACGGAAGCCTGCTCCGTCGTCGGGGAGGTCTGCTCCGCTGCCGAGGAGGTCTGCTCCGTTGTCGAGGAGGTCTGCTCCGTCGTCGAGGATGTCTGCTCCTTTCCCGAGAACAAGCCGCGGCAGGCAAAGCCGATGACTATTCCCACAACGGCGACCGCCACCGGAATAAGCAGCATAAACGGATAACGCGCTTTCCTGCCCTCCTGTGCTTTCTCGGGAAGCTCCGCGCCCTCGCTGTCGGGAAGCTCCGCCGCACCTTTGCCGCCCAGCTCGTTAACAGAGCGCAGGACATTGCTGTAATCCCCGTCGCCGCCTGTGCTTATCCACTGATGCGTCATCAGGAAGTACTCCATGGATTTGCTGAGCTGCACCTTTTCAAGCTGGTAAACAAGTATCGGTATCTTGCGGCTTACCGCACGCTCTATCTCGCGCAGAACATGGGGCGAGCTGTCAGCCTTTTCCGACAGCAAAAGCAGCATAGCGTCACTGCTGTCTATGCCGTTGATTATCTCCTCGGCGTACTCGTAGCCCGAGCGGATGTCGCGCGGCGCAAGAAAGCACGCGTGCCCGTTGCTCTCAAGCAGCTCGCAAAGTCCGCGTGCGGTATCATGATCGGAAGATGAATGTGAAATAAATATGTACATAGCCGTATTCTCCGTGCTGTTTGTTCCCTGCCCCCATATTACGGCGACCGTAAAGGGCTAGCTTTATATACAGATATATGATATCATTTTTTGCAGGCTTTGTCAATGGCTTGCTGCATCCCGAACCGCATTGAAAAGCCGACTGTTTTGGCTTCACACCGGCGAAGAACGCATTGCAGCGTACAGAAAGCCGCGGGATATTCCCCCTAAATCATCCTCAAACAGGTGTAAAACTGTTGTTTTTTTGCATAAATGCGACTTATTCATTTCATGAAAAACGTAAGTCTTTTTCTTAATTTCCCGATTTTTATTGACAAACTCCGTTTATCGTGCTATAATGAACTATGTTCAAAAGTTAAGCCCTTAAACCATTTGTTTGTATCAGTTATGAGTATTCCGGATTATTCCCTTTTGTCAGACGAGCAGCTTGCCGGCGGCGGCGTTACAGCCGACAGCGCCGAGAGAATGGCAGAGCTTATCTCGCGCTACAGCAACCTTATCTTCTCTCTGGCGGCGCGGTACTGTGCGTCAGCGGATTATGAGGAGCTTGTTTCGGACGGGCTTGACGCACTGCTTAACGCTATCGCCTCATTCGACAGCACGCGCGGCAGCTTTGCGCCGTTTGCCTCGGTGTGCGTGGAAAACCGCATCAAAAACACCGTTGACAAGGCGGCAAGACGCGCTGCAAGGCTCACCGACGAAAGCGCGCTTGATACGCTGCAGTCGCCTGCGCCCTCCCCTGAGGAGCTTGCTATTCTCCGCGAGGACACCTACGAAATGGGCAGGCAGATGAAGCTGCTGCTCTCACCGCTCGAAAGGCGCTGCCTTGACGGAGTGATACTGGGGCTGAGTTATGCCGAGATCGCGCAAAAGCTGTGCTGCGACAAAAAGACGGTGGACAATGCGGTGGCAAGGGCAAGAGCGAAGCTTAGGGCGCGGTTTCCCGACTTTTGAACGACATATATGACCCGGTAGCTTAATTGATCAGAGCGTTGTTTTACAAAGGTGTCGGTGCAAATCCGACTCGAGGGCAAAATTTATTTTAAGAGGTATTATTATGTACACAGACAAGACTTTAAAGTGCAAGGACTGCGGCGCTGACTTCGTTTTCACCGCAGGCGAACAGGAGTTCTATGCAGAAAAGGGCTTCGTAAACGAGCCCCAGAGATGCAAGGCTTGCCGCGACGCAAGAAAGAACGCAGGCAAGGGTGCAAGAACTTTCTATGATGCTACATGCGCTATGTGCGGTGGTATTGCAAAGGTTCCCTTCGAGCCCAAGGAGGACAGACCCGTATACTGCAGCGAGTGCTTTGCAAAGCAGAGAGGCGAGTAATCTCACCCTATAACCCGATTTGCTTGTAGATCAAAACAACGTTCCGGTTATCAAATTGCAGAACAGACGGCTTATGCCGTCTGTTTTTTTGCGCAAGCTGCGGCGAAAGCACGTGGCAGCGCCCGACCGTAAAGCACAACCAAGCCGCCCCCGACTTTATGTCGGGGGCGGCCTTTTGCTGTATCGGGAAGCGGCTTATGCCTTCATGCGCTTTTTGTAGTCGGCCTTGATCTGCTCGAGAGCCTTTGCGTCTTCCTTGCGCTTCTCTCTTGCCTGATCCTGAATAGCCTGAACCTCGTCGATACCTGTAACGATGGTCTGCCATGTCTGCTGAAGCGTCTCTACCTTGATAGAGGAGCCTGCGGACATAGCCGCGATAGCCTTGCTCTGCTCAACGGTGTTCTGCGCATTCTTGATAAGCATCTCGTTGGTCTTTTCGTCAAGAGCGTTGAGCGAATCTGCCTGAATACGCTGTCTTTTCAGCATGATAGCCTGTGCCAGAGCCTGCTTGAATACAGGCATGGTGATGATGAAAGCAGAGTTTATCTTTCTTACAAGGTTGAGGTTGGAGTACTCCATGGTCTTAAGCATGGGGACGGTCTGGATAGCAACGTTCTCTGCAACCTTAAGGTCCATAACGCGCTGGTCAAGTATCTCTCTCATCTGCTTGAGGTTGGAGAGATCCATGCGGATCGTGCCGTCCTCGGGGTTTTCTGCAACCTTCTTCTCATAGTCGGCGATGAAAGCGTCAAGCTCCTTAACGCCCTGCTCGCCTGCCATGATGTACTTTACAAGCTCCTGATAGTAGCCGAGATTTGCCTCGTACATATTGTCAAGCTTCTGGTTGGCACCCTCGATCTCGGTTTCGTACTGCTTAAGCTGAACATAGATCTTGTCGATCTCTGTGCCCATTGTGTTGTACTTGTTGAGTATCTTCTCGAGCTTCTTCTTAAGGTTGCCGAACAGTCCGGGCTTCTCGTCCTTGCTCTCGTCGATGTCGAACTGGTCCATGATCGCCGCAAGGTTTTTCAGCATGACGCCCGTATCGTTGATCTGGCTGATGCTCATGGAGTTAAGCACCTGGTCGGACGCCTTGGATATCTCCTCCGCAGCCTCTGCGCCGAACTTAACGATGGTGTTCGCGTCGTTGACGTTTATCGTGCTTACAAGCTTGTCGATCTCCTCGCTGGTGGCAAGCTGCTGCTTTATCTCGTCGGTCTTTACAACGATGTTGAAGTTCTGAACCTCTTCGATCTTCTGCTCGAGAGCCGCGTCCTCAACAGTCGCAACAACTGTGCCGGTGGTGCTTACCACGTTCTCCTTAGCTACCTGTGCGCCGGGTGTAAACTGTAATCCCATAGTCCTTATCCTTTCCTGAACAGCTTTCCGAAAAATCCGCTGTTTTTATCGTCGGAGGGGATCTTTAATTTCGGAACCTCCAAGTTGTACAAAAACTCATTCATGGTGTGCTCCTCGAAAGCACGGCTGTCAACGTACGTTTCGAGGTTTCTATACCCCGTGGGAGTATAGATCAGTATATCAAAGCCGAACAGGTTACAAAGAACAGTGCGCACGCACTCCTCCAGTGTAAAGGTGTCCTCTACGGCGTCAATATAAACAAGCTTTGGAATCTGCTTTGTAAAGTCGAAGCGCTGGAGTATCTTCAGCGTCTCCTTGTCAAAGCTCAGCCCGTAGTGAAGTATGCTGCACATCAGGTCGTCGCCCTGAAGCTTGATAAAGCCGCTGTCCGCCGCCTCCTGAAGCTTGAAGATGATGAAGTCCTGAAGCCGGTCGGGAAGATAGCTGTAACGGTTGAGCGTTGAGCTTTTCAGCTTCTCCGCGTCTATCTCGCCGTTGCGGTAGTAGCCGCGGTATACCGACAGGTCGGGAACGCCGTCCGTCTGTGCGCCCTGCTCTTTCACCATAAGGATGGTTTCGGGGGTGAGCTTGCTGCGTATCTCGTCCCAGTATGCGCTCTGGTTGCCGTCCTTTACGCCGCTGATTTTCGCGAAAAGGTTGGGCACGCTGACGAGATTTCCGTTGACAGCGAAGCCCGTGCGGAACTTCGCCTCCTCGTTCCAGAGGATGGATATTTCCTCATAGGTGGTCTTAAGCGTCACCGCCTGGGAGTTTGGGAACTGGAAGCTGCGGAATATTCCGGCGTCGCCGTTGTACAGCATACTGTCCAGCTCTCGCTCGGCGGAGTAGGCGACTGTCGCGACCTTCATCTTGACGGGCTTGTCGGGGTACTTTCCGCTCTCCTTTGACTGCGGAAGCTGGAATATCTGCATACGGTTTGCAAGGTTCTTATCCACCGTGATATCCAGCATACTCTTGTTCGGGGTGATGTAGATAACATCAAAGCCGCAGCGCGACATAAAATGCAGGAAGAACAGCTCCGACTGGGAGATATCTCCGTAATACAGCACCGTCGGGATATCCTCGTACTGCACCGCGTACTTTCTCGCCTGCGTGCAGCGATAAAGCCAAGTCACCAGCTTGTTGCCGTAGTTCATCACAACGGTCTGGTTGCCGGTGTTAAGCTCCTCGAGCATCTCCCTCAGGGCGCTCTGCGCAAGCGCAGTCCTTGCAGGGTCGCCGTTAAGCTTTATCAGCAGCGCCATCGCGTCAATCATATCCTTTGTGCTGCCGCGCGGAATGGTGCCAAGCGCCTTGACCTCCTCCGCATTGGGATTGTCAAGCGTTTTTTCGATGAAGATAAGCTGCTTTTTGCTGCCTGCGAAGCTCTCCTTGAACTTAAGCAGCATATTGGTGTACACCGCTTCCTCGTCATAGCCGATAAGCGCCGCAAAATACACGGGTATCTCGCAGCCGTCGGTGTACACTCCGCCGCGCTTTATCACGCGCTCCTTGTGGGAGAGCATGAAGTCCTCGAAGATACCTGCCGCCGAGGTGTCCGCACGCTGAACAAGGTTCCCGTACTTCTCAGCCGCCGCCCTCATGGTGCTGAGCTGAGCCGCACGGCTGAGGTCGATGTTGTCGAAATCCACATTGACGCGCATATTCTTCGCGCCCGTAATGACCGTTACCTCTTCCCTGTGCGGAAAATTAAGAAAATCCTTGTCCTCTCCGTAGGAAACATACACTATCTCGACGCCTGCCACCTTCATCATGTACATGAAGTACAGCTCGCGCAGAGTCGCCGCGCCGATATAAAACAGCTTCTTCGGCTTTGCCGCAAGATATTTCATAAGCCAGCAAAGCACGACGAAATATGTGTTCTTTTTGTTTGCGCCGCAGTTCTGTACCGCCTGTGCGATAACAGCGGATATTGCCGCGCTGTCGCACTGGATACGCTGGGAGTTAAGCCAGCTGTTAAGCCCCTGACGTATCGCGTCGGCGTCCTCAAAGTTGGCTGCGGTGTAAGCCGCCGCCGCGGCTATCTCGGTGGTTGTCGCAAGCGGAAGCTTGTCGCGGAAAAAAAGACCGTTCTTCTGCACCGATACAAAGCTGTCTATCAGAAAACCGCGGAACACATCCTCGTTATCGTAGCCTGTTATTCTTTTAAATTCGATGTTTGCCGCCATGCTGTGAACGTCCCTCTCCGTATAATAGATGTGTAGCCATTAGTCAGTTACCTCTATGCCATAGTTATTGCAGAGCTTCACCAGTCCGTCGCGGTAGCCTCTGCCGACTGCCGATATCTTCCATTCGCCCTTGTACAGGTATATTTCCGCGGCAACAATCGTTACCTCTCCGTTAAGCCCGTACATACAATAGCTTATGCGGTCCTCGCCGCGCGCCCTTATCGTAACGGCAGGCGAGCCCACCCTTGAAAAGTTTCTGGAAGCGCTGCCGTCATAGATGGAATAGGCGATAGCTATCCTCTGAACGCGGCTGTCCATCTTGTCAAAGTCGAACGTGATAACGCCGCTGCCCGGGTCGTATACCACCTCGCCGCAGGAGGAGGACGCGTTGCCGAAGAACACCATTCCGCTTTCGCCAAGGCACTTCTCATCGCTGCCAAGCAGGAAGATATAAGGGTCTATCTCGATATCCGGCGAATGGATTCCCGAGAAGCGAAGCTCGCACCGTGTTCCCACATACTGCTGAAGCGCGACGCGCTGTCCCTTTCGCAGCTCGAGCAGGGGAAGCTCCCCGGGCGGAGCGCTTGCCGCAACGCTGATAACATCCGGCGCAGGCTGCAGCACCTGCTCGCGCGCAACGGAATTCTGCGCCGCGGTGTACAGCAGCTTGTCGCATACCGGCTGAATGTCCGCAGACGGTCTGCCGCTGACATAAACGCGCCGCGTGAACAGCGACTTTATCAGCACCTCGGCAAAGAGGTAGTTCATCGTGCTGAAACCGCTTACCGTAACGGAGACGCGATTCCTGCCTGCCGTAAGCTGCGACGGCGAAAAGCTCAGTCCGTTTGTGCGGCACACCACCTGTGCGTCGCACGGAACAAACACCTCGAGGATATAGGTGTTGGTGCTGTCGGCGGCAAAGCTGCCAAGCTCCAGCGTGCGTGGAAAATCAAACAGCGCGTCCTCTGCCCCGAAGCCGCGGCACTGACCCAGAAGCTCCACATTGCTTACCGAAACGGGGAAATGCGCAGCTATCGCGACATCGCAAAGGTCGCCCTCGGTAAGCTCCACGCGAAGCCCCTCGATAGCGGCTCCTGCGCAGCCGATATCAATAATACAACCGCGCTTAGCCCATATCGTCGTGTTGTTTCCGACAAGCTTAAGCGGCTTGGTTATGTAGACGGGACCCTCGAACTCTCCGCTTGGAAGCACCGCCGTGCCGCCTGCCGGAGTGCGCGAGATTATCTCATTGATAGTATCAGCCATGCTGCCGACCTCCGAATGAATACTAGTATGCCAAAAAATCAATATCTCCGTACAAGTACGGGGTGAAACAAACTACTCAAACCAAGTCCACACAGAACCGGAGAGAAGTCATCAGATGCAAGGAACACACACCATGACTAGGCTTTGTGCCCGTTGCCCTCTGTTGCCCGACGTCCTGTCGGGCTTTGGGGGCAACTGCGCAGACATCCTGTCTGCGCTGCCATGGTGTGTATCACGCCGCAGATGGCGGCTTATCGCCGGTTCGGTTATACATTAACTCCATAAGCACGGCACAGCGCTTCCAGTCCGCCCTGATAGCCTGCCGCAACCGCGTTGAACTTCCAGTCGCCGTTGTAGCGGTAGATCTCGCACACAACAAGCGCCGTCTCGATGGAGAACTCCTCGACAAGGTCAAAGCGGAGGGTCTCCTCGCCGTTAACGTCGTCGGGGTTGTCGATCTTTACAACTCGTACATAGGAGTTGGAGACCTGACCGAAGTTCTGATTCTTCGCCTGCGCGTCGAAGATAGTAACCGTAACCGCTATCTTCTCGATCTCGGGCGGAATCTTGGTAAAGTCGATGATGATAGCCTCGTCATCGCCCTCGCCCTCGCCTGTGCGGTTGTCGCCGGTGTGAACCACTGCGCCGTCGCGCGCGGTGAGGTTGTTGTAGAATACAAAGTCCTCGTCCCTGAGCACCTTGCCGTTGGCGCCCAGCAGGAACACGCAGGCGTCAAGGTCAAAATCCGCGCCGCCGTCATAGCGGTTGGTATCCCAGCCAAGACCTATTCTTGCCATAGTAACAGACTTGTCAAGACTTACTCTCTGACCCTTAGAAAGATTAACTGCCATTTTAATGTCCTCCTTAGATTTACCGTATTCCCGACCATGACGATGTGCCATAGCCGGGATTTATTATTACTTTTTGGAAACTGCGTTCATTATAGCTTTTCTGATAAGGTCTATCGGAATTATCGAAAGCGCCATCACCAGAACCACCAGCCACTCCGTTACGTTAAGACCGTGGCAGCCGAGGATATCGCCCACAGCCGGAACAGCTACGCCGATATAGGTCATAGCGATCTGCACCAGCGCGATGATGCCGAATACCGTAAGGAAACCCTTGTTGCGCGTAAGGTTGTCGAACAGGTTAAGCTTGTCGGTTCTCGCGTTAAAGCCGTTGAACACCGCAATGAAGATGAAGAATGCGAAGTAAGCGGTGGTGAGGTACATATGCGCGTCCTCTCCGACAGCGCCCGGTCTGATGAAGCCCCACTTTTCGAGCATTGTATTGCCGGAAACAGCGTCAACGATCTTCTCACCCAGCAGCAGCATAGCGAGAGAGAGCACGAACGTCCAGCCTGCGCCGACGATGATCTCGCTCATCATGTTCTTGCTGATGATCGGCTCGGTTCTGCGCTTGGGCTTCTCCTGCATAAAGCGCTTGAGTGCCGGCTCTCCGCCGAATGCAAGCGCTGCAAGCGTATCCATTACAAGGTTTACCCACAAAATCTGGATAACGTTAAGCGGCGAAGCGAGGTCGAGCAGCGGACAGATAAACGAGATAAGCACTGCCGCAACGTTGATGGTAAGCTGGAATATGATGAACTTTCTGATAGAGTTGAAAATCGTGCGTCCGTACAGGATAGCCTTGTCGATGGAGTTGAAGTTGTCGTCAAGGATAACGATGTCGGAGGCCTCCTTTGCGACCTCTGTACCGCCGCCCATTGCAAAGCCGACATCCGCTTTCTTAAGCGCCGGAGAGTCGTTTACGCCGTCGCCCGTCATGCCCGCAACAAGGTCAAGCTCCTGCGCAATGCGCACAAGGCGGCTCTTGTCGGAGGGAAGCGCACGCGCGATAACGCGGATGTTCGCCAGCTTCTCCTTTATCTCCTCGTCGGACAGTACGGAAAGCTCGTCGGAAGTAAGCACGATATCGGTGTCCGATTCAAGCAGACCTGCGTCCTTTGCAATAGCAACGGCGGTCTCCTTGCGGTCGCCGGTTATCATTACTACCTGAACGCCTGCGCCCTTAACCTCCGCGATAGCGGTAACGGACTCGGGACGAACCTCGTCGCGGATTCCCACAGCGCCGACAAGCGTCCAGTTGTTGCCGTCCGGCAGAGCGTCCTCACCGAGAGCGTCCTCGGAGGTCGCGATAGCAAGCACGCGGATAGCGCGGTTTGCAAGCTCGTCTATCTTCGCGTTGAGCTTATCCATGTCAAACGGCTGCTTTTCGCCGTTGTCGTCGTAATAGGTCGCGCAGCGCTGAAGTATCTTCTCGGGCGCGCCCTTTATCAGCGTCATTTTGTATGCGCCGTCTATCTGTGTAGCGGAGTACTTGTTCGTGGAGTTGAACGGGATGTTGCCGACAGCGGTAACGCCGTCCTTTTTCGTGCCCTCGATGTCAAAGCCGAGGATAGCGCGCTCGGTCGCATTGCCGCCGATTACCTTAAGCTCGCTGCCCGAGCCGCTTATCATGGAAAGCGTGTTGTGCTGGATGGAGAGGGACAGCATATCCTTAAGTCCGCCGCCAAGCTCGTTTATGCCCTTGAATTCACGCACGTCGCCCGTGATAAAGGAAACAGCCTCCAGCTTGCCCTTTGTGATAGTGCCGGTCTTGTCGGAGAACAGGATATTAAGAGAGCCTGCGGTCTCGATACCTGCAACCTTTCTTACAAGGACGTTGTCCTTAAGCATCTTGCCCATATTCTGCGCCGAAACAATGGCAATCATCAGCGGAAGTCCCTCGGGCACTGCCATAACGATGATGATGACCGCCAGCATTACCGCGTTGATTATCGCCTTAAGAAGCACAGCCCACTGGAACACGCCGCCCAGCATAACAGCCTCGGCAGGGTTGAAGCCCGTGTCGATGAAGAACGTCTTGAACAGCATTGCGACTGCGATAGCGATACCGCCGATATAGCCGAATTTGGAAATTCCGTTTGCAAGGTTTCCAAGCTTTACCTTAAGAGGAGTCTCGCGGTCGTCATCCGTCTGAAGCTGCTTTGCTATCTCGCCGTAAACGGACTTGTCGCCGACGATGGTAACCTGCATAACAGCGTTGCCCGAGCACACCACAGCGCCGCGGAACACCTTGTACTCGTTATCGAAGTTGATGTTCTCCTCGGTGTCCGTCCAGCCGTCGGGAACAGCGATTTTCTTCGCCTCGCGGCTCTCGCCGTTAAGCACGGACTGGTCTACCTTAAGGTCGCCGTCAACAAGGATACCGTCCGCGGGTATCTTGTCGCCTGCCTGAAGCAGGATGCAGTCGCCCACAACGATATCGTTTATCGCAACCTCTGTTACAACGTCGTTGCGGTACACCTTGCACATAATTCTGGAAGCCTCCTCCTGAAGCTTCTGGAATGCGTTCTCGTTGTTGTACTCCGAGATGGTGGAAACAAGCGTTGCAAGCATTATCGCTATCAGTATGCCAAGCGGCTCGTACCACTCGGGCGCGCCCTCGGTGATAACGCCTGCGAGACCCAGTATCCAAAGTACTACATTAACGCCGAGCGCAACAAGCAGTATCTTTATCATCGGGTCGCCGAGGTTTCCCTTAAGCTTATCCCAGAAGCTTTCTGAGGCCTGCTCGGTCATACTGTTGTCGCCGTATTTTTCCTTGCTTTCGGCGACCTCTTTGTCTGTTAAGCCAAATTTCTTCATATGTTGTCCTTTCCGGTCCGCAGCTTCAGGTGACGCTCACCTCGGCAAGCAGGCCATTTTCACGGTTTGTCATGCGGAATACCGCTCCGTTTTTCAGTTCAACGGCGCTTCCCTTCGGCACAAGCCTGCCCGAGGGCGACATCATGCCTTCTATGCCGTTGTTGACAAGCAGCCACATTCCGTTATGCCTGCATACATACGCGCGCATATCGGTGCTTGCCTTTTCGTCGTTGTGGACGTTCGAGTAGACGTGCCAGTCGAACAGCGGCATTCCGTCATACACGAACGCGTCGCCGTTGTTTCTGTACACTCCGCTTCTTCCGCGCATCTCGCTCTGAAAGCGTATGCGTATCATCCTGTCCTGCGCCCTTTTGCCGCAGAACGGGCAAACCGGGTCGTTCTCATCCCTCAGGATGAACCACTTCTTGTCGCAGCCGGGATTGCTGCACGGAACAAGTCTGTCCCACGCCCGAAGAAGCTCCGTTTCCCACTCCATAGCGGTAGGACGCTCGTCGGGGTTGTGAAGCCCGTCCACAAACGCACGCAGGAACAGCTTTTCAAGCCCCTTTGACAGCGACCGGATAGTCACCTTAAGGTCGGGCGGTCTGTTGCTGCGGTCGGTGGGATGCTCGATAAAGGTCGCCATCGGACCCATCGCGAGATAATCATCCCTCTCCGCGGAATCCGCACAGTAGATTTTCGGTCCTATCAGCGGATGCCGCAGGAAGAAGTACTCATACATAAGCACGGGCATGGCGTGCAGGTCGGTCTGCACGCAGGGGTAGCTGCGCTTTGTGCTCTCCATCCCCATGGTTTCCAGCACCTCGGGCGCGATATAGCCCCTTGTTCCGCATACCTCGGGAGGGTACTTTCCCGGAACGACAAGCGAGTCGATGTCAATAACCACGCTCGAGCCTGTCTTGGGGTCGATAAGCACGTTGTTGCAGGACAGGTCGGAGTGCGCAAGCCCTGCCTGATGCATACGCCGCACCGAGCGCGCAAGGCATATCGCGGTGCGCAGCATCATGCGGAAGTCGCCAAGCTCCCCGGGGGCTATGTAGCGGCGGTTTCTGCCCGTAAACCAGTTGCTTTTCTTGTCCTTGCCCTTAAGGTTAAGCACGGCGGAAGCGCCCTCGCCGAAGAAGAAGTTCTGCGGATAGGTCGGGCAGACGATGCCGAACTCGGGATAGGTTATTATCCCGACCGGCCAGCAGAAGCGCGTTCTGAAATAGTCCGCTATCTTTTCGGTGTTGCCCAGTGCGCCGCCGTCCTTTTCGGACAGGGTGGGATTGTAGATACTCACGATACTGCGGATGCGATCCTGTATCTGAGGGTCGCGGGCATTGCGCGGATCATTGAAAAACTGCACCGCAAACCGCCTGTCGGGCGTGAAGAAGGTATGCTTCATTCCGCCGCGCGGCGCATTCGCGTCATATACATACTGTATCGTTTCGCCGCTTTCCAGCGTTGCTGAACGTATCTCACCGCTGTTCATAATACCAATTATTCCTTTATTTTAATAATCACCAATGTTCTGTCGTCAAAGCTGCCGCGCTCGTTGTAGTTGTCAAGCCAAGTCAGCAGCCGCTCCTGCACGGTCGCTCCGAGGGAGATACCGTAAGCCTCCAGTGAGTGGCACTTAAGCGCGCCGCGCTTATCCCACAGCATATCCACCGTCTGCGCGCCGCCGTCCGGCATAAGCTGCTTTGCATACTGAAGCTCAACGCTGCGCTGGCTCATGGATACCGAGCGGAAGCGGATAGGCTCAGGCTGCTCGGCAACGGTGCACTCGCCCTCCATCGGAAGAATGCCGTTAAGGCAAAGGTCGAGGTACAGCCGCTTTATCATCGGCGCAGCAGGGAAATAGTCATCCGCAACGCCGTCGCTCATCAGCATGAAAACATCGGAGCTGCCGCGGCTTATCCTGGTCTTTGCCGCAATGCTGTTGTCGTTGACGGTGCGCTCGGAGAGGAACTCCGTCTCGCCCGAAAACGCGCCGCTGTCCGGCTCGCCCAGCAGCTTAAGGCAGCCGTCTGCATCCGCCTTTGAGTTGACGGCACATATGCAGCCGTCGCCAATCTGTGCGGTGACCGCAAGGCTCTGCCGCGCGCCGTCTATCTCCAGCGGAATGATGACAGCCGCCAGAAAGGTGGATGAAAAGTCCGAAAGCACGGGATTTCTGCCAAGCGCCGCGCAGACGTTTTCATCCTTATATACGGATTTAAGGTAGTTTATAACATCGTCAAAGGCGTGCCTCGCGGCGTCCTGAACCAGCGGAGCAAGCCTGCCGCAGGCAGCCATGAACTCCGTGCCGGACATCTCGGCAGAAAGCGCGCTTTTAAGCTGCGGAAAGTCCGCGAAAAGCTTCGCCAGCGCCGTTTTAAGGTACTCCACCGCGCCCTCGCAGCAAAGCCTTGCGCCTATGCGCGAAAGCGACTTAGAGCCTGCGCCGTCGGATACTACCGCAATAATGCAGCCCTCGACCTCGGCGGTCTCGAACCAGTCGTCGCAGTTAGTGCCGTCGTGCTTGTGCTTTTTGCCCCTGACGCGCGCGCCGGTAACCTCGGCGAAGTCGGTCTCGCAGTGCTTTGCGTGGCACTCTGTATGCAGCTCCACCCCGTTGTCGGCAATCGGCTTGTACTGCCATATCGCGGCGGTGTGCTCCATCACCTCGCGGTCGGTGAGCTTTGCAGGCTCTGCGTCAAGCGGAATGCTGCCGCGCTCCCCGATGTCCTCGTAAGGCTCGCCGCGCGTCTCCTGCGATGAGGGGACATCCACAGCAGCGGCTTTCTCATGGGACGGGGCGTTTTCCTGCCGCTCGTTCAGGGCTGAGGGGGAAACCCGTTCTATCTTCGGGACGGGGATACCGTTTATCCGCACGGGTCTGATATCTTCGTTATCCATAGCGCCTCCGATCAAGGCACGATAACAAAGCCCTGCGGAGGCGGCGGAAGCGCAACCGCGTCACCCGGTGCAGCGTCGATGCTCTTGGAGGAAGCCTTGATAGATCCGGACACCCATGCAAAGAACTGCGCCATGTCGCCTGCTGTGAGATTGTTCATCATCAATACATTATTGGTAATTTTCTTCAGAGTATTCGTGTTTGCGTTAGCGCCTGCGGCACAGGCGATGATGTTGCCTGCCGCAACGTTCTTAAGCGCGTCAAGTCCGTCGTCGAGATTGTCGGTGGGAGCGCCGTCCGTCAGCAGGAAAACAAGCGGCTTCCAGTCGCCCTTCTGGGTAGCGGTGGAGGTGCGAACCTCCGCCTTGATGCACTCGGACAGCACTGTCAGCGCGGCTCCCAGAGCGGTAGCGCCGCCTGCGGCGATCTGCGGCTCTTTAAAGAGCATAAGCTCGGTAAGGGGAGTTATCTGGCGCGCGGAGCTGTCAAAAGTGATAACGGACAGGCAAGCGGTCTCCAGCGCCTGAGGGTCGCTCTTAAGCTCGGAAACCAGCGCCTTGATGCCCTGCTTCACAGCCTCGATAGGTTCGCCTGCCATAGAGCCAGAGCAGTCCAGCAGCAGGTAAACGGGAAGCCTTCTTATGTAGTCAGCCATAATTACCTCCGGATTTCTTAATAGTACGCATAACCATGCGGAATTTGCTTAATCATAAAGCAAAATATAGTAATCCATCTTCATCTTAATATTATAGCCTAATTTGACAAATATGTCAATACTATATTCAACCAATGCAGCGGAATTGAAAATCAAATAACGCGAAATTCATGTGATATTTTTTCGGTATTGTTAATATATTTATCTCACAATACAGACGAAAGGAACAAATCCATGATAAAGAAACGACATATGCCCTCCGCGCGGCAGCTTGAACAGAAACGGCTTACCTGCGAATATGCACAACTGATTGAACGCCTTGAACAATGCCGCACCAATTTCTCGTTCGTGACGGAAGACGAAGCCATAGACGCGCTTATTTTCGAAGAAAATGCGATACTCGCCCGAATGGCGGCAATCCGCCGCGAGGCGCGCGAGGGCGGATATACAGCAGAGATATTCTAGCGCTGCGACAGCTATCCCCTGCCGTAAATTGCGCGATATCGTCTGCGCTGCATTCTTTATCGGCAGGAATATCTGCGATATATCACGCGGTTATGACTATTATTATATGTCAGCTTCGGCTATTCGTTTTGGATTCCGTAAAAAATCCAAAAAATATAAACTTTTTTCAAAAAAATGCTTGACAAAGGCAAAACAATGTGATATAATACAATAGTCGTCAGGACAGAGAGCCTGAAAACAAAGACAATCAAATATTTGCGAGTGTGCTGGAATAGGCAGACAGGCTAGCTTGAGGTGCTAGTGTCCGTATAGACGTGTGGGTTCAAGTCCCGTCACTCGCACCATATTTTCTTAGTGAAAAAGATATTATGCCCGCAAACGGCTTGACAAAGCCACTTGTGGGCATATATCTTTGCAAAAATCAAAAATATGCATCCGTAGATATTTTTTGTGGAAAAAAGGATTTGAACCCCCACATATAAAATGTTTTCTCTCAAATTTATTCATAATGCACAATCAGCCTGCGTGAGCCGTAAAAGGTAATCGCAGGCTTTTTTCATTTTACGGAAATTGAACAAAAAAGATTTTCAGGGGAATGAACCCATTTCCCCGTAGAAAATTTTAATACATATTTATATAATATGCACAAGCACCTGTGTCGGCTCCGGGATTCCCCGAAAGTCATTCACAGGTGCTTTTTTTGTTTTCAGAAAAAATGCAAAAAAGATTTTCGGGGACTTGAACCCCGAGATTGGAGGATACGATGAATCTCATTCAAAAAGAAATGCTGCTCAAGGCGGCAAGGCTCGGTTGTACAGTAGAGGGAGCAGACGCAGACTCTCCCCTTGAGGTGAAAAAGGATGGCAAAAAAATCTGCACCATCCATAGCGACAAGATGACCTTTCAGCGAGGCGAGGACGATACGCTCCTCGAACAGCTCATAGACATCTACCACACCGTTCAGGAGTACACAACCGCCTATGAAAAAGCCCCCGAGCTTAAAGCAGTGGAGAATTACAAGCTGCTCTCTGAGTTCAACGGAACGGTGCTTGCGGCAAGGGATATGGGCTTTAACGGCTTTCAGTTCGTAACATGGGAACGCTGCTATGACGGAGTGACCGTCACGCTCGGACATTATCATGCGGACGATTACGCTTCGGCAAAGGAGGACTTCGCAACCCGCTCGGGACTTGTCCCCAGCCACAGACTCTTCACAAATGAGGAGCTTGCAGAGATAAGGGGATGTGTGGAATTTACCCTCGACAATGACGAGGCTCTGACCTTTGAGAGCGAAAAAAAGCTGAACGAGCTGGCAGATAAAATAGCAGACAACCTCCCCGAACAGACAGCTCCCAAGCAGACTGCACCGCAGATTTCAATGTGAAAGGAAAAATGTAATGATAAATCTCTATATTAAGAACGGAAATTACAGCCTTGCAATAACGCTCCCCTCGGAATATCTCAAGGAGGAGCTTCACTATGCAGATGTCAGCTTCAGTACGCCCGTAGGCGGTACAGAGGATATATCGGTGACGCTTGTTCCCAATGCGGAGCATCCCGTAGCACAGACCATATTCGACAGACTGCTCCCTACGGACAAAATAACAGCCGTGAATGAGCTTTGTGACGCAGTTGAATGCAGGATACGCGAAACAGAGAAAGCCTTTATTTCGCAGGAGCTGAAAGGCACAGAGGCGATGATGGATTGCGTTCGGAGGCTCGAACAGCAGGCGAAGGAAGAAATCGCACAGTATAAGGAATTAAGTATGTAACGGCATTGACCGAAACATAAAAACGCCGATGAAGGGAGGTGAAAATGTGAACTACGGCAAAATAAAGCAGCTCAAGGAGCAATATCCGCCCGGCACAAGAATTCAGCTTGACCATATGGGCAAGGACCCTCACCCCATTCCCAACGGTACAAAAGGCACAGTAGACCTCGTGGACGATATCGGAACGGTACATTGTACCTTCGATAACGGCAGACATCTCGGTCTTTGTATGGGCGAGGACTCGTTCCACAAGATAGCCGAGCCGAAGCAGGATACGGGTCCCAAGCTGTCTATGTGACGAAAATCAAATAAATAATGAAAGGAATGATGACCGCAGCTATTAAATTTTTCGATTGCTTTGCGGGTATAGGCGGCTTCAGAAGCGGACTTGAAAAAGCGGGAGGCTATGAGTGCATAGGCTTCTGTGAAATAGATAAGAACGCCGAAGCTGCCTACAGAGCAATGTATGACACCGAAAAGGAGGTATTCTACAATGACATCACAAAAATCAACGCAGAAGAAATGCCCGATTTCGATCTGTTTGTCGGAGGTTTTCCCTGTCAGCCATTCAGCGTGGCAGGAAAACGGCGCGGATTTGAGGACACAAGAGGTACTCTCTTCCATCATATCGCCCGAGTTATCAAGCATAAGCGACCTGCAGCTTTTCTCCTTGAAAATGTTCCCGGTTTGCTATCGCATGGTGAGGGGCAAACTTACCTCACGATCCTCCGCACGCTTTCGGAATTGGGGTATTGTATTGAATGGTTTGTGCATAACAGCGCAGGCTTCGGAGTCCCGCAATCCCGTAAGCGAGTGTACATTGTCGGATATCTTAGAGCAGAATGTGCCGGAAAAATATTTCCTGTCGAATGCCTCGCTCCTAAAAATCCTAAACGGCTCATCGACGGTCCGCAGGGTTCAAGAGTGTACTCCACAGACGGCACAGCCGTAACGCAGTGCGCAGGCTCGGGCGGAGGAGGCGGTAAAACAGGTCTGTATATAGACCTCAATGCCGATCCCGAGCTGACAGAGCTTGCACGCTGTATCCTCGCAAGGTATGACGCAGGTGTAAGAATCACCGAGGCTCTGCTTCGGGAGTGCTGGTGGAGGAACAGCCTCGTGCCGTCCTTTGCCCCGAAAAGGAAAAACCTCGTCAGAACGGCAGACGGATGAAAAATCCCAACGAGCCTATGTTTACAATAACCGTTACCGACAGACATGGAGTTGTCCACAAAGGCAGAGTACGCAAGCTGATGCCAATAGAGTGCTGGCGGCTTCAGGGCTTTTCGGACAAGCAGTTCAGAGCCGCAAGCTCCGCCATAAAGTCGGACGGACATTTATACAAAATGGCCGGAAACGCCGTTACGGTAAATGTAATCGAGGCTATCGGCAGAAAGATAAAGGCGGTACTTTTTGACGGAGGTGTGGAATGAGTGCAGTAAACGCAAGCGAGATAACCTATGAAGGCTTTTCCATCTTCGACAGAGAGGCTCTCTTCACAAATTACCGCATAGACCGCAGCACCGTTCCCGAGGGCTTGTACGCATACGACCTTCGTGACGAGTGTGACGGGGAGATATGCCAGCTCAAATCCCATGTGCTGGTAAACCATTGGGGAACTATCCTTGTGCGTGAGCCGTTTGAGGGAACAGCGGAAGGTATAGAGGTAACTCCCGAGGATTACAGCTACGAGGGAGAAACGCTGACGCTCGCAGAGTTTATGAAGCCCGAGCCAAAGGCGTCATTTACGCTGACAATGGAATAAAACTGCAATCAGCCTGTGAACATCAGGCGTAACGCAGACTCACACTTCGATCGGCTGGGCAGTACCGCCAATGTTCACAGCAGGTATTGCACGAAAGAGGTGATGAAAGTCAACAGCTTTATGAGCTGGATAGGCGGCAAGAAATCCTCCCGCGACATCATTATTCCGAGATTTCCTATGTACTATGAAAAGTACATAGAGGTCTTCGGAGGCGGCGGTTGGATTCTCTTTGCAAAGCCGCCAGGGAATGATCACGAAATCTTCAACGATTTCAACAGCAACATCTCAAATCTCTACACCTGTGTTCGTGACCACAGCACAGAGCTTATAGAAAGCCTGCGTTTTGTGCTTAACAGCCGAGAGGACTTCGACAGAACAAAGCAAATCATAAGCGAAAAGGCAGAGATAGGAGATGTAAAAAGAGCAGCGGAATTCTATCAGCTAATCCGTTACAGCTACGCAAGCGGCTGCGACAGTTTCGGAGGAAAGCCTCATTCCATGTGGGGAAACTTTCCCCTCATCGAACAGGCTTGCCGCAGATTGCAAAAGGTTGTAATAGAAAACAAGGACTTTGAGAAGCTCATCACGCAGCAGGACAGCGAGGTGAGCTTTTTCTATTGCGATCCGCCGTACTTCAATACGGAAAGCTATTATGAAAATGTAGGGTTTACAACCGCCGACCACGAACGCCTCCGAAATATCCTTACAGGGATAACGGGAAAGTTTATGGTATCCTACAACGACTGCCCCGAGATACGCAGTCTGTATGAGGGATATGAGATGTACTCCTATGAGCGCATCAATAATATCCGTCAGAGATTTGACGGCGGCAGTATGTTCGGCGAGCTGCTCATAGCAAACTACGACATGGGAGAGCGTCTTAATACTAGCAGACAGCTCTCCCTATTCGATTTTGAACAAGGAGAAAGCGATGTTAACATTTGATTGCAAGGTTACAAAGAACGGTAACCTGAAGCTCACAAAACAGGCACAGGACATCCTCGGCGTTTCCGAGGGAGATACAGTCAAGGTAAGCGTTTACGGTGACGGAGTCCGCATTCCGCAGGAGATACTCGACACCGCAGGTCTCGACGCTGACGGCAACCTCGAGATTTATGCAGATGACGGCGTTGTGGTAGTTCAGGAGGCGGACGAGGATGAATAATACCGATATCGTGCTGTTCAGGCATGAAGAGTTCGGTGAGATTCGCACGCTTGAAATTAACGGTGAGCCTTGGTTCGTCAGCAAGGATGTGGCATTGACATTAGGATATACAAATCCAACAAAAGCGCTCAATGACCATGTTGACAAAGAAGATATGAGTTTTAACGAAACGTTAAAACTCAGCAGACAGTCGGGAGTTTGGCTTATCAATGAAAGCGGTCTGTACAGCCTTATACTTTCAAGCAAGCTGCCCAATGCGAGAGCATACAAGCGTTGGGTGACCTCGGAGGTGCTTCCCTCTATCCGAAAGCATGGTGCATACCTTACAGCCGAGGCTCTGCATAAGACATTGAGCGATCCGAGAGAGCTTGCGAAGCTCCTCGCCGCCCTTGCTGACGAGCAGGAGAAAAACCGTCAGCTTGCCACAGAAAACGCATTTCTTACAGTTAAGGCAGGATATTACGACAGGATTCTCAACAGCAAAAATTCCGTACCCGTAACGCAGATTGCAAAGGACTACGGTATGACGGCGGTTGCCTTCAATAAAATGCTGCACGAATTCAAGGTGCAGTATCCCGTAGGAAAGGCTTGGGTGCTGTATGCGGATTATGCAAACAAAGGCTACACGCAGAGCAAGACCTATTCCATAACAGAAGAAAAATCTGTAATGCACACCTGCTGGACGCAGGCAGGGCGGCTGTTTTTGTACCAGTTCCTTATGGAAAGAGGAATCCTGCCCGTATGCGAACAGGAGGAGTAATGGAGAGGCTATACAGATATTCCGCCGCAGAAGCGAAACGCAATGATGAAATCGAAGCGTGGCGGAACAGCCAAAGAGAGAATATCCGCTGTAAGGAGTTCCTTGATAAGCAGGTCTCCGAAAAATTTGACGGATACCGTCTTCCCTCGGAGTGTGCTGAGCTTACTGTAAAGGAGTTCGGCTTTGATCGCACAATGTGGGTAATAGCCAACAGCATAAAGCTGCGTGAGGGTGACGGCAGAATCCATCGTGAGAATCGGGAATGGGCAAATTCATTCTACATCCCGAAAAGCGACTCGAATTACAGCTTCTCCCTCAGATCGCATAGCTGTATCGTGGACGGACTTGCGGCGCAGGTTCAGAGAATGTACGCCGAGCTTAATCTCTTTGACGGTCGGCATATATTGCAGTCAGACGAGCCGCAGGACTACACCGACAAGCTCCTCGTATTAAGAGCAGAGGTTCTGAAGGAGGAATACCGCACACCCGAAAATCAGCTTTTCTATGCAACGGGCGGCTTCGGCTGCTCACCCTCGGCAAGCGGAAGAAAGGTGTTCGGAGAGTTTCTCTCTGACGGAGAGCAGACCAGCTTTGACCGTCACGATTTTATGGGAATAATCTCTCCCGAGCATATCCCCGAGTGGGCGCAGGAAAGGCTCACACAAATAACCGAAGCTCGTAACGAGCAGAGCAATTCACCTAAAATAAGTTTATGACCGCCGTTCAGCAGAATGACGGTTTATTTTTTTACAATCAATTCATTATTATGGAGGAAAAACAATCATGAAGAAGATCATCACAAAGGCAACACTCAAGGCACTTCAGGCAAAGCAGCTCCTTGCTTCCAAGAGAGGCGAGAATTTCGTGGACAGCGGTATCAAGATTCTCATTGCTGTCGTAATCGGTGCGCTTCTCCTCGGCGGTCTTTACGCTCTCTTCGGCGACACCATCCTTCCCACCCTTACAGAAAAGGTTGAGGAAATGTTTGAGTTCGCAGGCTGATGAGCAAGGTCGGTATGTGGCTGGTAATGCTCCTTGCGGTTCTGTTTCTTGCAAAACCGCGGGGGGCTGTTCCCGCCGAAACCTTATCAGAAACACAGTATTCAGTATCTGCTTGCGTCAAAGCCGAGGGAGAAACGGATAATACAGCGGAAATTATTATCTTTCTTATTATTCTGTTTATAACCATCGGCATAATTGCACAGGCACAGGAAATGGAGAACAACAATGAAGTTAGATGTTAAAATCACGAAAATTGCACTCGCAGATAACGGAGTTCGTGCGTATGCGTCCGCAACCCTTGACGGCTGCTTCGCTATAAGAGGGTTGAAGCTCGTTGACGGCAAAAAGGGACTGTTCGTTTCTATGCCCACCTATCAGAAGAAGGACAAGAGCTATGCGGATGTGTGCTTCCCCACCACAGCGGAGTTCAGAGAGCAGCTCAACAATGCTGTGGTAGAGGCGTATCAGCAGTACCTCGCACAGCACCTTAATCAGAATCAGCAGTCCGCCCCTTTTGCGGAAACGGAGCAGAGTAACGACGGCTTTGCTCCGACTATGGGAATGTCGATGTAATTATCACATTCGTCCCTTGACAAATATATTATTATATGATATTATATAAGCAAGAAAACAGGTGTATTTTATATCATTAAAATATCATTAGAAAGGGGCGATTATTGTGAGAAACGGAATATACAGCCAATGGCTTGAAACGAAAATCAAGGCGATCCCCGCAGGAGAGCCGTTTGAAAGCACGCAGATAGCACAGCTTCTTGAAACGGCATTCGGTCTTACTGCGGAAAATGCCAGAACCATCACCAACAACAAGCTGAAGCGTATGGCAGACGAGCAGCAGATAAAGCGTATAAGCAAAGGCGTGTATTATCTTACAAAAGAAACCGTATTCGGTGCGGTAACGCCCGATTACGACAGATATGCCGTTCAGATGTTGACGCAGGATACAAATGGAGTTATAGGCTATGAGAGCGGCGCTTCGTTTCTTAACAGAATCGGGCTGTCCACTCTTATAGCAAAGGATATTGAGATTATTTCCAACGGCTACCGCAAAAAGCTCCCCACAAATTGTCATGTTATTGCAAAGAAGCCTATTGTGCGTGTGACCGATGAGAATTATCAGTATCTGCAGATTCTGGATACCGTTTCGGATATGAGGCGGCTCCATATAAATTCTCCGAATCCAAAGGCTGTAGTGAACAGGACTATCCAAAGCAGACTGCTTGATCCCATAAAGCTGCTTGGATATGCAAGAAGATATTATCCGCAGGCTGTTGTGCTGGATACGGTAGACATTATTACGGGAGGTGACGGTGTATGATGCTTCACGAGGACAAGGACGCCTTTAAGGTGCTTATCTCATCGGTAAGCCAACGTTCGAACATCCGCGAGGATATTATTGAAAAGGATTACTATCTTACACTGCTTTTATCACAGCTTGCAGATAAGCAGGCTGAGCTTCCTGCATATTTTAAGGGCGGTACAGCTTTATACAAGGCGATAGGAAGAATGATAAGATTTTCCGAGGATATAGACCTTACAGTCGAAATACGGGATTGTTCCCGCAATCAGGGAAAGCGCAGACTTGAAAAAGCTGCAAACGGGTATTCGCTTCTGCCGAGAACGGATGACAAGTCCCTTGAAATCAATAACAAGGGCAGCATTACAAGTGTGTATGTATATGAGCCTATGACGGTTATAGACGCACAGGATCAGCTGCAGCGTTTTGGCAGAGTAAAGGTGGAGGCAACATCGTTTACTATCAGCGAACCGTATGAGTCTTTGGAGGTTTCAGCCTTGATCTATTCCGAGGCAACCCCCGAACAGCAGAAAATTCTTGCAAGTAATTATGACCTAAAGCCCTTTATTGTGAACACGATAAAGCTCGAGCGAATATTTGCAGATAAAATACTCGCTGCAGAATTCTATTACTCACGAAATATGCTTTTTGATACAGCAAAGCACATCTTTGATTTATCGGTAATGATGGAAATGCCTAGAATTAAGGAAATGCTGTCACAGCCCGATGAATTTATAACAATGCTTTCATATAAGCGTATTGAGGAAAGAGAACGCATTGGCAGTGATCTATCCGATAAGCCTTTTTTCGAGTTTGAGCTGTTCGGCGCAATAGGCTCGGATATGAAGCTTCAAAGGGCTTTTGAGCAAATGCAGAGAATTTATGTCTTTCAAGATGAAGATTTGCTCGCTTTCGCCACAGTTCAACAAAGGCTCGCAAGGCTCAACGACATTCTTCTTTCTCTTGATGAGGGGCTTTCTGTTGAGGCAGAACCCACACACGAATTTACGCTGAAAATCTAAAAAAACACAATATCTGTAAACGCAATCCGCAGAGAAATCTGCGGATTTTTTGCGTTCAGAACACATTTATGGAGGTAAAAATCACTATGAACAAGTTTATGACAAAGGTAACACTCAAGGCACTTCAGGCAAAGCAGCTCCTCGCATCCAAGAGAGGCGAAAACTTTGTTGACAGCGGTATCAAGATTCTCATTGCCGTTGTAATCGGCGCACTTCTCCTCGGCGGACTTTACGCTCTCTTCGGCGACACCATTCTCCCCACCCTCACCGAAAAGGTTGAGGAAATGTTCGAGTTCGCAGGCTAATGTCCCTCGCATCGCTTCAGGAGGCAATCATCGCCGCACTCCTTGTAGGGGCTGCGGTGACAGACATCCGCAAGCGTGAGGTATCCGACGTCCTATGCGTAATTACAGCCCTTGCAGCCTTGCTCTGCTTTCAGCCGGGTAAGCTGCTTGGGCTTATACCTGCGGTGCTGTTATTCATAATAGCACTGGTATGCGGAGGTGTGGGCGGCGGAGATATAAAGCTGTATGCGGCGCTGTCCATTTGCCTCAGCTTGGAGGGCAGTATCGTCCTGCTCTTTATTTCCCAGGCCTCAATGCTCATTTTCTACGGAATATATGCCGCAGTGCAGAAAATAAGAGGAAAAACGGCGGAGAAATCTCTGCCGTTCGTCCCTTTTATGCTGCTGGGATATCTAAGCACAATTATGTTAATTTGAAAGGAAAAAAGCCAATGAAATTACTCAAAAACAGAACAGTCCTGGGCGTTATCTGTATCGCCCTGTCGCTCATAATCTGCTTTGCAATCACGCCGCTTTTCAATGCGGCAAAGGATCAGACAACGGAAATAGTCCGTATGAAAAAGGATGTAAAAATCGGTCAGGAGATTACCGCAAAGGATATAGAGGTGGTGGAGGTCGGCGCATACAATCTCCCCTCTGAGGTAATACGCTCGTCCGAGGAGGTAGTCGGAAAGTATGTGTCCTCGGAGCTGTTAAAGGGCGAATATGTCCTCCCGAGCAAGATAAGCGACACCCCCGCCAGCGAGAACGCATATCTGTATAACCTCACAGGCGAAAAGAGAGCAATCTCCGTCACCATTCCCTCCTTTGCGGGAGGTCTTTCGGGCAAGCTCATCTCGGGAGATATAGTGTCGGTCATCGCTGTTGACTTCAGAGAAAAGGGTGAAACCGTTGTTCCCGATGAGCTTCAGTATGTGGAGGTCATCGCCGTAACCGATAAGGAGGGCTATGACGAGGGCGAGGTGGTCGTGACCTCTGACGGCGAGGAGGAAGCCGACCTTCCCGAAACAGTAACGCTCCTTGTAACTCCCGATCAGGCAAGTATTCTTGCAGAGCTTGAAGCAGAGGGCGAAATTCACATATCGCTCGTTTACAGAGGTACTGCGGATAACGCACAGAAATTCATAGCCGCACAGGAAAAGCTCCTCACCGAATTAGCCGAGGCTGAAAAGGCTGAAGAAGAAAAATCCGAAAAGGCAGAAGATGTGACCGTCCCCGCAGAGCCGACAGAACCCACAGATACGGAAGATACAATTCCCGAGGATGTACCCGTTGAGGGCGAAGAAGAAAACAGTCCCGTAATCGACACAGTTATAATCGAAGCTCCCGAGGAAACCGAAACATCAGACGAGGGCGAAACACTCGAAACGGAGGTGACAACCGATGGCGAATCTGTTTAAGAGCATTATGAACCGAGGCGATGACGATGAGGAGCTTGACCTCGAGTTCGATATCCACGAAGCGGAATCAAACTGCTTCGAGCTGCCTCCCGACAAGGAGAACAATCAGGTGCTTGCGGTATGGGGCAGTCCCGCCTCGGGCAAGACCACAATGGCGGTAAAGCTGGCGAGATATATAGCCTCGCAGAAAAAGAACGTAATCCTCCTGCTTGCGGATATGACCGCACCCCCTCTCCCATATATCTGCCCCGCGTCGGATATTGAGGAGGAAAACTCCCTCGGTGCAATCCTCGGTGCGGCTCATGTTACGGAAAACCTCATCAAGCAGAACGCCATACTCCACAAGCGTAACGAGTATCTCACTATGCTTGCTATGAAGAACGACGAGAACGCATTCAGCTATGCGCCCTTTAACGAAACACAGGTGACGGAGCTGCTGTCCGAGCTTCGCAGAATGGCAGACTATATAATCATCGACTGCACAAGCAATATAACAAACGATGTGTTGTCGGCGGTGTCTCTCATAGAATCCGACGCTGTTCTCCGACTCGTGTCCTGCGACCTCAAATCCATCTCCTACCTCAATTCTCAGCTCCCTCTGCTTCTTGATAACAAGTTCAATGCCAACAAGCAGTATAAGGCGGCAAGCAATGTGGGAGATTTTCAGGCGGACGAAAATGTTGAGCAGGTCGTTGGCGGCGTGAACTTCAGGATAGCACATTCAGATGAGGTGCATCAGCAGTTCCTCACAGGCAATATGTTCGGTGCGCTTACGGGTAAGGAAAGCAAGGATTTCAGAAAGGCAGTATCCAAAATTGCAAACGAGGTATTTGAGTTATGAATGGATTAGTGACACAGAGCAGTACGCAGAATCTGTTCTCTAAATCCGAAAAGAAAAGAGAGTTCTCCGATGTTTTGAACGAGGTGCAGTCGTATATTTCAAGCAAGTATTCTGCGCTTGTAATTGACGGCATCAACAATGTAAATACAGGCAATGATGAGGTGAAAAATCAGGTAAAGAGGTATATAGGAAAGTATCTGCTTGATTACAGAATCTCCGTTGAAAATATGACGCAGACCGAGCTTATCGACGCTCTGTATACGGAAATGGCGGAGTTTTCCTTCCTCACGAAATACATCTTCGGCACAGGCATTGAGGAGATAAATATTAACTCGTGGGACGATATAGAGGTGCAGTACAGTAACGGCACCTCCGTCAAGATAGACGAAAGGTTTGAGTCCCCTGACCACGCAATCAATGTTGTCCGCCGTATGCTCCATGTGTCGGGAATGGTGCTGGATAACACCTCGCCCGCAATCCTCGGACACCTTTCCAAGAATATCCGTATCGCTGTACTGAAAACTCCTCTTGTGGACGAGGATGTGGGCGTTGCCGCATCCATCCGTATTGTAAACGCACAGAAGCTCCGCAAGGAGGACTTCCTTAAATCCGGAACAGCAACGGACGAGATGATGGAGCTGCTCTCCGCCCTTGTGAGATACGGCGTATCCACAACGGTTGCGGGTGCGACCTCCTCGGGTAAGACTACGCTCACAGGCTGGCTGCTTACTACCATTCCCTACGACAAGCGAATATTCACCATCGAGAACGGCTCCCGAGAGCTTGACCTTGTGGAGCGTGACGAAAACGGAAAGATCTGCAATAAGGTCATCCACACCATCACCCGAGAGTCCGAGGACGAGAGAAAATCCATAACGCAGGATAATCTCCTTGACATGGCTCTCCGCTTCCACCCCGACTATATCGTTGTCGGTGAAATGCGTTCATCAGAGGCGGACTCCGCACAGGAGGCGGCACGAACAGGTCATACGGTTATAACCACAATCCACTCCAACTCCTGCGAATCCACTTGGCGAAGAATGGTGACGCTCTGTAAGAGAAAATACCCTAATGTGGACGATAAGGTCATACTGAACCTTGTAACTGAGGCGTTTCCCATAGTCGTATATGCAAAGCAGCTTGAAAACAAGCAGCGCCGCATTATGGAGATAATGGAGTGTGAGATCTGTCCCGACGGCTCAAGAAAATATCACTCCCTCTACCGCTACAACATCACTGAAAACCGCATGGAGGACGGAAAGTTCATCGTAAAGGGTACTCACGAAAAGTGTTCGGATATATCCCTCTCAATGCAGCGAAGATTACTTGAAAATGGTATGCCGCAGAGTGAGTTAGACCGTCTTCTCGGAAAGGAGTGTGCAAAGTGACCGCAGTTCTTCTTTTAGCCTTTGCGGGAATGGTGGTAGGCTGCTTTCTGCTCATCGGCTTGTCGCCGATGGAGTTTACGGAAAGCATATTCTCCCGAATCCTCGCAAAGCCGAATAGCATAAAATCTCAGATAAACGAGACAACACGCCGTAAAAAGCCGAACTTCCTCCGCCGAGAAATAATGGAGGCGCAGGAGGTATTAAGGCTCACCAACCGCACATCTATGTTCGGAATGCTGTGCGCCTGCTCCCTGGCACTTGCGGCGGTGGGTGTTTCAGTTGCGGTGGCAATAGGAAATATGTTCCTTGCTCCCGTACTTGCAATAGGGCTTATGTTTGTGCCGTTCTGGTACATCAAGACCACCGAAACCAACTACAAGAAAGCCATCTCCTCGGGGCTTGAAACGGCGCTGTCCATCATAACCACAGCGTATCTTCGCAATGAGGATATAATCACATCCATCGAGGAGAATGTGCATTACCTCAACGCTCCCGTAAAGACGGTGTTTGAGAGCTTCATCAGCAGAATTAAGCTGAAGAGCCCCGATGTCACCGCCGCACTTCTTGAAATGAAGCAGCAGATAGACAACGAGGTGTTCCACGAATGGTGCGACAGCCTTATTCTCTGTCAGAATGACCGCAGTCTTAAATCCACCCTTACCCCCATAGTAAACAAGCTGTCGGATATGCGAGTGGTAAACGCTGATTTGGAATACCTCATAACAGGACCACGCAAGGAATTCATTACAATGGCGTTCCTTGTCATCGGCAACATTCCGCTGCTATATATGCTCAACAAGGACTGGTACAACAGCCTTATGAACACGATTCCCGGTCAGGTAATTCTCGCAGTATCCGCTGTGGGAATATTCGTTGCGACGGCTATTGTAATTAAGCTGACAAAGCCTATTGAATACAAGAGATAGCGAGGTATATATGATAATCTTACTGATAATATTCGGCGTCACGCTTGCGGCGGGACTTTTCCTGCTGCTCGCAAACGCCCTTAAAATCCCGTATCTCAAGACCTCAAAGGCGGTAATGAATACGGGCAGAGAGGATAAAAAGCTCTCAAAGACTGTTGAAGCTGTTATGCTCGGCATTGCGGCAAGGCTGGGACAGCTGATCCCGATGGACAAATACAAGCGCACCCGACTTGAAAGCACGCTTAAATCCGCAGGAATAAAGATGACTCCCGAAACCTTTACGGCGCACGCTCTTGTAAAGGCGATGGCTATCGGTCTTCTCGCAATCCCCTGCGGATTTGTAATACCTCTTGCTATTCCGTTTATCGTAATACTCGCAGTTGCGGTATACTTTCGTGAAACGGGTAAGGCAGACGAAAAAATGCGTGAAAAGCGTGAGGCAATAGAACAGGAGCTTCCGAGATTTGTTGCGACAGTCGAGCAGGAGCTTAAAACCAGCCGAGATGTTCTGTCCATTATGGAGAATTATAAAAAGCACGCAGGTGTGCATTTCTCGTATGAGCTTGATGTGACCTGTGCGGATATGCGTTCATCAAGCTACGAGGCGGCGCTCACCCGTTTTGAGGCTCGCATCGGCTCGGCACAGCTCTCGATGTGGTGAGAGGTCTTGTGTCGGTAATCCGAGGCGACGACAGTGCGGTGTACTTCAAAATGCTTGCCCACGACTTCAAGCTGATCGAGCTTCAGAGGTTAAAGGCACAGGCACAGAAGATTCCGCCGAAGATTCGTGTGTTCAGCTTCGGAATGCTGGTGCTGTTTTTGCTGACATATCTGTTCGTAATGGGAATGCAGCTTATTGATTCCCTCGGAACAATGATGTGACGGAGGTGAACGATGAAGAAATTACTGAAAAGCAAGCGCGGTGAGGGATACATCGACGTGTGTATAATCGTGCTTGTGGTGATTATGGTGCTTGCGCTTTTTACGGCAGTCGCTCCCGTAATGACGGCAAAAATGCAGCTTGACAATTACGCAGACGAGCTTGTGCGTGAGGCGGAGATTGCAGGGCGCATAGGCTCTGAAACCGCCTCAAGGGCGAGAGTGCTGTCCGAAAGAACGGGACTCGATCCGAGAGTTACTTGGTCGAGGTCGGGAAAGGTACAGCTTAATCAGGAGTTCACAGTAACCTGCGTACTTGAAACGGACATCGGCTTCGGAGGCTTTGGCAGCTTTCCCGTAACGCTCACCTCAAAGGCAAGCGGAAAATCGGAGGTGTTCTGGAAGTAATGAGAAAAGCAAGACGGCTCCTGCGTTCAAAAAAAGGCTTTTCCGCTCCCTGGACGGTGGTAATAGCGATCTCGGCTCTGCTGTTTTTCGTTGTGGTATGGCAGCATATGCGGCTTATGACCATAGCCTCGGGAGTAAAGGACGCAGTACAGTCCGCCGTTATTTCCACCAGCGTAGCAAATTACGCAAATGTGTATAACGGAATCCGAGAGGGCTACTCGGGAGGATATACGCTGTCAGGCTCATCGTGGCGGCAGAAGGTATCCAAAGGCAATATCTACGGCAGGCTTGACGATCTCCTCGGGCTTTCGCAGAGAGGAGATAAGCACATCAAGTACAATTCCGACGGAATCGAATACTGCGTGTATGACCTTTCCGTAGATGTGGATAATGCTCCGCTGGCACCGTCCTCCACAAGAAATATAGACCAGTTCGAGGCTACCTCGACAATAATGCTGGAGGTTCCGCTGTCCTTTTGCGGAGATATTCTCCCACCGATGCAGATAGAGCTTACGGTTAAGTCAAAATACACTCCGAAATTTTAGTGCTTGTGTAGAATATCTCTCCTTGCACTAGACTTTCCGAAATAAATATGGTATTGTGTGGCTAACCCAAAAAGCAATTACAAGAAAGGAACGGTGAATAATATGAAAGAAAAAACTAAAAGAGGCTTAATAATAGGCGGTGCGACTGCGGTATGCGCTGCGATGGTGTGCGTCATCGGAATGCAGTTCACAAAGGACGATGAGCCGATACAGACTGCGAAGCTCCCCGAGCAGACCACTCCTGCGGTGACGGTGGCAATCTCCACCACCGCAAGAACCGAATCTGAACCCATAGTAGAGGATGAAAACACTCCTCCCGAGCTGAACGAGGAAACTCCCGAAGAAACGGTAGAAATCCCCGAGGACGCAGAGGTAATACAGCAGGACTTCCCCGAACAGACAACTACTGCTGCAACAACACCGCCCCCTCCTCCCGAGATAACCGATGAGGCGATACTCACAAACCCGGATGTAACCCCCGAATACACTCCCGAGCAGACAACGGTAGCCGATACATCAGACGAACAGCCTGCGGACGCTCCTAAGCATGGCGAGAAAAAGGACGGCAAGATATACATCAACGGCTTCGGATGGGTAATCGACAACGGCGGCGGAGGTCAGGCTGAATATGCCGACGATATGTTTGAAAACGGCAACAAGATAGGCTACTTCGGATAATAACCATGATGGGTGCTGACAAGGTCAGCACTCAAACCTTTGGAGGTGAAAATTATAAAGAATATACTCAAAAAGGCGGCAGCGTTAATATTAGCGCTGTCGTTTTGTTTTACAAGCATTCCGTCCTTTGCGGAGGGTGACCCGAACATCGACAACGGCGGCGGTGGTCTTCAGGAGGGAGCAGAGGACAACTTCTGGAACTCGGGCAATGACGGAGTTCGTGTGACCATCGTAGACGCTGAATCGGGACAGCCGAAATCTGTATCCATCGACTATTCCAATAAGGACCAAAGCGGAATCGTGTTCCATTTCGGACAGGTCTGCAAAACGCAGTATCTGCACGGAACTCCCCTTACCGTAAACACAGGAACCTACAACTACCAAAAGCCTGCACAGGCACTCCCGACAATCATCAGCAACGGCTCGTGGCTCACCTCGGACATTGAGGAGATACGCAGCTATTTCACAGATGAGCAGGTCATAAGAAGCATTGCGGGACACATGGGAATCGACTTCGATGACCTTACAAACGGCGACTACAAAATGATGGTCGAGCCTATTATGTACATCACCTATCATGGAGTAAAGACCGCTATGACCGCAACCGAGGCGGCTCTGTACAATCAGATGACGGGCGGCGATGTAAATAATAATTTCGGACCATTGTCCCATAAAAATCTTCCCTTCGCACTATTCCTCAAGGAGAGCGACCTCGGCTATACGGCTTGGACAGGTGCAACGGATATGAAGGTGTCCGACAGCGACATCATCAACAACCTCGGCGTGGGTATCGTTTCTTTTAAAGAGGAGGAAGAAGAAACCGAAATTGCCGCCAGCGACTATGACTACCGCATAGATACGGATGTATATACAAGCGTTACGGTATCGGGCGGTGAGCATACACCCGACAATCCCGTAACGGTAAAGTTCTACATCAAGAACCGGGTATATACCGTCAGCAATGTGGTATATCCCGAGGGCGGCTCACAGCTTGTATGGTGCAACTGGCACACTCCCTCCACCGAGCAGACGGTGAATATCCGAGTTGTGGTTACGGGAGGAGCCTCCGCAAGCAAGACGAACATTACAGCAAATATAGTTGACCTTGACAAGAACCCTCCGCCCAATCCTACTGCTTATGACCGCAATAACGACTTCAGAATTTCCAGCTCCGTTCCGATGAGAGCACAGAAAATCTCCCAGTCGTGGAGCGTATGGAGCTGCTACTGGAAAGCGAAGTGGGTGTGGCATTCGGACTGGTATTGGACAGGCAGACGGTGGATTGACCTCGGAGAATGGGTAGACGAGGGCGAGTGGAAATTCCGCAGTAAAACCTACAGAGCCTCAATATCCGCCACAATGGAGATCACTCCCGACGACAAGAATCCCACAGCCACAGGCTCGGTGATGAAGTCGGGATATGGAATAAATCAGGTGGTGCGAGCCTCCGTCAGCGGTAACGGCGAACACACAGATGTGCAGAATGCTGTAACATATTTCCCCGAATTCAAGTACAAGACCTACTGGCGGTTGCTTGAAACAACCTCCCGAGGCAAGATGGAATTCCGAGAGAATAAGTACAGCACCTACGACAACAGAACCCACTTCACGCCTGTATGGTATCCCGACGGTAGCTACAAGGTATATACATGGGTAATAGACTGCTGGACTCCCGCAGGAATGCTGTTCGTAAACAAGACCGACAGCCTTACCATAAAGGGTAATGTCTATGACGATTGGCACGTAGCCCCTACAAACTAATGGAGGAATTATTATTATGAAGAAAACAATGAAAATCCTTATGCTCATACTGACTATGGCGGTTATGATGACCGCCCTTGCCGTTCCCGCCTTCGCTGACGGCAGCGGAGATGTGGCGGGAGCGATTGAGAGTACATGGGACACAGCTTCCGAGCAGATAAAGCAGGTGGTGAACAATGTTGTGTTCCCCGTAATCGACCTTATCCTTGCTGTCTGCTTCTTTGCTAAATTGGGGTTAAGTTACTTTGAATATCGCAAAAGCGGACACTTTGAATGGACAGGACCCGCTATCCTTTTCGCCTGCCTTGTGCTTACGCTTACGGCACCCATGTATGTCTGGGGAATTATAGGTATGTAAAGGAGAACGGCTTTGAACACGATATTTACAAGAGAGCTTGAAAAGATCTGCAAAGATATGGATATGCTGTACGACTGCCGATTTGCAGGAAATGTCTTTATGGGCAGACTTACGGATGAAACCATTGCCAAGATATTCTTTGATACCGGCATCGTAAGGGATGAGTATGAAAGAATCCATATGAAGGTGATAAATACAAGGCTCGGCGAGGTGAACTCGCAGTCCGTCTTTGTCAGCGATGTATTCAGCAAAGCGTCCAAGCGGAATGCTCCGTATATTTACCGCCCGAGAGATTTCCCCGATGACCGGTGCGGCTGGCGTAATTACCAGCCGACTCCGCAGGACTACAAGAATCTGCGAGCTGAGATATATTCGTATCTTGAAATGTTCGCAGAGCCTGTGCAGGAAATGAGGATGGGTATGTGATAATCTGCCCCATATTTTAGATATGTGGCAGAAACTTTCGAAAGAAAATCATAAAAAACACTTTACTTTTACGCTGAATTGTGATATAATCATAAGCGTAAAGGTAAGGTGATTTTATGACCAAGCAAGATATTATGGATAATCTCCTTGAACAAAATAACGGATATCTGCTGACTGCCGATGTGGTAGGAGCAGGAATCTCAAAGCCGTATATGCAGGACTTCGTAAAAAAACGCAGCTTGGAGCGTGTGGCTCAAGGTGTGTATATATCGGAGAACGCATGGCTCGATGAGCTGTATATTATCCATCTTCGTAATAAAGAGGTGGTGTTCTCCCACGAAACCGCACTTCACCTTCATGGACTTATGGAGCGAGAGCCGACAGAAATTATGTTGACAGTTGGCAGAGCATATAACGCTTCGCACCTGCGCAATAAAGGATACCTTGTCCATACAGTAAGCAGAGAGCTGCTGGAGCTAGGCAAAGCAACAGCCGAAACCGCCTACGGAAACACCGTCAGTGTTTACGATATTGACAGAACCATCTGCGATATGGTAAGGTGCAAGGATAAGATGGACATTCAGGTGTTCGGAACTGCGATGAAGGAATATATGCAGAGCAGGAAGAAAAATCTCAACAGCCTTATGACCTATGCAAAGGCATTCAGTATTGAGGATACTGTAAGAATGTATACGGAGGTTATGCTGTGATAAATACATTGCTACATGACAGTTCTTCAAAGTCGGAAACTTCAATCGACAGCGAATACGATATTCATTATTTTTGTAATGAAGAAAATAGCGGAAAAATATTTGCCAAAATAGGAAAGAGTAGTCCCGAGATTTCTGCGAAAGGTGGCTATTACAATTTTTCTGAAGCTATTGGAAAAATTGCCAATTCTAATAATGCTGATGGTTTTACATTAGAACGATTAGAGGATACTATAAATTGTTTCCATTATGGTGATCAACTTGTAATTTTCAGTTTTAATAAACTTGCCGATAACATAAAAGGACACCGCTTTTGGGCAGAAGATAATTATACTTATAATGGCTGTTATCAAGTTAATCCTGTTTATGTTGAAGCTGTTATGAGTTTAGGCGAGTTATCGACTATTGATTACATATTTGATAATATTGATAACTCATATTTGAAAAAATATGAAAACACTTCTGTTGCAATAGGTTGTTTAAAAAGATACGGCTTTAATGAGTCGGCGGAATATTTTTTGAAGAAAATCACTTCATTAAGAGCAGAGAAACCGCAATTAAATGAGATGCAATCCCGTACCTCTTATCAAGAACAAAACAAACCGAAAAATTGGTTTCAACGCATATTATCCATATTTAAAAGTAAATAGGTTCAGTAAAGCAGCCAACACCCCGTTGGCTGCTTTTTTCTATACCCAAAACACGAAAGGAGCATCCCATGCATCACAAACCCCGAGATAAAATCCCCATCAATCCATTACGACAAACACATCATCATTGGAGGTGACAACAATATTCGAATTTAACCTATACGACATAGCTGTGAGCCTTATGGAGTACATCACCGACTGGCTGTATCAGATGGTGGTCGGCGTGTTCAGCGAGCTGTTCACCGCCTTGAACACCCTCGGTGCAGATCTTTTCGGACAGCCCTGGGTGAAGCAGATCGTTCAGCTTTTCAGTAATCTCGGCTGGGCATTGTTCATTGTGGGAATAGTGGTGGCGCTGTTTGAGTTCGCCATAGAATCGCAGAACGGACGAGGCGATCCGAAGGCACTCTCGCTGAATATATTAAAAGGCTTTTTCGCTGTGAATCTGTTCAGCACCGTTCCTGTTCAGCTTTATTCCCTCGCTATAAAAATGCAGGGAAATATGTCGTGGGATATGGCTCTCGGAGTATATCCCGAGGGCAGCTCGGGCAACATTCTGCTGGACTGCCTCGGTGCAATCGAGCAAATGCTCTTCGGACCTATCCTTGCAATAATCATAATCTTTATGTTCGGCTACGCCGTAGTAAAGGTGTTCCTCGCAAGCCTTAAAAGAGGCGGCGTTCTGCTTATACAGATTGCTGTAGGAGCACTGTATATGTTCAGCGTACCGAGAGGCTTTACGGACGGCTTTGTTATGTGGATAAAGCAGGTCATAGCCTCCTGCCTTACAGCCTTTCTGCAGTCCGTTATGCTGGTGTGCGGTCTCATTCTCTTCAAGGACCATTGGATAATGGGACTCGGCGTTATGCTTGCCGCAGGAGAGATTCCGAGAATTGCGGGAATGTTCGGACTTGAAACATCAGCCCGTCCTAATATAAACGGAGTTATCAATACCGCACAGTCCGCAGTACATCTCACGCAGATGGTACGCACAGCAGTTACAAAGTAAGGGGGTGG